>CAMGOT010000001.1 GCA_946060685.1 uncultured Bacteroidales bacterium
TTTTAATGGCCGAGGTGCGAAGGAGGAAGGTTTACCAAGCTAATTTATAGAACATCCCTATAGTTTCTCGAACTTCAGCCTGCACCCGATGTAGACCATGGCTTTTTCCGTAGGTCCCCATACCTGTGTGGCATCGTAGGCCGCCTCCCAAGGGTTGGCAGCATTGATGATGGGATGTTTCATGCGATAGTTGGTCAGGTTCTCCCCTCCGATATAGACGGAGAAATGACGAAACTCACGGGTGATTTGAGCCTGGAGTTGGAAAAAGGTGGGATAGGAAGAACGGTCGTAGAGAATACCATGGCCATTGAGTTGGCCAGTGACATCGAGTTGCCAAAGTTCCGTGGGGGTCTTATAAGAGAGCGTGAGCAGGCCTTTATAGCGCGAAGTGAGCGGACGCTGGCGGAGTGTGCCATCATAGGTGGTGCGTGCATCGTTGTACCGGAATCCACCGGTGGCAGAGAAACCTTCAAAGAAGGGATAGGTGGCATCGATCTGCACGGTATGGCTGAAACTCTTGCCATGAAGATTCTCGAAGCTTACGGTGTGCGTCCCCGGTGTGGCATCCACATTGATGACCGTCTGATTCCTGAAATCGGTGTAGTAGTACTCCACGTTCAGTTCCAGGTCTTTTCCTGCAACCGGTAGATGGAGCATAGCCGATGCCCCAAAGTTCCATGCCTCCTCCTGTTTCAGCGGATGCCCAGCGGTGAAGGTGCGTCCGCTTGCGAGGAGCGGTACATTTTCTGCCAGAGCATGTGGTGTGCGGTAGCCCTTTCCTGCACTGGCACGTATGCTGAGTATTTTCAATGGGGTGTACTTCAGATGCAGGCGCGGAGTGACGAAGCCGCCATACAGGGAAGAGTGGTCCCAGCGAATGCCCGGCATCAGCGTCAGCCTTTCGACAAGACGGTAGGTGTATTGGGCATAGATTCCCGCAGTGGTTTCATTTGGCGGAGCCAGCAGAGCGGTGGCATCGGCAGATGGAAAAGACTCGTTGGTATTCTCCCGGAAACGGTCGTGGTTCACGCTGGCTCCCACGCTCAGTTGATGCGCTTCGCCGAGGTCGGTTTCAAACATGAGTTGCGCATAGGCGTTCTTCTGGTTCACATCGTAGAGCGTATGGCCGAATTGCTGCTGCGCATCGTGGAGGGAGCCATGCAGCATGAGTGCGACACTCATCTTGCGGTCAGGGCAGATGGTGTAGCCGTTTTTCCACTGCAGTTCATGGCGTTTGGTCTCCACGCCAATCGTATAGTGCGGAATGCTGCTTTCTGCATGGTGGTGGCTCATACCGCTTTCCCGCTCATCGTGCAGGATGCGGTAGCTCAGTTGGCTAATCCACAACGGGGAGATGTATGCCCATCGTTGCATGGCATTGTACTGACGCATTTTCGGCATATCCATAAAGCCGTCGCCATTGCCGTCATGGTCCGTCTGCCGATTTTCAAAGTGCAGAAGAAGGCTGGCAGAAAGCCGGTCGGTGAGGTGAATGCTGCCATGGGCATTGGCCTCATGCCGCAAGCGTGAGTCAAGATAGGCGTTGGCTCTTATGCCGTCGACTCCCTGCGGCTTGAGGTATTCGATGTTGATTTGTCCAGTGATGCTTTCGTAGCCATTCTTTACGCTTGAGGCTCCCTTGCTGACCTGTATGGACTGCATCCAAGGACCTGGCACGAAGCCTAAAGAATAAGGAATGCTTGCCCCACGCAGGTTGGGCATGTTCTCCGTGAGCATCTGCACATAGATTCCGCTAAGTCCCAGCAGTTTGATTTGTCGTGACCCCGTGGCAGCATCGTTATAATTGACGTCGACAGAGGGATTTGTGGTGAATGATTCGCCGATGTTGCAGCAAGCGGCTCTGATGAGTTGGCTTTGGCCGATAATTTCGGTATTGGTGACTGCGGACAAGGCTTTGCTTTTGGCTTGCGGTTTCACCACTACCACAGAAAGTTCATGATTGCCGCTGATGCTGTCGGTCAGGTTTTGCGAAGATGCCGGGATGGCGGCAGCAGCAAAAAAAAGATAAGTAAGGATAGCGGGAGAATGTGACATTTGCAGATGCTTGAACGATGATTTCCAGATGCAAATGTACGGCAATTCCCGTTGTCCTTACTTATATATTCTTGGTAAAAAATTACAGATGGCCCAGCTTTTTTCCTCCATCTGCGGGGGAAAGCGTTTCGAAAGCTTTTCTCATGGCTCATACCAATCTCCCCGATACCACTCCGTAAAGGGCTGTTCGACAGTCAAGGGAGAGTACGAGAGGAGCAGGCCGGTAGCGTCAACGCAGAGCATCTGGTTTCGCAGCACGGAGCCGTCTTTCAGGTGTAGCCGTAGCACTGCTATCTGTTTGCTTTTCATTCTTCTTGATATTGATATTGCTGGTGCGGATGCTCCAAACGGCGAGGTTCTTCAGCCAGAGCAACTGGGGATATGCTCTCCATACAGCATCCTGATAGATGTGGATGTTGATGCGCTTGACATCATAGAAATCGGAAAGAAAGACAGATGCCCCGAGATTGTTGGCATACTCCCGGATTTCCACACCTGTAAGGGAAGTGGAATCGTTGGCATAGGTGACAGCCACTTGCATGTAGCCCTGTTTGGCCCCCTCACGGTAAATCCATGATGTGTGGCATCCCAGCAGCAGGCGGTCACCACGCTTAAGCCCCTTGCAGGGCACTTCTACAGCACAGCGGTTGACCCCGGAACCTGAGAGAACAATGTCGTGGGGCGATTTCCAAAGCAGTATAGTGTCCGTGCGCAGTGTGCTTTTGCGCCCGGCATTCTCCTGATCCTGCACGGAGCGCATCTCCTCGGTGTAGCGGTCGCTCACTTTTTCAGTGATGGCAAGGAGTGTCTTGGGATTTCGCGCATAGTGAGCCACGGAGAGATTGAATTCATCCTCCGTGATGCCGTGTTTCTGAAATACGGCCTGGGTGTAGAGATATTCCTTTTCTGCCTTTTTGCGGCTTTCGTTCTCTTCGTCTGCCAGCGCGACTGCCAGCTGATAGTCATAGAGAACGTCGGTCATGGCTCGTTCCGGGATAATATTATGCCGTCCTTGCCGGTCGCACGATGTCATGACGGCAAGAGTGAGCAGCAACAGGATTCCGATGATATTCTTTTTCAAAGCAAATGGGGGAGTGGGGGGAGGGTAAAGAATGGAAAACAGCAAAGCAAAAGTTGCTCCACGGCACACACGCACAGCAGACGCAGAACAGCAATCCGTGTTGTTCGTGGAAGACAGTTAAGCACACAGGCCGTTTTCAAGGGAGAGGAGGGGGAACGGGCACGGAGGCATCAGCAGGATGCTGCCTTGTCCTCCTTCGTGGTGCTTTCTTTCGGCTGAGTCAGCAATTGGTGGTAGAAGAGGATGATTGCCACCGCCCCCACGCTGATGGCAGAATCGGCCAGATTGAACACCGCCCCGAAGAATGTGCGTCCTCCTAGGACAGGCATCGATTCCGGCCATTCCCATAGGGGAAAATAGAGCATATCCACCACCTTTCCGCTGAGAAACTGACCATATCCCTGTCCGAACGGCACTATTTCTGCCACTGGGGCAAAGAAAGGGTTGGCAGGTTGGCTCTCAGTGAAGATGAGTCCATAGAGGCAGTTGTCGATGATATTTCCCATGGCTCCGGCAATGACGAGCGAGAGGCAGACAATGAAGCCTATGGGGAGGCATCGGCGTATGCACCTCACCAAATACCACCCGAAGATGCAAACTGCGAGAAATCGGAATAGTGTCAGGATGCTTGTGCCGATGAAATCCATGCCAAACGCCATGCCACGGTTTTCCACGAAAGCGATATGGAACCAGTTCGTGAGCTCGATATGCTCATAGAGCGACATGTGGGTCTTCACCAGAATCTTTGCCACTTGGTCTGCCACGAGGACAAGGAGTATCAGCAGTGCTGACAGAACGGCGCGTAATCTCATTTCTTTTGCTGGAGTTTTGCTTCAAGGGTCATCGTGGTGTGGGGTACAGCCCTCAGACGCTCCTTGGGGATTAGTTTTTTGGTCACACGGCAAATGCCGTAGGTCTTGTTGTCAATGCGCAGGAGTGCAGCCTTCAGTCCGGTGATAAACTTGTACAGGCGTTGTGCCATTGCCATCTGCTCCTCAAGGGTCTGTGTGCAACTGCCCTCTTCCAGGCTGTGATAGGTGGGCAGTGTGTCGTCGATGCCATTGCTGTTGCGTTTCGACATGGTGTCGATGATTTCCTTGTACTGCTCTTCTGCCACCTGAAGCTTTTCGTTGATGATCTGGCGGAACTCTTCCAGTTCCTCGTCAGAATAGCGGGTCTTTTCCATAGTTTCTCTCTCTTATGGGGTGTTCTAATATTTTGGCTCTGCTTTTTACCGTCGTCAAAAAGTCGCCTTTCATTTGAGGGATGTTCTATAAATTAGTTTTTTATTCATTTAGGAAGTGTTCTTATGCTTGGCTACTTTTCAACCTCTCTCTTGTATCTTCCTATCCTTCAAACACTTACATAGCCCGCTATGTGCGCGTTTAAAGGATAGGAATCTACTGTGCGATAGGAAAGAAAATTGTCTCAAGCTAATTTATAGAACATCCCTTGAATGACAGGAATATCCTTCCATTGGAAATGACCCTGACCTTGGCCTTTATGCCTTGTCCTCGGAGTATTGGTGTTCTCGACGATAGGGCAAAAAAGTCAAGGTCAGGGGCAGGATTATGCCTTTTCAAGTGCAGGTTCCTGAATGTCGGCAAAGCGGAGTTCGCGGGCAAGCACCTGTCCGCAGATGTAGTCCTTGTAGGTCGTGGCCGTCTCACGCATTGCTTCCGGGAGTGTCAGGCAGATGCGGTCAGTGATATTGAGTCCCGACTCCTTGCGGAGATTCTGCACGCTGCGTACGATATCGCGGGCCTGGCCTTCCATGCGGAGCTCAGGAGTCACGGTGATGTCGAGTGCGACGGTCAGCGCTCCCTCGGTGGCGATGCTCCATCCGGGCATTTCCTCCGTGATGAGTTCCACATCGTCGCGTGTGATTTCAAACGTCTCGCCGGCTACTACGATGGTCGTCTTTCCTGCCTCCAGTTCTGCCACAGCGTCGGGGCCAAGGCTTTGCACCACACTTGCCGCCTGCTTCATCAGTTTGCCGAACTTCTTTCCCATGGTGCGATAGTTGGGCTTGACGGTCTTGCGGATTTGCTCCTCGACGAAGTTGATTTCCTTGACATTCACTTCCTCCAGGATCAGTTGCTGAAGAGCTTGTATGTCCTGCTTCACCTTCTGGCTTGTGACAGGTATGGCAATCGTCTGCAAGGGTTGGCGTACGCCGATTTTCACCTGCTTCCTGATGGCATGCACCATGGATGTGACCTTCTTGGCCAACTCCATCTGTTCCTCCAGAGGGATATTGATGCGCTGGGTGTCGCACTTCGGGAAAGCCTCCAGATGCACGCTGTCAGCCCCCCCCTGAAGATCCAGATAGAGGCGGTCGGCATAGAAAGGTGCAATGGGCGCCATCAGTTTGCTCACGGTGAGCAGACAGTTGTAGAGCGTGGAGTAAGCCACCTTCTTGTCGGCGGTGATGCCCTCGCCCCAGAAGCGTTTTTTGCAGAGACGCACATACCAGTTGCTGAGTTCGTCCACCACAAAGGAGTGGATGGCGCGTCCTGCCCGTGTGGGCTCGTAGGCCTCGTAAGCATCCGTAGCCTCAGCCACCAGAGAGTTGAGCTTGGAGAGCACCCAGCGGTCCATAGTGGTTTCATCGGCAGCATCGCCCTTCATCTCCGGCTGCCATCCGTCGATGTTGGCATAGGTCGACATGAGGCTGTAGAGTTGGAAAAGCTTGACGAAGAACGATCCGCTCACCTCCTTCACTCCATCGCCGTCGAAGGAGAGATTGTCCCACGGTGCGCTGTTGGTAATCATATACCATCGCAAGGGGTCGGAACCATACTGCTCGATGGTCTGGAAAGGATCGACAGCATTGCCCAAGCGCTTCGACATCTTCTGGCCGTTCTTGTCGAGCACGAGTCCGTTGGAGATGACCGTCTTGAACGCTACGGAATCAAATACCATCGTGGCTATGGCATGGAGGGTGAAGAACCATCCACGCGTCTGGTCTACGCCTTCGGCAATAAAGTCGGCCGGATAGCAGTCCTTATTGTCGAGTTCCTCCTTGTGCTCGAAAGGATAATGCCACTGGGCATACGGCATGGAACCCGAGTCGAACCAAACATCGATGAGGTCGGTCTCGCGGTGTAGCGGGGCTCCGCTCTCGCCCACGAGCACGATATGATCCACGTAGGGGCGGTGCAAGTCGATGCGATGATAGTTTTCCGCAGAATAGTCACCAGGTACAAAGCCCTTCTCCTTCAGCGGATTGCTCTTCATCACTCCCGCTGCTACCGCCTTTTCGATTTCATCCCAAAGTTGCTGTATGCTTCCGATGCAGATTTCCTCCTTCGTCGTGCGGTTTCGCCAGATGGGGAGCGGTGTTCCCCAGTAGCGGCTTCGGCTGAGGTTCCAATCGTTCAGGTTCTCCAGCCATTTTCCGAAGCGTCCGCTTCCCGTGGATGCGGGTTTCCAGAGAATGGTGTCATTGAGTTCCATCATGCGCTCCTTTGCAGCCGTACTGCGGATGAACCAGCTGTCCAAGGGGTAATAGAGCACCGGTTTGTCCGTGCGCCAGCAGTGAGGATAATTGTGTACGTGCTTTTCGATTTTGAAGGCAGAGCCTTGCTCTTTCATTTCCACGCAGAGGATGACATTGAGATCCATCTCCTTCTGCGCGGCCTTCTCGTCATATCGTCCGTCGGGATTGAAGCGCGGGTCGTAGGCATTCTTCACATAGTCCCCGCTGTGCTTCCAATAAGCCTCGTGTACGAATTTTTCGGAAAACTCAGCGTTCATGTCGTCCTTCACGAAATACTTTCCCGTGAAGTCGACCATGGGGCGAGGGTCGCCATTCTTGTCGACGACGAAGAGTGCAGGTACTCCAGCATCTTTCGCCACCTTGGCATCGTCAGCACCAAAGGTAGGCGCAATGTGTACGATACCCGTACCATCCTCTGTGGTGACATAGTCGCCCGGAATCACCCGGAAAGCGGCTTCTCCACGCGGAGTCGCCACACCGTCCACCACATCGCAGGGCTCAATCCAGGGCATCAACTGGCGGTAGTGCAATCCTTCGAGTTGAGTGCCGGAGAAGCGTCCCATCACCTGCAGCGTCTCGCCCTCTTCGGCCTTGAAATAAGCGGCAAGCCGGCTTTCTGCAAGGATATAAATGCCCTTCTCGCCACTATAGGGGTTTTCGCCCTGAACGGCCACATAGTCAATTTTCGGACCTACGCAGAGGGCGGTGTTCGAGGGGAGCGTCCAGGGCGTGGTGGTCCATGCCAGGAAATAGACTGGCAGGTGGCCGGGATTGGCAAAAAGATGGTCGGTATTGTCCGTCACGCTAAACTGTGCCGTCACGGTGGTGTCCTTCACATCGCGGTAGCATCCGGGCTGATTGAGTTCATGGCTCGACAATCCGGTACCTGCCGCAGGACTGTAAGGCTGGATGGTGTAGCCTTTATAGAGCAGTCCCTTGTCGTAGAGTTGTCTGAGCAGCCACCAGAGGGTTTCGATGTAGGAGTTTTCGTACGTCACGTAAGGGTGCTCCATGTCGACCCAGTAGCCCATGCGGTGGCTGAGGTCCGTCCATTCCTGCGTGTACATCATGACGTTTTCCCGGCATTTGCGGTTGTAGTCGTCCACGCTCACCTTTGTGCCGATGTCTTCCTTCGTGATGCCCAGTTCCTTCTCCACGCCCAGTTCCACCGGCAGTCCATGGGTGTCCCATCCAGCCTTGCGCTTCACGAGAAATCCCTGCATCGTCTTGTACCGGCAGAACGTGTCTTTGATGGTACGTGCCATGACGTGATGAATGCCCGGGTGTCCGTTGGCAGAGGGTGGCCCCTCGAAGAATACATAGGATGGGCAGCCTTCACGTTCCGTCATGCTACGGTGGAAGAGGTCAAGATTGTCCCATTCTTTCAGAACTTCCTTGTTGATAGCGGAAAGGTCGAGTGCCTTGCGCTCTGTGAATTTTTTGCTCATATTTAGCGTGTCTGTTTGAAATCTGATAAAATTTGCGGGCAAAGTTACGGATTTTTCTGACAATAAGCTGTGCTGCTTTGGTGAAAAACGGGGATTCGTGTGGTTTAACGGCCATATCTGCCTGGCATGATTCCCATTACCTCCGTTTTGCTAGGCCGATGGAGAATCCTCCGTCAGGCAGAGCCGCAGATGGGGCTTGGTGCCCGAGAGTGCCCGAAAGCCCACGTATAATACGCATCATTTCAGGAAAATCCGGGTGTATTCCTGCTCGAAATTAGGGGTAAAGAATCCCGTGCCCATGCGTTGCAGAATTTCCTGCTGCGAGAAGAAACGCCCGCCATCCAGTTCGCTGGAAGGATGGGGCGGGACATCAGAGATGAGTCGGAACACATGCACCAGTTCCCGCTCACGGGCACTTTCAAAAACATATTTTTGCAGCAATTCCGCCTGGCTGACATCGGTGATTCCAATCTCCTCGCGTGCTTCGCGTGCTAAGGCGGTGGCAATGTCCTCGCCCCAGTCCACATGACCGCCGACCCCCGTGTCCCATTTGTCAGGCTGTATGTCCTTCCATGCCGGACGATGCTGGAGAAACAGTTCGCCCTGAGGATTGAAAAGGTGCAGGTGTACTACGGGATGAAGCGGTTTGCCTGCTGTCCCGGAATGCGCCTCTCCACGTGTGGTGCTGCCGGTGACCGTCCCTTCTACGTCCACCACCGGCAACCGCTCGGATGGGTTGTCGTGATGGATGGCAGGGTGGGGCAAGGAGTTGGTGCTTACGGTGTTGGCAGGATTCAGGGTGTTGGGTTGGGTTATGGCATCGTAGTTGAGGATGGAGGAATCGCCATAACTGAGGAAACGGAAATCATGCTCAAGCGCAAAATCGTAAACAGGTTTCCATTCGCCCCCCACAAAAGCACTGACGAGCAGCAGGAGGGTGGACTGCGGCTGGTGGAAATTCGTGATGATGGTGCGTACGATGTGGAACCTGTAGCCCGGGGCAATGATGATTTGGGTGGAAGTGGCGAGTGCCCCCAACTGCAGAGCGTCCAGATATCGCAGGATGGCCTTCAGGGCATCTGCTGGCGCCAAAGGTTCGGGGCAGAGCGTTTCGGCATCCTTCGTTTCGGCAATCCCTTCGGCATACGGCATCCATTGCGTCACGTGCAAGTCCTCGGCGGTAATATCGCTCAGGGCCATGCCTGCAGCCTCCTTTTCTGCGATGATTTTCCCGATGTAGTACAGACTCTCCAGGGTGCGTACGCTTGTGGTTCCCACCGCCACGCATTGCGCATCATGCTCCAGGAGTTTCTCGACGACGCTACGTGGCACCGCTATCCATTCGGCGTGCATGGTGTGTCCCTCAATCTCTTCGCTTTTCACAGGCTTGAAGGTTCCAGCCCCTACATGGAGCGTCAGTTCTGCCCGCTCAATGCCGGCATCGTCAATGGCGCGGAGCACGCTGGGGGTGAAGTGCAGTCCCGCTGTGGGAGCCGCCACAGAGCCTTTGATTTTAGAGTAGACAGTCTGATAGGTCCTCAGGTCGCTTTCCTCCGTCTGACGATTGAGATAGGGCGGTATGGGCAGTTCGCCGATGGCATCGAGTACTTCAGCCCAACTCAGCGAAGGGTCATCCCAAAAGAAGCGGATGATATGTCCGGTTCCGCTTGTCCCCCTGCGCTCAGCCCGCAGAACCACGGTGCGGCTGCCTGTAGCGTCGCCGACACTGATAGTGCGCTCCAGGCATCCCTCCTTCCATTTTTTCAGATTGCCTACAAGGCATGTCCATTCCACGCTGCCACGGGTGGCGAACGACTGCTGATAGTCGACAGGAGCATGAGGTTCCAGGCAGAACACCTCTATCAAGGCTCCCGTGTGCTTGTGGAAATGCAGGCGAGCCTGAATGACTTTCGTGTTGTTGAAAACCATGAGGCTTCCTTGGGGAAGATAGTTTGGGAGATGGCGGAAAGTATCTTCTGCGATGCTGCCGTCGACAGCCCGCGTGAGGAGTTTTGAAGCATCGCGCTGTGGGAGTGGATATTTGGCTATCCGGGCATCAGGCAAAGGATAGTTGTAATCGTGAATATGAATGTGTTTGGGATGAATCATGAGGATTGATGTTTTTGGGGGGAGACAAACTCAGTACGTGCCGGCATGTTCATTCATCAGCATGAAGGAGAAGAGGAAGGGAGAGGGGAGGAAGGGCTGTGCTGCTACAGGCTATGCCATTGATGCCGGCATCGAGGAGCCGGAGTACAAAGTCTGGGGTGAATGCCGGGTGCTGGCCGTCCGTCGGGGATGCGGTGCAGAAAGCGCATGCTTCGCCGAATCGTGCCACCAATGGGATGTTGCAGCCTGCCGTGCGGATTTCCCTCGCCAGTTCCAGCGCTTGAAAGGCAGGCAGCTGAACATAGTCGGCACCAGCCTTGGCCGCAGTGATGGCATCATCGGCATTGTCGGTCCAGACTCCCGTCAGCTGCGGGGAATCCTCGCCTAAAGTCTCCCTTGCCACATGGAGGGCGGTGCTCACCGGACGAGGGCTTTGCAGCACGATGCCCGATGGCTTCTTCCTGCTTTCTGACAGGGCGCGTATAGCCTCTGCGGAGAGAAAAACCCCATCGGCAGTAGCATCGCGCACGGCCTCCACATCGTCCTGAAACACCAGATAGCAGCCTGCTGCATGGCAATCGTGCAGCCATGAGGCAGCCTCGTCGGGATGGTAGTCGGTCTGTATCCAGCGGCAACCCGCTGCTAAAGCCTCAGCAATGCCAGAGGCTGGGATAATGTATTGTACGGGAATCATAGGCAAACAAAAGGTGGGGGGACAGTCGCAGTTTTCACGCCAAAGCGCGGAGGAAACGCTTTTTAACGGTAAATTTTCGGCAAAGTTACGTACAAAACGGTAAAAAGGTGGGGATGTTTGTCAAAAAATCCTATCTTTTTTTGCGTTATCCGCTCTTTTGCACTATTTTTGCGCGGATTTATAGCGGGGGCAAATGGCCAATGTCCTGTAGGCAACGATGCGTTTTTGGCATCAGTTTCCTGTTTGTTTCTGTTCTGGCCAATGCCCTATCCCCCCTTTTCTCCGTTGTCGTATCATATTCCCTTTATATTATAAATAATGAGTAAGATAGTTAGTAAGGAGCAGTTCTCCGAGAAAGTATTCAAGTTCGTCGTAGAGGCTCCCCTGATTGCCCGTGCGCGCCGTGCCGGACATTTCGTGATGGTCAGGATTGATGCCCATGGCGAGCGCATCCCCCTGACGATTGCCGATGCCGACGTGGACCGAGGCACCATTACACTCGTGGTGCAGGCTGTGGGAGCCGGCACCATCCGTTTGTCACATCTTGAAGCAGGCGATGAAATCAAGGATGTGGTAGGCCCGTTGGGACGTCCCACCCATATCGAGCGTTTTGAGCATACCGTGCTGTGTGCAGGAGGCGGTGTGGGAGTAGCGCCGATGCTTCCCATTGTCCGTGCGCTGAAGGCAATGGGCAATCGCGTGGTGACCGTACTGGCCGCCCGCACCAAGGAACTCATCATCCTGGAGAAGGAGATGCGCGAAAGCAGCGATGAAGTCATCATCATGACCGATGACGGCAGCTACGGCCAGCAGGGTGTGGTGACCAAAGCCCTGGAACAAGTGATAGCCCGCGAGAAGGTGGACAAATGCTTTGCCATCGGTCCTGCCATCATGATGAAATTCTGCTGTCTGACGACGGCAAAGTATGGCATCCCCACCGATGTTTCGCTGAATACCATCATGGTGGATGGCACGGGAATGTGTGGCGCTTGCCGAGTGACAGTGGGAGGAGAGCGTAAATTCGTGTGTGTGGACGGTCCTGAGTTTGACGGTCATGCCGTGGATTTCGATGAGATGCTCCGGCGCATGAAGGCCTTCTCTCATGAAGAGCACGAGGCGATAGAGCATGAGCAACAGATGGAAGCAGCCGGTGCGGCCTGGGGCACGACGGACACGTGCGCCGTAGAGCAGCCCCCTGCAGCGCCTGTTTCCGCAATGGCAGCGGGTGAGCCTGCGGCTGCAGTGCCGGAAGACCCCTCGCGCGATGCGGAATGGCGACGGGCGCTCCGCACAGCTATGAAGCCCAAGGAACGGATGGCAATAGCGCGTGTGGAAATGCCCCATTTGGAAGGCAAGGTTCGTGCAAGGCTCCTCCGCGATGAAGTGAATCTCGGATTGAGCCTGGAGCAGGCCCAGCGTGAGGCTCACCGTTGTCTGGACTGCGCCAATCCCGGATGCCGGCAAGGATGTCCGGTGGGCATTGACATTCCCCGTTTCGTCAAGCATATCGAGGCAGGCGATGTGATAGCCGCTGCTACCACCATCCGCGAAACCTCCTCGCTTCCTGCAGTGTGTGGCCGCGTGTGCCCGCAGGAGAAGCAGTGCGAGAGCCAGTGCATCCATCTGAAGACGGGCCACGAAGCAGTGGCCATCGGCTATCTAGAGCGTTTTGCCGCCGACTATGCCCGCGAGCATGCCGATGCCATGCCCGCGGCCGTTCCCGCCCCTTCCACCGGAAAGCGCGTGGCCGTGGTGGGAAGCGGTCCTGCCGGACTCTCCTTTGCCGGAGAGATGGTGAAGCACGGTGTGGAGGTGACGGTGTTTGAGGCCCTGCACGAAGTGGGTGGTGTGCTGAAATACGGCATTCCGGAGTTCCGCCTGCCCAACAGCATCGTGGAGACGGAAATCCGTAGCCTTGAAGCCCAGGGCGTGCGCTTCCTGACCGACTGCATCGTGGGCAAGACCATATCCGTGGCAGAATTGCAGGCAGAAGGCTATGATGCCGTGTTTGTGGCAAGCGGTGCCGGACTGCCCAATTTCATGGGCGTGCCGGGCGAGAACCTCAATGGCATTCTCTCCTCCAACGAATACCTCACCCGCTGCAATCTGATGGATGCCTCCAATCCCGATTCGGAGACCCCCATCTTCTTCGGGCGTAAGGTGGTCGTCGTGGGAGGAGGCAATACGGCGATGGACTCCGTGCGCACGGCCTTGCGTCTTGGTGCCGAGACCGCCACCATAGTCTATCGCCGGTCGATGGACGAGATGCCGGCCCGTGCCGAGGAAGTGCGCCATGCCGAGGAGGAAGGCGTGCAATTCCTGACGCTCCACAATCCCTTGGAGTATCTTTCCGACGATACCGGTCGCGTGGCAAAGGTGGTGCTTCAGCAGATGGAACTTGGCGAGCCTGATGCCAGTGGACGCCGTCGGCCCGTGCCCGTCGAAGGAGCCACCGTCACGCTGGATTGCGACCTCGTCATCGTGGCAGTCGGCGTGAGTCCCAACCCCATCCTCCCCGCTTCCGTGGAAGGACTGGAATTAGGCCGCAAGAATACGATTGCCGTCGACGATGAGATGTGCTCCAATCTTCCAGGCATATATGCCGGAGGCGATATTGTTCGCGGAGGTGCCACCGTCATCCTTGCCATGGGCGACGGTAAGCGCGCGGCACAGTCCGTCCTGCGGAAATTAGGCTTGTAGAAATTCATTGTCCTGCGGAAATTGCCGTCAGATGCTGTAGCGTCGTTGGCAATTTCCGCATTTTTCTCATTTTCTTTATAGAAATTTGCCGCCGAATATCCGTTTGTTGTCAATAAAGTCTTAATTTTACGCTCGATTTTGCGCGTCAGACCATCGGGAAAAGCACTTTTCGAAGTCATCGGAGCGTCGGCGTGCATCCTGCCATGGCCGCAGTGCCATGAAAATCCCTACGTTTTTGTTCGAAAATACATCATTCTTTGCCTTTCTCATCAGGCATGCCCTTATTTACGGCTTAAACTCATATACAGAATATGTCAGAAAATCGCAGTTTAGTGAGCATCGCCGGTCTCTCGCGCGAGAAGATTCTTTATCTCATGGAAATGGCTCATGAGTTCGAGACTCACCCCAACCGGAAAATCCTTGACGGCCGCATCGTGGCCACCCTATTCTTCGAGCCCTCCACGCGCACGCGTCTGTCTTTCGAGACTGCCGCCAATCGTCTTGGAGCGCGTGTCATCGGCTTTACTGACCCCAAGGTCACTTCAAGCACCAAGGGCGAGACGCTGAAGGACACCATCATGATGGTGAGCAACTACAGCGACGTCATCGTGATGCGCCATTATCTGGAAGGGGCAGCACTCTATGCCAGCGAGTTGACACCAGTGCCCATTGTCAATGCCGGCGATGGAGCGCACCAGCATCCTTCGCAGACATTGCTCGACCTCTACACCATATTGCAGACTCAGCACACGCTGGAGCATCTGAACATCTATCTTGTGGGCGACCTGAAGTACGGCCGCACCGTGCATTCCCTCATTATGGCGATGCGTCATTTCAGCCCCACCTTCCATTTCATCGCCCCCAAGGAACTGGCCATGCCAGCCGAGTACAAGCAGTACTGCCAGGCCAACGGCATCAACTACGTGGAGCATGAAGATTTCAACGAGGACATTATCGCCGGCGCCGACATTCTCTATATGACGCGCGTGCAGCGCGAGCGATTCTCTGACCTCATGGAATACGAGCGCGTGAAGGACGTCTATCTGCTGAATGCCTCGATGCTGGCAAAGGCAAAGCCGAACATGCGCATCCTGCATCCCCTGCCGCGGGTCAACGAAATCAGCCAGGATGTTGACGCCACGCCCTACGCCTATTATTTCCAGCAGGCGCTGAACGGACTTTATGCCCGCGAAGCCATCATCTGCGACGTGCTGGGCATCAGTCTCGATGATATCCGTGCCGACAAGAGCTATCTGAAGTTCTAAGGAGCATTGACATGATTCTTGCCATCCGAGTTTCCCGCCGTCAATGTAAAGGGAAGTGATGGCGGGAACGAACATTTCTCAACACACAGATTTCCATTTCCTCCCATATGAAAAGAGAACAACTTATGGTGGCGGCCATCGAGAACGGCACCGTCATTGACCATATTCCCAGCGACCGCCTTTTTGAGGTCATACGCCTCCTGCGCATCGAGGAGCTCGACCACGACACCGTGTTCATCGGCTATCATCTGAAGAGCCGCGTGATGGGCACGAAGAGCATCATCAAGATTGCCAACCGCTTCTTCTCCGAGCAGGAGCTGAACAGCCTGGCAGTCGTGGCCCCCAACGTCACGCTGAGCATCATCCGCGATTTTGAGGTGGAGGCGAAGTTCCGCGTGGAGCTCCCCCATGAGATTTGCGGCATCATCAAGTGCAACAATCCCAAGTGCATCTGCAACAACGAGCCGATGCCTACGCGCTTCATCGCCCAAGGCAATACCGTGAAGTGTTATTATTGCGAGAAGGAGCAGGAACTCCCGGCCGTGAAGCTGACCGATGATTTGGGCAAGGCCTGACCGTTGCCTCCCTCCTCTTCCCCTCCCTCGCTATCCGACATATCTGCAATCCAACCTACCAAAAACCCTTATACCCCCTTTATTATTTCTCCAAAATGATGGACACACAAATTTTCAATCTGATTGATGAAGAGCGCCAGCGCCAGATGCGTGGCATCGAACTCATCGCTTCTGAAAACTTCGTTTCTGACCATGTGATGAAGGCCATGGGCAGCGTGCTCACCAACAAATATGCCGAGGGCTATCCTGGCAAGCGCTATTATGGTGGCTGCCAGGTGGTCGATCAGGTGGAGAGCATCGCCATCGAGCGCGTGTGCAAACTGTTTGGTGCCGAATATGCCAATGTGCAGCCCCACTCCGGTGCGCAGGCCAATGCAGCAGTGTTCCTCGCAGTATTGAAGCCGGGCGACACCTTCATGGGGCTGAACCTCGACCACGGAGGCCACCTCAGCCATGGCTCCAAGGTGAACACCAGCGGAATCATCTATAATCCCATAGGCTACAATCTTAACCGTGAGACGGGCCGCGTAGACTACGATGAGATGGAACAGCTCGCTCTCCAGCATCGTCCGAAACTCATCATCGGAGGCGGTTCTGCCTACAGCCGCGACTGGGATTATGCCCGTATGCGTCAGATTGCCGACAGTGTGGGGGCTATCCTGATGGTCGATATGGCACATCCCGCAGGTCTCATTGCCGCCGGTCTGCTCGACAACCCTGTGAAGTACGCCCACATCGTCACTTCCACCACCCATAAGACGCTCCGCGGCCCGCGCGGCGGCATCATTCTCATGGGCAAGGATTTCGAGAACCCCTGGGGGCTGAAGACTCCGAAGGGCGTGACGAAGATGATGAGCCAGCTCCTCAACAGTGCCGTATTCCCCGGCATTCAGGGCGGCCCGTTGGAGCACGTCATCGCCGCCAAGGCCGTGGCATTCGGAGAGTGCCTGCAGCCCCAGTGGAAGGAGTATGCGCAGCAGGTGAAGCGCAATGCCGCAGCCCTCGCCGATGCTCTCGCCGAGCGTGGCTTCACCATCGTGTCGGGCGGCACCGACAATCACTCCATGCTCGTCGACCTCCGTGCCAAATATCCTGATCTTACGGGCAAGGTGGCAGAAAATGCACTCGTGGCAGCCGACATCACCGTCAACAAGAATATGGTGCCCTTCGATTCCCGCTCCGCTTTCCAGACCAGCGGCATTCGCCTTGGCACGCCTGCCATCACCACCCGCGGCGTGAAGGAGGACATGATGCCCGTCATCGCCGATCTCATCGAGACGGTGCTCAATGCTCCCGAGGACGAAACGGTCATCGCCAGCGTTCGCGCCAAGGTGAACGAGATAATGCAGGCATATCCCCTCTTTGCCTGGTAATCCCGTGAGGGACAGGCAAGCCCGTCCGACATCCCGAACAGACAGCTGATAGCGGACTCCCGGCTCCTGTGTGGAGACATTCCGGGAGTCCGTTTTCTTTTCCATCCGTAATGCCCATCCCCTATGAATCCCTTGCTTCCCCCCTTTCCCGGCGACGACGAAGGCCGCTGGGAAATCCTTTCCACAGAATATCTCTTCCGACGTCCGTGGCTCACTGTCCGCCGCCATCGGATGCTGCTTCCTAACGGCCAGGAGCATCCGGAATACTATGTGCTGGAATATCCTACGTGGGTCAACGTCATCGCCCTGACCCCCGACGATAGGATGCTGCTTGTCCGGCAGTACCGTCCGGCTCTCGATGTCACTCGCTATGAACTTTGTGCCGGCGTGATGGATGCCGCCGACGCTTCCCCCCTTGCCGCCGCCCGTCGCGAACTCCTTGAAGAGACGGGCTTCGGTGGGGGAGAGTGGAGCCAGCTGATGGTCGTGGGGCCTAATGCCAGTGCCATGACCAATGTCAGCGTGACGTTTGTGGCGCGTGGCGTACAGCCCCTGGAGGAGCAGCATTTGGATGCCACCGAGGACCTCAGTTTCCGCCTCTTCCATCGTTCGGAGGTCTACGCGATGCTTGCCGCCGGACAGTTTGCTCAAGCCCTGATGGTAGCCCCCCTGTGGCGGTATTTTGCCGAGCATCCACTGTAGGGCAAGGTCTTGTGCGGGCCTGCCGGCTGCCCTTGGCCATCTCCTTTTGCCGTTGCGGCGCGCATCGTCCGCACCTCGCCGGCCAAACACGACGAAGCTGCCATCCCCTGAGAAGGATGGCAGCTTCGTTGCTTGGATGCGTGCCTGCTCACACCATCGGCAGTTGGTGTCCGTTGATTTTGCGGTAGAGGTCGAGGGCAAACACGTCGGTCATGCCGCTGATGTAGTCGATGACGGCCATGACGCGGTCGGGCAGCTTCGGGGCCTGGATGTCGTACTGCCCCGACACTTGTTGCAGCAGCAGTCGGGAGTAGGACTTTTCGGGATGGCAGATGGCATCCGTCATCAGTTCGAGGAGCGTGTAGATAATCTGGAATCCCGACAGGTCAATGTCCGTCACCTCCTTGCATTTGTAGATGCGCGTCTTGGAAAACTTCGCGCAGCGGCGGTAGCCGGTGAGCAGAGGTTCGGGCAGGCAGTCCACGAGTGCCCCCTCGAACGTTCCGGCCAGAATCTCTTCCTCATGGTCCACGAATGCCTGCACGCACGCCTGTTCCAGCGCGTTGATGGCCGAGGAGCGATAGTAGACGATGCGCTCGCCGCGGTCCACCACGTCGGGGTAGATGCTTCTCAATTCCTCCTGCCGCTCCTCCGTGTGGAATCCAAGCATCAGCTGCGAGGCTTCCTCGTAGGATAGCAGCCTCAGCTTGTAGGCATCCTCGATGTCCATCACCTCATAGCAGATGTCGTCGGCCGCCTCCACGAGATACACCAGCGGATGTCGCGCCCAGCGTTCGTGGCCGTTCCCCGCCGCGATTTGCGCGATGCCCAGTTCGCGGGCGATGGTCATGTATATCTCTTCCTCGGCGGAGAAGAATCCGAATTTCGGCCGTTCCACGAAATAGGAAGGGAAGGGATATTTCACCACACTCGCCAGGGTGCTGTAGGTCAGGCCGAATCCCCCGCTCCTTCTGCCTTGGAACTGATGTGTGAGCAGTCGGAACGTGTTGGCATTGCCGTCGAAGTTGATGAGGTCGGTCCATAAGTTCCAGGGTACGAGCGGCTGCAGTTCTTTGCCCTTCCCCTCGCGGAAGAAGGAGCGTATGGCCTCCTCTCCGCTATGTCCGAAGGGCGGGTTTCCCATATCATGTGCCAGGCAGGCAGCACTGACGATGGCACTGACGGACTGGAAGTCGGCCTCGGGCAGTTCGGGATGTCGTTCTTGGAGAATGCGCCCCACGTCGGTGCCCAGCGACCGCCCTACGCTCGACACCTCCAGCGAGTGGGTCAGGCGATTGTGTACGAACACGCTTCCCGGCAGTGGAAACACCTGCGTCTTGTTTTGCATGCGTCGGAATGCCGAGGAGAAAATCAGACGGTCGAAATCGCGCTGGAACTCCGTGCGCTGCTCTTTGACCAGTGGCGAGGGCGAACTTTTGCCCAGGCGATGCGAGGATAGAAGTTGTGGCCAGTTCATGATGTCGGGGGGAAATGGGATAGAAGTCGAAAAGGAAGTCAGGGGCAGGGCGTGCAATTTGGCAGAAACGACAGATGCACGCAACGTCCTGGCGTGAAACGTCGGCAAAATTAGCGTTTTTTTTCTGTTTTTGCGTGGCGTTACGCGTAAAATGTGTAGTTTTGCAAAGCTTTTTCCCCACTTGCGGCCGTTTGGAGCCTGCGTGGGCGGGGTGAGCGCCGAGTGGGCCCGTTCCCTCGACTTTAACCCTCCTCCTGACCTTCACCCCAACATTGTCTTCAACCTTCTTCTTGACGCACAGAGAAACTATGCTACAAGTCAGCATCATCAACAAGTCTCACCATCCTCTTCCAGCCTATGCCACCGCCCAGAGCGCTGGCATGGACTTGCGTGCCAACCTCGATGCCCCCATCGTTCTCCAGCCCCTGGAGCGTCGTCTCATTCCCACGGGTATCTACATCGCCCTGCCTCCAGGCCATGAGGGGCAGGTGCGTCCGCGTTCCGGTCTTGCCACGAAGCATGGCATCACCGTCATCAACTCTCCCGGCACGGTCGATGCCGACTACCGTGGCGAGCTTCGCGTGAGTCTGGTGAATCTCTCTTCCGAACCCTTTACCATTGAGGACGGCGAGCGCATAGCCCAGTTGGTGGTGGCTCGCCATGAAAGTGTGGAATGGGTGCCGGCTGAAACCCTCGACGAAACTGAGCGTGGCGCAGGGGGGTGGGGCAGCACGGGCACCAAGTAGGGCTGCATGGCATTCCTCAGCGTATTTTTTTATCGACTATCCCTTATGATTTCAGAAAGAATGTCCCGGGGCTATTGGCTGCTGCTGGGCATGATTTTCGTGCTGCTCGTCGTGACCGGCTGCGCGCGCCAACTGCGGGATGAGAGCACTGAAGTGGCTTCCGATGGTGCCTTCCGTGCCCGTGCCCTGCTCTCCCGGCAGCAGCAGCGCGACTACGACAAGCTCTTCCTTGAGGCCCTGAAGCAGAAGTACACCGACCACACCGATGCCGCCCGCGAATTGCTCGCCGCCGCCCTGGACATCAATCCCAATGCCTCCGAAGCCCTCTATGAGTTAGGCAAGCTGGAGACGTCGCTATTCTCCGCCAAGACCGACAGCGCCACCGTGGCCCAGGCCGACGAGATGCTCCTCCGCGCGTACCAGCTGGAACCCTCCAACCCCTACTACTGCCGCACGCTGGCCCAGCGCTGGGTTCAGGTCGGCAAGTACGCCCGTGCCGCTGCCCTCTACGAGCAGATGACCCGAGTGCATCCCCACGGCGAAGACTTGGGGCTTCTCATCAAAATCTACGAGATGATTCCCGACAACGAGGCCGCCCTCCGCACTGTGGAGCGGCTGGAGCAGGTGGAGGGTGCCGACGAGACCACCGTCCTGGAGCGATTCACCATTCTCCTCAACATGGGCCGTCGCGACGCCGCCTTCCAGCTCGTGGAGCAGATGTGTGCCGATCATCCCGACGAGTTGCGCTATCGCGTCATGCTCGGCGACCTCTATATGCAGAACGGCCTTCGCGAGAAGGCGTTCGCCATCTACGATGAAGTCCTCGCCCGGGATCCCGACAACAGTTTCGTGCGTATCGCCATGCTGCAATACCATGCCGAGACGGGCGATTCCCTTCGCTTCGAGCAGGAGATGACAGCCATCCTGCGCGATGTCCGCGTGGAGAATCATCAGAAATACGCCCTGCTCAAGACCTGCACGCAGGCGCAGCTGGGGCATGCGCTGAACGTCGACCCCCTCACGCTGCTCGGCTTCTACCGCACGGCGCTGGAGATTCCCCAGGAAACGAGCGAGGTCGGCGAGCTGTGCCTGGCCTACATCGAGGCTGCCAAGCTCCCCGAGGATTCCGCCCGCTTCGCCTACGATGCCATCCTGCGCGACCAGCCCGAGCATCTCAAGGCCCGGCTGGGCAAACTCGTTTCCCTCGTGCGCCAGGGCGACACGCAGCTGCTTGCCCCCCTTTGCCACGAAGGCCGCATCCACCATCCCGAGATGCTCATCTTCTACTACTACGAAGGCGCGGCATTGATTCAGGACGACGCCACCGCGGAGGGCATGGCGGTGCTGGAAGCCGGGGTAGAATGGGCCGCCGCCCACGGTGAGGCCTACGAGGACGATGCCCTCATCCTCTCCGACATCTACCAGATGCTGGGCGACTCCTATCATGCCGAGGGCGACCGGCAGCGTTGCTATGAAGCCTACGAGCAGGCACTGGCCTGCAACCCCGAGAATCTCGTCGTCCTCAACAACTATGCCTATTTCCTCTCGCTCGACGGCATCTCCCTGGAGAAGGCGGAGACGATGAGCCGCAAGGTCATCGATGCCGAGCCCGACAACGCCACCTACCTCGACACCTACGCCTGGGTGCTCTATTGCCTGGGCCGGTACCCCCAGGCGCGCATCTACATCGAGCAGACCTTCCGCAGCCTCACAGCCGAAGAGCGCGAGTCGGCCTCGTCGGCCTCGCTCTACGACCATGCCGGCGACATCTATCTGAAGTGTGGCGACCGCAAGCAGGCCATCGAGCATTGGCAGAAGGCCGCCGAACTGACCGACGATGCCGCCCTGCAGCAGCAGCTCCAGAAGAAGCTCCGCTGACACTGCCGCGCCGGCCCCCTTCCCCTTCCGCCGCCATGGCCCCCTCCTCCTCCGGGAAGCATCGCCACGTTTCAGCTTCCGCTGCTCCCCGCCCCTCCCATTCCCACGTCAAACCCCGATTCCAACGATGAAACGAACACTGATTTACGGCCTTTTGGCCATCCTTAGCATGCTGTTGCTGGGCAGTTGTGCCGGCCAGCGTGCCCTCACAGGACCCGTGGATGCCGTTTCGGCCCGCATCGATGCCCAGGTGAAAGCCCTGCGTCTCGACGAGACGGCAGGCGGCAACATCAAGATGAAGCGCGGCGAGGCCATCCAGCTCAGCCTCACGAAATTCGGCATCGAGGGCGTGCGCGTCGTCTTCACCCCCGACAGCATCCTCTTCCTGAACAAGCTGAGCAAGACCTATCTCCGCACCTCCTTCCGCGATGCCGACCGTGCCCTGACGGGCGGCGACGGCACGCTGAACTTTGCCAACGTCGAAGCCTATTTCTGGAACGACTGGCAGACGGGCAGCGATGATGCCGTGCTGCCCGTGGGCGGCATGTTCCCCGTCGAGCTCCACACCTCCTATGGCCGGAGCCTCCGCGTGGGCGAGCACCGCCTTCCCCTCCGCATCACCATGGAGCTGAGTGCCGCCGACGGTGCCGTCGAGACGGGCAGCGTCAAGCTCAAGCTCTCGAAGGTGAAGGCCGCCGACCACTGGACTCCCAACACCCAGGTGCCCTCGAAATACCGCAGCCTCAACGCCGTGAAGCTGCTTCGCGGACTCCTTGGAAAGGCCGCCTCCAAATAGCGCGCCCCGGCCTCCCGCCGGCATCCTTTCCGCCTCCCCGGCCGCCTTCTTTCCCCCAGCGTCCATCCCTCCCCCATTCCATTCCCATCCATCCCTCCTCCTTTTCCATCATGCGCCAGTTCCTTTTCTTCCTTCTGATCTGCTTCACGCTCTCCCTTGGTGCCCAGCAGCCAAAGTCGTCGGGCCAGAAGTCCAAGACCACCGCCGTGAGCCAAAAGAAGACCACTGCCACGAAGAAGTCCGCCACTCCCGCCAAGTCTTCCTCCGCGAAGAAGCCCACCGCCGCGAAGAAGCCCTCCGCTTCCAAGCAGAAATCGGCTTCCGGGAAAAAGTCCTCCGGCAAGAAGTCCACGCCCAGCGTGCCGATGACGAAGGACATCAAGCGGCTGAAGAACGAGCACGAGAGCCTGCTGAAGCAAATCAACGAGTCGCAGACGCTCCTCTCCTCGACGAAGAAGAACGTGAAGTCGCAGCTGGCCAGCCTCGCCCTCATCGACGGCAAGATTGATGCCCAGCAGAAGTATGTGCGTACGATTCAGAGCGAGGTCGACACCCTGGCCTACAACCTTCGCGTGCTGAGCCAGCAGCTGATGCGCCTGGAGGAAGAATTGCAGGAGTGCAAGCGCAAATACTCGAAAGGCGTGATGTACATGTACCGCAACCGCCAGGCGCAGAACAAGCTGATGTTCATCTTCTCCGCCGACGATTTCCAGCAGATGTACCGCCGCCTGCGCTACGTCCAGGAGTACGCCCGCTACCAGCGTGCGCAGGGCCGCATCATCGAGCAGAAGGAGCAGGAGATCGAGGCGAAGCGCGCCGAACTGGAGAGCACGCGCGTGCAGAAGCAGAGCCTGCTCAACGAAGGCCGCCGGCAGCAGCAGATTCTTGAGGCCCAGAAGACGGAACGCCAAAAACTCGTGAACAAGCTCAACGAGAAGCAGCGGCAGCTTCAGAAGACGCTCCGCGACCAGCAGCGTAAGAGCGAACAGCTCAATGCCCGCATCGATGCCCTGATTCAGGAGGAAATCCGCAAGGCCGAGGAGCGGCGCCGGCAGGAGGAAGCCCGCCGTAAGGCCGAGCAGGAGCGGCTGGCCCGCGAGAAGGCCGCCGCCGAGAAGAAGCGCGCCGCTGCCGCATCGTCCGGCAAGGGCTCCTCGAAGTCCTCCTCCAGGAGTTCGTCGAAATCCTCCGCCTCCTCCGGCACGTCGTCGGCCTCGAAGTCGTCGCCGAAGTTCAACGCCCCCGACGAGACCGACCTCCGCCTCTCCTCCAATTTCGCCGCCAACCAGGGCCGCCTGCCCATGCCCATCACGGGCAGCTACGTCGTCACCTCCGGCTTCGGCCGTGTGAATGCCGAGGGCCTCAAGGGCGTTTACCTCGACAACAAGGGCATCGACATCACCGGCAAGAGCGGCGCCCAGGCCCGCTGCGTCTTCGACGGCGAAGTCTCCGCCGTGTTCAGCATGGGCGGCATGACCAATGTCCTCGTGCGCCATGGCAAGTACATCACCGTCTATTGCAATCTCGCCTCCGCCAGCGTGCGCACGGGCCAGAAGGTGAGCACGAACCAGACGCTCGGCCCCGTAGCCCGCGACGAGAACGGCAACGTGACGCTCCATTTCCAGATTCGCCGCGAGACCACCAAGCTGAATCCCTCCTCGTGGCTGCGGCACTGAGCCGCCGGCCCCTCTCACTCCTTTGTTCAGATATGGAAAAACACCGTTCAAAATATGAAAAGCGAAAGAATAGAAATTTTACGCAGCATCCTTACATTTAAGGATATCCGCACGCAGGAGAGCCTGCTGAAGGAACTGGAGAAAGCGGGCCACCCCGTCACCCAGGCCACGCTCTCCCGCGACCTCCAGCACCTGAAGGCCGCCAAGGTGGCCTTCCCCGACGGCTACCGCTACATCATCCCCGAGATGCGCGTCGAGTCCTCCCCGAAGATTCGCATCAAGCCCGTCGGCGGGAAGCACGACATCGACTTCATGGGCTATGAGGTGGCCGGCGGCATGGTCGTCGTCCACACCCGCCCCGGCTACGCCCAGGGCCTCGCCGCCGACATCGACCAGTTCCAGTTCGACAGCGTGGCAGGCACCGTGGCCGGCAACAACACCATCCTCATCGTCATCCGCAACGGCTACACCTCCGGGCAGGTCGTCGAGGACCTCTCCACCATCCTCCCCATCCCGCAGTAGCCGTTCGCTATCCCGCATTCACCCTCATTCCTGCACAAGAAGGGGGCGCGACAACCGCATTGACGGTCGTTCGCGCCCCCTTTTTCATGTCCCGGCTTCCCGTGCGGCCCATGCCGTGCGTTGCAGCCTTTCGCCCGCTTCGGCAGCCGCCGGGATGTGCGGGCATTGCCGTATTATTTCACGATTATCTTCTTTCCTGCGGCAATGTAGATGCCCTTTCCGGCCTGCTCCACCCGGCGGCCCTGCAAGTCGTAGAGCGAGGTGGCCGTGGTCTCAGCGCCGATGCGCCCGATGCCGTCCGGCAGTTCCGTCTCCTCCAGGAGCAGTGCCGAGGAGAAAGTGTCGTTGTAGTACGCATCGCCCGCGCCGTCATAGGCCGTCGCGTTCTTCACCACGAAGTAGCCCTTCTTGGCCGGGTCGTTGCGCACGCCCCACATCGCCACGCGTCCGAATATCTCTTCCGCCTTTGCGCTCACGTTGGCCCCCTTCAGTTTCTCCACCGTCAGTTCCGCCTGCTGCGCATATTCCGGAGCGTAGCCCTTGTTGGCGTTGTAGCCGTTCGACGAGCCTCCCGTCGTGGCCCCCCTGTAGACGAGGTAGCGCCCGTCGGCATCGCGGAAGTTGAATTTTCCCGCCTCCTGCCCCAGGCTGCACGTCAGTTTCGCCGTGGCGGGGTAGCCGGCATTCGTCGTCTCGTCGGTGGCCGCCAGGTTGTAGCAATCGTTGGCGGCATCGTAGTACATGTAGGAGCGCAGTCCGCTCTTCGCCACGCAGGTGATGGTGTAGGTCTTCCCCTCCTCCGGCAGTTGGATGTCGTCGGTGGCCACGAAGTCGTCGATGCTGGCGTTCATCTCCTCCACCATCTCCCGGCTGATGTCGGCAGCGGCATTGACCTCCTGCTCCACCTTCGCCACGGCCTCGTCGAGCGTGGCCCGTTCGGCCGCCGTAGCGCTGGGATAGCCCACTCCCGTCATGCCGAGCAGTGCTCGCGCTTTCTCCAGTGCCGCCTTCATCTCCGGTGTGAAGTCGGTCTGGTCGGGGTCAATGCCTTGGAGAAAATTTCTGATGGCATCCGTCTCCTGGTACGTGGGGTTGTCGCTCAGGTTGTCGATGGCCTCGCGCATTTTCGCCTTGAGTGCCTCGCTGATGCCGGCCCCCTCCATGAGTTCGCTGAAGTAGGCCTTGAGGATGTCGCGTCGGCTGATGTCGCGCTTCACGCTGTAGGCCTTGTCGGTGATTTGCTCCAGGGAGATGGGCGTATAGATGCCGTCGTAGCCGTCGTTGTTGTGGCCGTCCTTCTTCCCGATGTACCGATAGTTCTCCTCGAAGAAGAATCCGATTTTGTCGTCCTTCTGGAGGCACATGGTGGAATAGGCCGAAGTGGTGGTGCTCACCTGGTAGGCCCCGTCCCAATTTCCGGCGAAGGAAGCCTCGTCCTGCCAGTCGTCGGCAGCGGCCAGTTCCTTGTAGAAGATGCCCACATTGCTTCGGCTGGCCGCCATGGGCACCGACTGCAGCGCCACGTAGACCTCCGCGCCGTCCTCGTTGCGCACGGCCGGTACGATGAGGATTTCGCCGTTCGTGCTGTTGCCGCCGATGGCAATACCCTTGTTGCTGCTGCTGGAATAGGTCTGCTCGCCCCATTCGCCCTCCGCCGTGGCGGTGTTGGTGAAGGAGTAGATGTTGTAGTAGCGTCCGCCGCCGCACCGGCTGGAGATGAGCACGCGTCCGTCGGGGAGCTCCTCGCATTTCGGTTCGTCGCCGCTCGGCACGGGCAGTGCCGATGCTCCTCCCAGTGCCTTCCACGACTTTCCGAAGTCGTCGGAGTAGATGACACGGTTGCCGTTGGGCTTCGCGCAGAGGGCGGCATAGAGGCGATAGTGCGACCCCACCTTCACCGTCTTGCTCTGGCATATCTTTCCGCTGCCCACAAACATGCTCTGCACCACATTTCCCTCGTCGAAGAGCGTGTAGATGTCCTCGGTGATTTCCTCCGGCTCGTCCCACGTCAGTCCGCCGTCGTGGCTGTAGTGGCGTGCGATGCGGTTGGGATTTTCCCGAGTGGCATAGGCGTAGATGGTGTTGCCCGTCACGCTGATGACGAGCACGTCGTTGTCGTTCTCACAGTCGGCCACGATGGCAGGGTCGCCGTATCCGCATTTCGGGTCGCCCTTGATGCCGTTGCCCTCCGCCATCACCATGGTGTCGCTCCAGGATGCGCCGTTGTCCTCGCTCACGCGGTAGTGGAGGTCCACCTGTCCGTAGCCGATGTCGGTGCCGCACACGAGATATCCGTTCACGGCGATGAGGCGTCCCGTCTGCGAGGTGGCGGCAATGGCCGGAATGCGGTAGGGAATCTCCGCTGTCTCGGTGTCGAAGAGCTTGGTGCGCTCCAGGGAATTTTCGTCGTAGGGCGTGTAGTACACCTGCAGGCGCTTCACGAGAATGCCCTTGTTCTCCTGCTCGCAGGCGATGCTGAAGGAAGTGCTCTTGCGGAGGATGTCCCTCACGCCCACGGTGCTCACCTCGCTGCCCTCGGCCGTCACGGCCTCTCCGCCTTCCGCCGGCGTGACGGTCATCACGTTCGCCGCCACATCATTGGCAAACTCCAGGTCGTAGCCCAGGATGCGGTAGCCCGGGGCGACGGCGATGGTGTAGGTGTTCTGCTTGTTGTTCAGGCCCGTGTACATCTGTATGCCTCCGTCGCCGGCCTTCATGTTGTTGCGGTCGACGCTCACGGTCATCTCCGGCTCCTTCTCCGTGGAGGTCCATCGTGCCGCCCAAGTGGAGGAAGTGCCGGGAAGCTGCGAGAAGGTGCCCGTCGTGGCATCGACGCTGATGGAGGGTGCCGTCTGGAGGGCATTGAATTCGGCACACGTCAGCCAGTCGGCATCCGTCGTCACCGTAGCGTCGGCCACGAAGAGGATATATCGTGCGCGCTTCTGCTCGGTGAATTCGAAAGTCTTGATTTCCGAGCTTCCCGTCCACGACCAGTTGCCCTCAGCGGCCGGAGTGCCGAGAGCGTCGGTCGAGAGTGCGGCATCCTTCCCCGCCAGTCCCGTGAGACGGTCGAAGCCTCCGAAGGGCATTTCGCTCTCCTCGTTGTAGAGATACACGCGCCATGCCGTGGGCTTCGTGCCGTCGACCTTGTCGGTACGTCCCTGATAGTTGAATCCCGTGAGGTCATGTTCCTCCGCCATGTCGATGAGGAAGGCCTGCGGCATTCCCTTTCCCGTCTTGCTGCCGCTCCAGTCGGAGTGGTACCAGGTGCTGGCGTTTCCGTCGATGGCCGCTTCCACGCGTCCGTCGGCTGCATTTTCGATGTTGGTCGTCGCACTGCTGTAGGCGGTGATTCTCCATCCCGAGCGGTCGATTTCCACCTGCTGTGCGGATGCCGTGGCGAGGGCGAGCCACATCGCAACGGCCAGAGTGTAGGTTTTCTTCATAGTATTATATATATATATAAATGAGTATTCGCGCCCCGTCGTCCGGCCTGGCAGCCGGTTCAGCTGCGTGCAAAGTTAAGAAAGGCAGGCTTTTCGGCCAACTCCCCTCGGCTTTTTTAGCAAATATTTACGCAATCTCTCCCCCGATTGCCATTTTCCGGCCTTCAGCGTGCGGCAAATCCCCGCTTCCCTGCGGCGGCATCACCAAGATGCAGTATGCCTCCGCCCATAGGCCCGCCACATTACCCGATTTTCGGTATTGCCCGCGCGGCGGTTTCGCCGTAATTTTGCACCCGAAATCCTCCCTGGCGCCGCCGCCGCGCAATTCCGCCGCCGCCGCGCCCCATAGAAAGAAGAAACGGATAAGGGCAGCCCCGCTCCCTTATGGTACCACAGCAGCACCGTCCGTTTCTCCTTTTTTTTGTGCCCCTGTGGCCCGGGCGCATGGCCGTCGTCGACATGAGCGAAAAGAGCCTGCGATGGGTGAGCGGACTGCCCGCCCCCTCCACCGTCTCCATCGGATGGGGCGACGGCTGCGACGGCTGCTACTATCTCCCCATCGCCGCCCCCACCGACATGTCGGGGAGCAGCAGCGAGGCCTCCGCGCTCGTGCAGCCCGCCATCTGGCGCATCGACGCCGCTACGGGGCAGGCCGAACCCTTCATGACATTTGCCGAGACCGACCTGCTCAAGGCCGTCACTATCATCAAGCCGTAGGGCTGCGCCATTTCCAACACATTCCATCATATCTTCCTTTATGAACGCTAAAAAAATCCTGCGGAAAGTGCATCTGTGGCTTTCCGTTCCCTTCGGCATCATCCTCGTGGCCGTGGGATTCTCCGGGGCAATGCTTTCCTTCGAGACAGAAATCAGCGAGGCCCTCCACCCCGAACTCTATTTCGTGGAGCCCGCCGACGGGCAGCCCATCCCCGTGGGGCGGCTGGTGCGGCTGGTGGCCTCCGAGCTGCCCGACAGCGTGGAGATAACGGAAGTCACCACCTTCCCCGACTCCCGGCGTGCCTACAAGATGAGCCTCTCCAGGCCCCGCCGCAGCGCCGTCTATGTGGACCAGTACTCGGGCGAGCTGAAAGGACGCTCCGAGCGGATGCCCTTCTTCGACTGCATGTTCCGCCTGCACCGCTGGCTGCTGGGGAGCGCCGAAAAGTCCGGCGGCATCGCATGGGGCAAGCTCCTCGTGGGCCTCGCCACGCTGGCCATGGTCGTCATCGTCCTCACCGGCCTGCTCATGTGGCTGACGAACCGCCGCAAACCCCTCGCGCAGAGCCTGCGCATCAGCGTCACGAAGGGATGGCCGCGCTTCTGGCACGACCTCCACGTGGCGGGCGGCATCTATTCCACCGTGTTTCTCCTCGCCATCGGCCTGACGGGCCTCACGTGGTCATTCGGCTGGTATCGCACGGCCTTCTACTCCCTCTGCGGCGCGGCCCCCACGGCGCAGGAGCAGCATGAAGGGCAGCGCGGCGGCCATGGCGGCGAGGCGGCGGCAGCCCGCGGACATCATGGAGCCGGGCAGCGGGGCATCCGCGATGCGGCCGCAGTCGGGAACCTGGATTGCCACCACGGCCACGGCGATGCTGGTGCCGAAGGCCGGCACCACCACGACGGGGGCGCACACCATGGCGGAAATCCCTGGCGCACGGCCGAGGACGTGCGGCTGCTGGTGGCGGCCGACTATCCCGGCTATCGCCAGCTGAGCGTCGCCCCGGGCAAGATTTCCGTAGTGCCGAAGGACCGCCGCAGTCTTCGCGCCGCCGACGTGGTGGCCTATGATGTGGCCACGGGCGAGGTGACGGGCGTCACGCTGTATGCCGATCAGGACCGCGCCACCCGCGTGCGCGGAGCCGTCTATATGGTCCATACGGGCTCGTGGGGCGGCATAGTCATGCGCATTGTCAACTGCCTCTCGGCGCTCATGGCCGCTGTCCTCGCCCTCACGGGCTATTACCTCTGGATAGCCCGCAGCCTGCGCCGCCGGAATCCGGCAGCACGGCATTGAGGCTGCGGAGGGATGTCCCGGCAGGCCGCAGAGGCGGAGAATCCGGACGAAAATCCCTCCCGAAACCGCAGGAAGCCGTCGAAGCCCTTCGACGGCTTCCTTTTGCACCGGGAGGCAGCGTCGTAGGGGTACGACGGGCACTTTTTTTCAAAATGAAGCCGTCGTAGGGGTACGACGGCCACTTTTTTTTCAAAATGAAGCCGTCGTAGGGGTACGACGGGCACTTTTTTTTCAAGATGAAGCCGTCGTAGGGGTACGACGGCTACTATTTTTTCAAGATGAAGCCGTCGTAGGGGTACGACGGCTTGGAGGGTTTTCGAAACAATTCCAAGAAGGGATGAGGGAGGTGGAAAAACACTTGGATATGGTGTTCGTCCTCTCTTTTTTATAAAAAAAAGGGTAGAAGATACTGTATATCCCAAAAATAACGATTAATTTTGCCGTCGTTATCGCGGATGTTGTTATCCGCTATTGTCTATTTTAAAATTTTTAAGATTATGAAAGAAATTCAAGAAATTCCTCTTTCACGCATGAACAACGGTGCACACTTCACTTTTGTGACCAACATCCTTGCCCGTGCCGAGGCCGACAGCAAAGTGCAGGAAAAGGCCGGTGGCCTCGTGACGGCACTGAAAACTGCCGTGGCAGCCGAGGACGAAGCGCTGAAACTCTCGCAGAAGAGCCTGCTGACCGACGACATTGCCAAGGCTGATGCCGACCGTGATGCCCTTTATCTGGGCTATAAGAAGGCCGTGGAGGCTTTCCTGTCGTTTCCCCTACAGGAAATGGCACAGGCGGCAAAGGAACTGGCACAGCACATCAAGGACTATCGCATCAACCCTGCCGACCAGCTCGACAAGGAGACGGGTCTGCTCGTGAACTTCATCGCCGACCTGGAGACGAAGTATGCCACGCAGGTGAGCAAGCTCGGACTCACGGCTTTCGTCACGAGCATGAAGGAGGCCAACGAGCGCGTGCGCTCCTTCACCCTCCAGCGCACGGAGAACCGCATGACGCAGAATGTGGGTGCCATGAAAGCCGCACGAACAGCCGCCGACGAGGCCTACCGCCAGCTGGTGAAGATGGTCAACGCCCTGGCCATGGTGTTCGGCGAGGCCGACTATGTGGCGTTCATCGACTATGTGAACACTGAAATCGTGCAGTTCAAGCGCCAGGTGTTGGGCCAGAAGGCCGGCACCACCACTTCCTCCACCACGCCCTCCGAAGAGGAGCCCACCACGCCTCCTGCCGGCGGCGGGGACGCAGGCGGGACCGGCGGCGGCGAGAGCGGCGGCGGAACCGGGGGCGGCGGGGCCGACGAAATCCCCGATCCTGAAGACCCTTGAGGCACGCAGCGTACTGATGCGCCTCGATGGAGCATCCTGACAGCAATGAAAATCCAAGAGGACCGGAGGCCAAAGCCCCCGGTCCTCTTCGCGTATGGCCGCATAGGAAATGCGGCATGCAGCCCGGCATGCTATGCCAGTCCTGCCACGAGGCCGCGGATGATGGTCGCCAGCTTGGGCTGCGCGGCATTGGCAGCCTGCTGCACCTCCTCGTGCGACACCTCGACGATGCTGCCTTCCACACCCATGTCGGTGATGATGCTCACGCCGAACACCCGCATGCCCTGATGGCGGGCGACGATGACCTCCGGCACTGTACTCATCCCCACGGCGTCGCCGCCGAGGATGCGGTACATGCGGTACTCCGCCGGAGTCTCGTAGGTGGGGCCGCTCACGCCGACGTAGACACCCTCCTGAACCTGTATGCCATGGCTGCGCGCTATGGCATGGGCGCGCGCCAGGAGTTGGCGGTCGTAGGCCTCGCTCATGTCGGGGAAGCGGGGGCCGAAGGGAAGGTTGCGACCGCGGAGGGGATGCTCGGGGAAGAAATTGATGTGGTCGCGGATGAGCATGATGTCGCCCACCGAGAAGGCGGGGTTCATGCCACCGGCGGCATTGCTCACGAAGAGCGTGCGGATGCCCACCTCGTGCATCACGCGGAGGGGGAACGTCACCGTGGGCATGTCGTAGCCCTCATAGTAGTGGAAACGCCCCTGCATGGCCAGCACGGGAGTGGCGCCCAGACGCCCGAAGAGCAGGCGGCCCGTGTGGCCCTCCACCGTCGATACGGGGAAGTGGGGGATGGAGGAATATTCAAAACTGGCGGTCACCTCGATATCCTTCGCCACCTGGCCCAGGCCGGTGCCCAGGATGATGGCGATGGTGGGACGTTCTGTGGTGTGGCTCAGCAGCCACGATGCGGTTTCTTGAATCTTTCTAAGCATGACAGGAATTCATTTTCTTGGTTGAATAGGATGCCGATGCCCACCTCCTGCACGATGATGTGCTGCACCAGCTCCGGCGGCAGTCCGGCGCTGAGCAGGCGGGCGTAGTCCTTCGCCGTGGTGACGATGCAGGAGCCGGAGCGCAGGATGTGGATGATGTCGCGGAGGTCGGAGAGGGAAAAGCGATGGTGGTCGGGGTAGCGCAGATGCCGCTCAATGGCGATGCCCGATGCCGCGAGATGCTCCGCCAGCGGCTCGGGGCGGGCGATGCCCGTGAGGAGCACGGCGCTGTGGCACTCGGAGGGGAGGGCGAGGGGAGCGTAGACCATGGTGGAGAAGAACACCCGCTGGCGCGCTGTGGGCTGCAGCCGCTCCACGATGGCGCGGCGTTCGGCCTCGGAAAGCGCGGGCGGACATTTGCTGACGATGATGACGTCGGCCCGCCGCGCTCCCTGCCGGCTTTCGCGCAGGCGGCCCGCCGGCAGCACATGGTCGGAGGAGTAGAGGCGGGACCAGTCGGTGAGGAGGAGGCTGAAGTGCGGCTTCACGTAGCGGTGCTGGAAGGCATCGTCGAGGAGCACGACATCGGGGGCCTCGGCCTCGGCCTCCAGCCGCCGCAGTCCGGCGGCGCGGCGCTCGCACACCGCCACCTGCACGCGGCCGCTGAAGCGGCGGAACATCTGCAGGGGCTCGTCGCCCACCTCGCCCGACGTGCTCGCCGGACCTGCGCTGCGGTAGCCGCGGGTGGTGCGGCCGTAGCCGCGGGAAAGGATGGCCACGCGGAGGCCGGAGGAGAGGAAATGGCGGGCTAGAAATTCGGTGTGGGGGGTCTTTCCCGTGCCGCCGACGGCAAGATTGCCGATGCTGAGGGTGGCCACCGAGGGGCGGTAGGAGGGAAGGAGGCCGAAATCGAACAGACGGTTGCGGAGCGAGACCACGAGCGTGTAGAGCCAGGATAAGGGCAGGAGAAGGCGGTACATGACAGGAGGATGATGGGGGGACATGGAGTGGGGGAGGGCAGGGGAAAGGGGGGAGGGGACGGAGGGCCGCACTGCTCGGCGGCCTGCATCCCTTCCCCCCCTTGGCCTGGCGGAGCCTGCCGGGGAGGGCAGGAGGAAACGGAGGGGAATGGGGAGGAAGGAGGGGCGTGGATGGCCGGCAGGGCATCCGCCGTCCGTCGTGGCATGGAACATCATTCCTCATTCCTCATTCCTCATGGCAGCATTTCATTTCAGGTTGGGCAGATAGAGCATGCGGGCCTGGAGGAAGGAGTTCTGCCCGGCGTCGCGGATGAAGCGCAGGGGCTCGTAGTATTCGCCGAGGGTGGCGCGCAGTTTCCGCTCCAGATAGTCGTCGGTGTCGGCGCTGTTCATGAGGTTCTCAATCCATTCGGCCGGCTCGGGATATTGTGCCACGCTGTAGTCGTCGGCCTTGAGCTTGGCCAGTTCGGCAGCCTTCTTCACGGCATCGTCGAGGGTGCCGAGCTTGTCGACGAGTCCGAGCTTCAGGGCCTGCTTGCCCGTCCATACGCGGCCCTGTCCGATGCGGTCGACGTCGTCGGGCGTCATCTTGCGGCCCGCTGCCGTGCGGCCTGCTGCCACGCGGGAGATGAAGAGGCGGTAGCCACGGTCGACGTAGGCCTGCATGGCCTCGCCTTCGGCAGCGTTGAAGGGGCGGCCCGGCGCGCCGAAGTCGGAGCTGGCATTCGTCTTCACCACATCAAAGGAGAGGCCCAGCTTGTCGCACAGCAGGCCGCTGGCATCGGGCACCATGCCGAAGATGCCGATGCTGCCCGTCAGCGTGGTGGGCTCGGCCACGATATAGTTGGCGCCGCAGCTCATGTAGTAGCCGCCGCTCGCTGCAAGGCCGCTCATCGACACCACGACGGGCTTCTTCTGCTTCAGCAGCTGGATGGCACGCCACATCTGCTCGCTGGCATAGGCAGAACCGCCGCCGGAATTGATGCGCAGCACCACGGCCTCCACATCGTCGTCGGAAGCCAGGGCATCGAGGTCGCTCACCACCTGGCTGCCCACAATCTCGCTCTCGCTGCCGAAACTCGTGGCGGAAGCCTGGTCGACGATGCTGCCCTCGGCGATGTACACCGCCACCTTCTTCTCATGCTGCTTCGTAGGGGCTGTCTGGCAGAGCTCGGAAGCGCCGACCAGCTTCAACTCGTCGGCACCGGCCTTCGTGCGGAGAGAGGCACGCACCTGGTCGATGTAGGCCAGGCGGTCGACGAGGCGCTGCTTCACATAGTCCTTCGTGTCGGCAAAGATGATATAGCGGTCGGCACAGGCATTGAGCTGCTCCACGCTCACCTTGCGGCTCTTCGACACATCAGCAGTGACGATCTGCCAGATGTCGGTGATGAAGCTCGACACCTGCTCGCGGTTGGCATCGCTCATGGAGGTGAGGATATAGGGCTCCACGGCACTCTTGTAGGTGCCGACCTTGAACACCTGCATCTTCACGCCCAGCTTCTCCAGGAGGCCCGTGTAGAAAATGGGCTGCGAGGCAATGCCGTGCCAGTCGATCATGCCGAGCGGATTGAGCATGATGCTGTCGGCCACGCTGGCCACGTAGTAGCTGCTCTGGGCATACTGGTCGGCATAGGCGTAAATCCACTTGCCCGACTTCTTGAAATCCTGCAGCTCGCTGCGGAGATACTGCATGGAGGCCATGTCGCCGGCGAGCGAACCGCCGTCGAGATAGATGCCCTCAATCTTGTCGTTGGTCTTGGCAAGACGGATGGCCTGAATCATCTGGTCGAGCCCCTGGCTCTCCATGTTGGCCTTGCCGAGCAATTCGTCGAAGGGGCTGGAGGGCTGGCCCTGCTCGGTGAGCGTGCCGGAAAGGCGCAGACGCAGGATGCTGTGGTCCTCGATGCTCGTGCCGTCGCTGCCGATGACGGAAAGCGTGCCGGCCATCATGATGAAGAGCAGGAAGGCAAAGAGGTGGACAAGGACGATGCCACAGATGGTGGCAAGCGTGTACTTTACAAACTCTTTCATAGTGGTAATGGTTTTGATTGATGGTTATGGTTCTGTTTTTTCGGAATGAACATCCTGGCGTGGAAGATGGCGAAGGGCGTAGGGCTCCGGTCTGGCCTGCCCTACGGCGTGCGGACCACGAGCTCCACGGGGCAGTGGTCGGAGCCGAACACCTCGCTATGGATGGCGGCACTCTCCAGCTGCGCGTCGAGGGCGCGGGAGGTGATGAAATAGTCGATGCGCCACCCCGCATTCTTTTCGCGGGCGCGGAAGCGGTAGCTCCACCAGGAGTAGGCCTCGGCGAGGTCGGGATGGAAGAAGCGGAAGGTATCGGTGAAGCCCGAGTCGAGCAGGCGCGTCATGCAGGCGCGCTCCTCATCGGTGAAGCCCGCGTTGCGGCGGTTGGTCTTGGGATTCTTCAGGTCGATTTCGCGGTGGGCCACATTGAGGTCGCCGCAGAGCACCACTGGCTTGCGCTCCTCCAGACGCTTGAGGAAGGCGAGGAAATCCGCCTCCCACTGCAGGCGGTAGTCCAGGCGGCGAAGGCCGTCCTGGGAGTTGGGAGTATAGCAGGTGGTGAGGAAGAAGGCGGGAAATTCCAGCGTGATGATGCGCCCCTCGTGGTCGTGCTCCTCAATGCCCATGCCATAGGCCACGCTGAGGGGCTTGACGCGGGTGAAGATGGCGGTGCCGGAATAGCCTTTCTTCTCGGCATAGTTCCAGAAGGCCTCGTAGCCTTCGGGCCGGAGGTCAATCTGCCCGGCCTGGAGCTTCGTCTCCTGAAGGCAGAAGCAGTCGGCGTCGAGGGCGGCAAAACTCGCCTCGAAGCCTTTCTCGCAGCAGGCACGAAGACCGTTGACATTCCATGAGATGAGTTTCATATATATATAGGAATAGGGGAAAGGGGAAAATGTGGAAGCGGGGAAAAAAAGGGATGCCAAGCCTGCCGGGCGGGAGGGCGCAGACCTTGCGGATGCTCCCCGTGTGCAGGCTTGGCATGGGATAGGAAAAAAGAGGGCGCGGACGCTGCTACAGGCACGTTACATTACAAAAATAAAAAGCAGTGTAAATGTCAAAGTAAAAGTAATATGGCAACGTAATTTTGCATGTAGGGGGGCGTCCGCGCCGTGGGTACAGGCGGGAATCAGAGAATCACCTTCTGCCCGTCGACAATGGCAAAGTCGCCCTTCACGCTACGGCGGAGGCGGCGGCCCGAAAGGTCGTAGACGGAGGCGGGAGAAGGGCCGGCATCGAGCGTGGCATGGTGCGTGCCGTCGGGCATGGAGATGAGTTCCACCTTATAGAACGATGCGCCGTTGGCAGTGCCGTGGGCGAAGAGGCGGGTGTGGGTGGCGTTCGACACATTGTTGTTCACCGCCACCGCAGTGTTGGCCACGGGGCAGATGGCCACGTAGCCGCTCATCGTCGTCTCGTCGAACGTCCAGGCCATCTTTTTCGTGTCGAGGCTCACCATGCTGCCGCTCGCCGTGGAGGAAGCGTAGAGATATTTGCCGCTCTCCTGGCTGCGGATGTAGTATTCCCCCTCCTTGCCGTTGGACTCCAGAAGCCATTCGGTGCAGGCATCGGCCTGGCCGTTGAGCGTCCCCTTGTTGTCGGCAAGGCAGCGCGGGCGGTCGCCGCTCTGGTTGGTGAACGTCACGACGGCGCCGTCCTTGAGGGGATTCTCGTAGACGCGGTGGATATATCCGTCCATCCAGTGGCGGGCGTAGATGTAGCCTCCGGCGTCGAGCATCTGCGTGTCGAGCGTCAGACGCTCCTTGAAGTCCGTCCAGTTCTTCTTCGACTGGGTGCTCCAGCCGGCCTCGGCCACGCAGATGAGGCGCGGGAGGGCCAGATATTCCAGGTACTCGTTGGAGGACACGTGTTCCGTCCAGAAGGTGCCCTGCACGCCGATGAAGTGGGCGGCATCGGCCGAGGAGACGCTCGCCGGCACGGGCACGTAGTTGTAGCAGCCCTCCACGGTGTCGTCGCCGTAGCCGGCACCCGTGGGCTCGCCGTAGTCGTTGCTCTGGCGGCGGTTGATGTAGTAGCCTCCGCCGGCAGCATGATATTCCGTGACGATGGCGTCAAGGCCCATCTGGGCAGCCTTCAGCGCACCGCTTTGGCAGGGATTCCAGCACATGATGGTGGCACCCGTCTGCTTCATGAGGTCGAGGTCGGAGCCACCGGCGGTGATGCTCTCGTTCCAGCAGAAGAGACGCTTCCCCTTCGTGGCCACGAAGTCGGAAATGTCCTTGATGAAATGAGTCTGCAGGGCGCGGTAGCTGGAAAGCCCAAGCTCCTTGTAGCGCGCCTGGCAGGCGGCGTTCGACTCCCACTGGCTCGTGGGGCATTCGTCGCCACCGATGTGGATGTAGGGATAGGGGAAGATGTCGCACAGTTCGCTCAGGATATTCTTGGCAAATTCCACGGCGGCGGGATTGGCCACGTTGAGCACATTCGAGGAGATGCCGCCGTTGGTCCATACCGAGGGCGGGTTGGAGGGGTCGCAGCTGAATTCGGGATAGGAAGCCATGGCGGCAACGAAATGGCCCGGCATGTCGACTTCGGGGAGCACGTCGATGTGGCGCGCGGCAGCGTAGGCCACTACATCGCGCATCTCTTCCTGGGTATAGAAGTAGGGGCCGTAGGGCTTGCCCGTGTAGGCACCCTCGCCGGTCCACCAGTAGTCGTCGACGAGATAGATGTCGGTGTTCCAACTGTCGGAACGCTTGGCACCGACGGTGGTGAGTTTCGGATATTGCTTGATTTCGGCACGCCATCCCTGGTCGTCGGTGAGATGCCAGTGGAAGACGTTCATCTTGTAGATGGCCATCAGGTCAAGGAAGCGCTTGATTTCCTCCACCGTGAAGAAGTGGCGGCTCACGTCGAGCATGAAGCCGCGATAGCCGAAGCGCGGCGTGTCGGTGATGCTCACCACGGGGAGGGAATAGACGTCGCCCTCCTTCCCCGGGAGCTCCAGCCCCACGTGGGGCGGCAGCATCTTGCGGATGCTCTGGAAGCCGTAGAAGAAGCCGGCGGAGGTGAGCGAGGAGAGCGTGATGGAGTTCTCCTTGATGACCAGGCGATAGCCCTCCGTGCCGACGTTGGAGGCCGAACCCGTGTAGGGCGCCACCTGGATGAAGGCGTTCTCCACGCTATGCTGCAGAGAAATGTCGTAGCCCTTCATGCTCGCCTTCAGCGCGTCGACGAAACGCCGGGCCTCCACCATGGCGGTGTCGCCCAGTTCGGCCGAAACGCCCACGGCAAACGACTGCGGGAAGACGCAGGCACCGTCGTAGAGAATCACGTTCTTCGGACGCGGAGTGAGATTTACAAAGCCCTTCTCGGCCTGGGAGGGCAGGGAACCGAGAAGAAGGGTCAGGAGAATGACGAGAAAATGTTTCATGATAAAATAGGATATTAAGGTAATAGCGTTGTGTAGGGTCGGGATGAATGCGGAATGGCGGGGCTGTGGGCCCAGAGCCGGAGGAGGGGGCTGCCCGGAGAGAATCAGTGGTAGATGCGGTTGTAGAGAATCAGGGCGTGGCGCGAAGGGTAGTAGGTGGCAAGGCTCAGGTTCTTCTCTTCGAGCGAGGCGAGAATCTCGCTGTAGGAATAGTGCTCGGCATCGTAGGCCACGACGGCCGTGCGCTCGGGGGCTGGCTGCCGCACATCGGAGAGGCAGGTGATGCGGGCGTTCCACTCCTCGCATTTCGACAGGATTTCCGCATGCGTGGCCTCCGGGCCGTAGTAGCAGATTTCCGTGGGCTGCTTGTCCTGCGACGGAGAGAGATAGTTGAGAAATTCCTTCCCCTGCTGCTTGACGAGGGCCATGCAGGCCTGTGCGATGATGGCCGTCTTGATGGGGAGGCTGAGGACGATGCTGGCACGGTGGTAGTGCTTCTTGAAGAAGATGAGCATCGCCTCGTAGAACGTGTGGATATACTTGAAGGAACCCTTCTGCGTCGACTCCCCCTTATAGTGAAGGATGGGGGTGGGGAGGTACCAGTTCTCGAAGCCCGCGAGGAGGAGGCGATAGGAAAGGTCGATGTCCTCACCGTACATGAAGAAACGCTCGTCGAAGCCTCCGGTGAGGCGCAGGGCATCGTGGCGGCAGAACATGAAGGCACCGCTCACAATGTCGATGCGCGCCGCCGCGTGCTCGTCGAGGTAACGCATATAGTAGCGGCCCAGAAGGCGGTTCTTGGGAAAGAGGCTGCACAAGCCCGACATCTTGCAGAACGACACCCAGGGAGTGGGAAGGCCGCGACGCGATTCGAAGGAAAAGGCACCTTTCGAGGAGAGCATCCGGACACCCATAGCACCCAGAAGGGGATGCTCCTCGGCAAAATGGAAGCAGGCGGAGAGCGTCTGCTCGGTGATGATGGTGTCGGGGTTGAGGAAAAGGATGTAGCGGCCGGTGGCCTTGCGCAAGGCCTGGTTGTTGGCACGGCCGAAACCCACGTTCTGATAGTTGGATATCAGATGGAGCCTGGGATAGCGGTGGGGAGGAAAACAGGCTCGAAGATACCCCACGGAATGGTCGGGAGAATGGTTGTCGACCACAAAAACCTCCACTTCCAACTGGCTTTTGCGGGCGGAGAGCCAAATGCTCTCCAGGCATTGCCGCAGATAATATCGGACGTTATATGAAACAATTATAACGGAAATATCCATTTTTCAGGTAAAAATTTGGCTGCAAATTTACATATTATTCTCTATATTTCTTAATTTTGCGCCATGAATTTAGAACAATTCCCCTCGAAACTTTTAGAACGTGCCGTTTCGGAGACCGCAAAACTGCCTGGAGTGGGCAGAAAATCAGCGTTAAGGCTGGTGTTGCACCTGTTGAGAAAGGATGCTTCGCAGACGCATGCACTCGCCGACAGCCTCCTCAGGCTCCGCGATGAAGTGAAGTATTGCGACTGCTGCCATAACATCGCCGACAGCGGAAGATGTGAAATATGCGCTAACCCGCAACGCGACAAATCCATCATCTGCGTGGTGGAAAATGTACAGAACGTGATGGCGGTGGAAGCCACAGGGCAATTTCAGGGGGTGTATCATGTGCTGGGAGGAGTGATTAGCCCGATGGACGGCATCGGACCCTCCGACCTGCAGATAGAATCCCTCCTGAAGCGCATCGCCGAGGGGGGAGTGAAGGAGGTGATTTTCGCCCTCAACCCCACGATGGAGGGCGACACGACGAATTTCTACATTTCACGGCGCATCGCCTCGCTCGGGCTGCCCGAAGGCAGCGTGAGGCTCTCCGTGCTGGCACGAGGCATTTGCGTGGGCGACGACCTGGAATACACCGACGAGGTGACGCTCGGAAGGAGCATCGTGGACCGGGTGGCACTGAAATCCTGAAATCCTACCGGGAGGAAGTCCCGGGGAGCACGGAAGCCCGGGAACCGCATGGACAGCCTGGAGGAAGCGTCGCCCCCACTTTTTGCCTAAACGGAAAATATCCTTGCTATGAAATCAGTGAAAGTAATGTATGTGGCAGCCTTCTTTGCCGTGGCAGCCGTGTTTGCCCTTTTTGAATATGGAGTGCTTCCCCCTGCACTCATCCCCGACACGCCCGAAAACCGCTATGTCGTGGATGTGGTGGGAGCCCTCACGGGATTCGGAGGCGTAGTGCTGATTTTCTCCTTTATGAAACTGCCCTTCGTCAGGCGTGCCGTAGAGCAGGAGGATGCCGCACGGGCCTTGAAGGCGCGTGCGCGCTATGCACGGCTGCGCATCGCGGCGTGGCTGGTGCTGATGATCATCAACGTGGTGCTCTACTACGAGGCACCCATGACCAGCAACCCCACCTATCAGGTGCTCGTGCTCTTCATCGCCGGAGTGTTCTGCTGGCCTGCCGAAGAGCGCGGAGGCGGAAAGGCATAGGCGGCCGGCGATGCGCGGGCGGCGGAGGGAGGATGGAGAGGGAAGGCTGAAGAGGCTGCCATGGAGCCGGGCCTGGGCCAGAAGGCATGCTTTCACGGCACGGATGGCATACCGCGATTCCTGTTTGTCGTTTTTTTTTACCCTATTTTTGTACTACATTTTTTTATATCATGGAAATCAAGACAGCCGAGTTTCTCGTCTCTTCTTCGCGTGCCGACCAGTGTCCGCCCGTGAACGGCAAACCCGAATATGCCTTCATCGGACGCTCGAACGTGGGGAAGAGCAGTCTCATCAATATGCTCACCCGAAAGAAAGGGCTGGCCATGACATCGGCCACTCCCGGAAAGACGCTGCTCATCAATCATTTCAGCATCAACCGGGGAGAATGGTATCTCGTGGACCTTCCGGGATATGGATATGCCAAGCGGGGAAAGAAGGAGATGGAGCGGCTCACGAGCCTCATCTCTCATTACGTGTGCGGGCGCGAGGAACTGACGTGCCTCTTCGTGCTCATCGACTCGCGCCTGACTCCACAGAAGATCGATCTCGAATTTATCGAGTGGCTGGGCGAGGAAGGCATACCGTTTGCCATCGTCTTTACCAAGAGCGACAAGAACAAGGCGGGCGAGCTGCGGAAAAATGTCGACACCTTCCTCCACACCCTGGAGGAGACGTGGGAGGAGCTGCCGCCGCATTTCATCACATCGAGCGAGAAGGGGCTGGGACGCAATGAACTCCTGGCATACATCGAGGAAATCAACGCAACGCTGGGCGAATGAAGGCGGGGACCGACAGCATACGGCAGGTGAAGATAGCCCTCGTGGTGGCGGCTGTGGCAATAGCCGTGGCATCGCTCGTCGTGAGCCATGCCCTCATACGCGACCTGCAGGAGGAGGAAGTGGAGAGGATGGAGGTATGGGCCGAAGCCATGCGCTCGCTCATCAGTGCCGACGAGACCACCGACCTCAGCCTGGTGCTGAAAGTCATCAACGGCAACAATTCCATTCCCCTCGTGGTGCTCGACGAGAGCGGCAGCGTCACTACCCACCGCAACCTTCACATTTCGGCCGCCACACCGCAGGATTCCCTCGCCGTGCTGGCAGAGCGCGTGGAGCGCATGAAGCAGAACGGGGAGAAGATGACCGTGCCGCTGGCCCCCAATCCCGACTACGGAGTGAAGCGCGGCGCACGCCTGGAAATCTATTACGAGGATTCCCTCATCCTGCGGCGGCTGGCCTATTTCCCCTTCGTACAGTTGGGGGTAGTGGGACTTTTCGTCGTCATCGCCATCTTTGCACTCCTCTCCTCAAAGCGTGCGGAGCAGAACAAGGTGTGGGTGGGACTCTCCAAGGAGACCGCACATCAGCTCGGCACTCCCATATCCTCACTGATGGCATGGACCGAGGTGCTGGGTGAACTGCACGAGGACGACGAGATGATCAGCGAGATGAAGAAGGACGTGAAGCGGCTTGAACTCATTGCCGACCGTTTCTCGAAAATCGGCAGCGTGCCGGAACTGAAGGTGGCCGACCTCTGCCCGGTGGTGGAGCACGTGATGACCTACATCCGCCGGCGCACGTCCGACGAGGTGCAGATGATTTGCCATTTCCCTCCGGAAGGCAAGGCCGCGCTGCCACTCTGCGCCCCGTTGCTCGAATGGGTCGTCGAGGTGCTCTGCAAGAATGCCATCGACGCGATGGCGGGGCGGGGGAGCATCACCCTGAGCGTCTTCCGCGACGAATGGCATTGGGTGATAGAGATTGCCGACACGGGAAAAGGCATTCCCGGAAAGCACTTCAAGACGGTGTTCAAGCCGGGATTCACCACCAAACAGCGGGGATGGGGCCTGGGACTCTCGCTGGCGAAGCGCATCGTGGAGGAGTACCACCACGGCAGGATATTCGTGAAATGCTCGGAGATAGGGCGCGGCACGACGTTCCGCATCGAACTGAATGCCTGAAGCCGCCTGCCATGAGCACTGGCACGGGAGGCCGGCCCGGCGGACGCGCAATTGGTGACTTCGGCAGGCGATTCGGCGGCATGGACGGGAAAAAGCGGAGTTTTCGGCGTTTTTTCATCCCTTTATAGCGTATATTCCTTATTTTCTTGCGAAATTTGCACGGATTTTTTGCACAACCATCACTATTACTACACCATGAAGCGCATACTCTCCATCGACTACGGCAAGCGCCGCACGGGAATCGCCGTGACGGACCCCTTGCAGATCATTGCAGGAGGACTGACCACCGTCGACACTAGGGAACTGCTGAAATTCCTGAAGGACTACGTAGGGCGGGAGCCTGTGGAGACCATCGTCGTAGGACTTCCCGTGCAGCCCAACGGCGCGCCTTCCGAAAACCAAAGCCGCGTGAGATGCTTCACGGGCGAACTGAAGAAAGCCCTGCCGGAGGTGGAAGTCGTGTTCTACGACGAGCGATACACCTCCGTGCTGGCACAGCAGGCGATGATTGCTTCGGGAATCGGAAAGAAGCGGAGAAGGGAGGACAAGGGACTGGTGGACGAGATTTCCGCCACCATCATCCTGCAGAATTTCCTGGAGCAAAAAAAGCTGGGACATTGACTTTCGGACACCGGAAGCCCGACTCCGCCATACTTCACGACGGCACTCTCCTGGCGAAACACACCTTTTTATGAATATTCATCTACCAAGCAAAATATGATCTATCCTATTTTTACCTACGGGCAACCCGTGCTGCGACAGGTGGCACAGGATATCGAGAAAGACTATCCCGAACTGCAGACGCTGATTGACGATATGTTCGAGACGATGTATCACAGTCAGGGCGTGGGGCTTGCTGCACCCCAGATAGGGCTTCCCATCCGCGTTGTCGTCATCACGCTCGACTGCCTCTCGGAGGATTATCCTGAATACAAGGATTTCAACGAGGCCTACATCAATCCCCACATCGTGGAATTTGACGAGAGCGAGACCAAGCTGATGGACGAGGGCTGCCTGTCGCTGCCAGGTATCAACGAGCCCGTGCGACGCCCCACGCGCATACGTGTGAAATACACAGACCGCGAGTGGAACGAGCACGATGAGTGGGTGGAGGGCTATCTGGCCCGGGTCATGCAGCATGAGTTCGACCATCTGGAAGGCAAGGTGTTCACCGACCGCATATCGCCGCTCCGCAAGCAGCTCATCAAGAAAAAACTTTCCTCCCTGCTCGCAGGAAAGTTCAGCTGCAGCTACAAGACGAAGCGGAAATGAAGCCCGAGCATCGGCATCTCCCCCCGTGTGGGGCATCGGCATGATGCCTCCATCATCCATCCCTCATCTCCTACATGAAAATCAACGTACTGCATCATATCGCACGAATGGCAGCAGGTAAAGGCCGGGGTCTTTGCCTGCTGCTTTTGTGGTTTCTCGCAACCCCCTGTGCCACCGCGCAGGTGAACACGCAGCAGGTGATGCTGATGGGGCGCGCGGCATTGTACTACGACGACTATGTGACTGCCATTCAGTATTTCAACACCGTGCTGGAGGCAAAGCCCTATCTGTCCGATGCCTTCTACTATCGGGCGGTGGCTAAATTCTCGTTGGAGGACTATGAGAGTGCGGAGCACGACCTTCAGCAGGCGGTGCTCTTCAATCCTTTCCGCATGGAATACTATCAGCTGAGGGGATTGTGCCGCATTCATACCCAGGACTATGAAGGGGCCATTGCCGACTACACCAAATCCCTGGCCGAAAATCCCAAGGACCAGACCGCCATCTACAACCGCGTGCTCTGCAGGCTGGAACTGAAGGATGTCGAGAGGGCCGACAAGGAGCTCGACACGCTGCTGGCCTACTGGCCCAAACTCACGCGAGCCTATCTCGTGAAGGCACAGGTGTGCATGGAGCGTCACGACACGCTGGAAAGCCTCCGCTGGGTGGACTCGCTGCTCAATATCAATGCGCGCGAGCATGCCGCATGGGCCTTCAAGGGACGATATGCCCTGCAGCACGACCAGCTGGAACTCGCCGACTCCTGCTACACGCAGGCCCTGCGATACGAGAAGGGAAATGCCGACTATTATCTGGAGCGGGCACAGGTGCGCAATGCCCAGAGCCGCTACAATCTGGCCATGGCCGATTATGACCGCGTGATAGAAATGATACCACAGCATTTCGTGGCACACTATAACCGCGGACTCATCCGTGCCTTCGTCGGCGATGACAACCGGGCTATCGAGGATTTCGACTTCGTCATCAGCCAGGAGCCCGACAATGTGCTTGCCATCTACAACCGTGCCGAACTTCGGCGCAATGTGGGCGACTATCGGGGAGCCATCGCCGACTATTCGTCCTTGATTGAGGAATATCCCGCTTTCGTCTACGGTTATGCCCAGCGGTCGCAATGCTATCGTGCCATCGGCGACGAAAGGCGTGCCATGCGCGATGAAACCGTCGTGCGCAAGGCCGACTATGACCTCATCTTCGGCAATGGACAGCGGAGGCCGCTCAAGAGTGTCAGAAAGCGTTCGGAGAAAGCCTTGGAGCAATATGACCAGCTTGTGGAGGAAGATGCCGACACCACACATAGCTATCTGAGCGAGTTTGCCGGAAAGGTGCAGAACCGCAAGGTGGAGCGTGTGTTTATACCGCCCTATCATTCCGAAGGGCAGCAGTTCGTCACCGAGAGCCGGCGCATGCCCCTCTTCATTGCCGACGATGCACTCAAGGCCATCGTGGACAGTGCCAGCGTGCTGCATCGCGGCGGACGGACGGAGAAGGCTCTGGCCCTGCTCCGTGATGCCACGGCAGGAAAATATGCCGCAGAGGCCGTGCTGCACTACAACATCGGATGCCTTGAAGCTGAGGCCGGAAGTCTGGATGCGGCCGAGACGGCCTTCAGCCGTGCCTTCGAACTGGATGGGAAATTGGCGGAGGCACTCTATAACCGTGCCGTCGTATATCTCCTGCTCGGACGTGACGACGAAGCCCTGCCCCTGCTTTCGAAAGCCGGGGAAATGGGGCTGTACAAGGCCTACAACCTCCTGAAACAGGCAAAAAAGAAGAAATAGAAGGGGGGAACAACACTCCTCCTGAGATTCGGAAAAAGAAAGAAAGGAACAATGACAGGACAGAGGCAGAAAATAGAACTTCTGGCACCCGCAAAGAATGTGGAGACTGGCATGGAAGCCATACGCCATGGTGCCGATGCCGTGTATATCGGAGGTCCGGGCTTTGGGGCGCGGGCTGCTGCCGGCAATAGTGTGGAGGATGTGGAGCGGCTGTGCCGGTATGCCCATGTGTTCGGCGCAAAGGTCTACGTGACGCTCAATACCATCCTCTACGACGATGAGCTCCCGGCTGTCGAGGCACTCGTCGGGCAGCTGTACGAGGCTGGCGTGGATGCCCTCATCACCCAGGATCTGGCCTTGCTCGCCATGCACCTTCCTCCCATCGCCCTCCATGCCTCTACCCAGATGGACAACTGCACGCCCGAGCGGGCGGCCATGCTGGAGAAGGCCGGATTCTCGCAGATTGTCGTGGCGCGCGAACTCTCGCTGGCACAGATTCAGGACATCCATGCCGCCACCACGCTTCCGCTGGAAGCCTTTGTGCATGGTGCGCTCTGCGTCAGCTATTCCGGGAGATGCTATGCCTCGGAGTATTGCTTCGGACGTTCTGCCAACCGTGGTCGCTGCGCACAGTTCTGCCGGCTGGCATTCGACCTCGTGGATGCCGATGGCAGCGTGGTGGAAGTGGGGAGGACGACGACCGGAGGCAAAGGCATCACCACAGGGGAGGGGGCGATGAGGATGGAAAACCGCCATTTCCTCTCCCTGCGCGATATGAACCGCTCCGGGCACCTGGAGCAGATGATGGATGCTGGAGTGAGAAGTTTCAAGATTGAGGGCAGGCTGAAGGATATGGCCTACGTGAAGAACGTCACGGCCTATTACCGCCGTGCCATCGATGCCGTGCTGGAACGCCGTGGGGCCGACTATGAGCGGGCATCGGACGGCAACATCCACCTGACGTTCGTGCCGCAGCTGGCGAAGAGTTTCAACCGTGGCTTCACCGCCTATTTCCTGAAGGGACGTACGCCCGACTTGTGGAATTTCACGACACCGAAGTCGATGGGCGAGCAGGTGGGATGCGTGGAGCGAGTGGGACGGCGGTCGCTCACGGTGCTGCTGGAGCATCATGTCGATGCGCTGCACAATGGCGACGGACTCTGCTTTGCAGGACATTCCGGACTGACGGGATTCCGGGTGAATCGCGTGGAGATGACGGATGGAGGCAGGAGGGCCGAGGTGTTTCCGCCCAGGATGCCGGAGGTACGCCCGGGCGATGTCATTTTCCGCAATGAGGACCGTGAGTGGGAGACGCAGCTTTCCCGTCCCACCGCCGAACGGCGTCTGCCCCTTTCGTTCCGCCTGGAGGAGACTCCGCAGGGCTATCGACTCGTGGTCAGAGCCAGGGGGGCAGAGGTGGCGGTAGAGATTCCCGCCGAGCACCAATGTGCCGAAAAGCCACAGAAGGAACAGCTGTGCCGGCAGCTTGCCAAACTGGGCGACACGCCCTTTGTGCCGGACGGCGTGGAGGTGCTGACTGCGGGGGAGCGTTTCATCCCCGCATCCATCGTGGCCGCTGCACGAAGGGAGGCCGTAGGGCGGCTGGAGAAAGAGCTGTGCGAACGGCATCTTCGGCAGCGTGATGTGCGCAGGAAGGCTCAGGAACTCGATTTCAGCGGAGTGGCGTTCAGCTATCAGGCCAATGTGGCCAATGCTCTGGGCAGGCGATGGCTGCTGCAGCGGGGGGCTGAGCGTGTGGCACCGGCCTTCGAAATCCGGCAGCCCCGTCATGCCGTGATCATGACGTGCCGCCATTGCCTGCGATATGCCTTGGGGCAATGTCCGCGTGCGACGGGGCAGCAGCCATCCTGGAAAGAGCCGCTGTCGCTGCGGCTGCCCGATGGCCGTGCGTTCCCCCTCGTCTTTGACTGTCGTCATTGTGAAATGCAAGTACTTGCGCCCCGATGATGGCCCCCTGTTCGTCAGCATCCACACCTCCTCTGGTTTGGGGGATAAAAAAAGAGGGAACGGCTGTTGTGTCCCCTCAAATAATCCGGCCATCCCATATCTCGTATAGCTATTAAGGTGGGTTCTATAAATTCCCGCCGTCAAAAATAGTATTAATTGTGGGTGACGTTTTGTCATCTTTTGGGTGCTGCCTCGGCTCAAATCGCAAGTTAAATCGGTCATGTAGCTCGCTACACTCCCTCTTTAACTTACAATTTGAACTCGAAAATAACTCCAAAATCTGACAAAGCGAATTTATAGAACCCACCTTAAAAAAAGAAAATGTTGTTACGTCTGCTATCCCTCCTGCTTCTTGTGCTTTCGATGGCCTCCTGCCGTCGCGACCATCCCCAGTGTGTCGACCCTTGGGCCACCGCGGGTATCGATTCTGTGGCATTCCGTCATGATCATCACTACTGGAAGAACTTTAATCTTGTGGTGACCGACAGCATTCCCCTCGAAGCCTGCATTCCCGGGGAGATGGCCAGCATTTTCGCCCCCGACAGTATCGTGTTGCACGCCGACGATGAAATCGTGGTGGCCAACCTTGCCGTCGTGCCTGCGGATTCCGTCGACAGTATATGGGTGATGGTGGCGCGCGACCAGCTTTCGATGGGGTGGGTACGCGAGGCCTGTCTGCTGGAGCGCAGTGTCCCCGACAATGTCATCTCGCGGTTCATTCATCAGTTTTCCGACAGCCGTTTCCTCGTATTGCTCACCTGCCTGTGTCTGGCTTTCGGTGTATTCATCATCCAGCGTTTCCGCAAGGAGCATTTCCTCCTTGTACATTTCAACGATATCCGCAGTTTTTATCCCACATTGCTATGCCTGAGCATGAGTTGTGCTGCGGCATTCTATGGCAGCATTCAGAATTTCTGCCCTGAAGTGTGGAAAGAGTTTTTCTTTCATCCCTCGTTGAATCCCCTCGGTCAGCCCCGTGTCATCATGCTGTTTTTGCTGAACGTATGGTTTCTTGTTGTGGTGTTTGTAGCCGTGGTGGATGATATGCGCAAGCAGCCCGATGTGGTGAATGGTGTGTCGTATATGATATCCCTCTGCGGTTTCTGCATGTCGCTCTATCTGTTCTTCAGCGTCTCGGTGCAGTATTATGTCGGCTATGTGGTGTTGCCTGCGTATTGGGCCTTTGCCCTCCATCGCTATTTTCGCCACAATACCATCCTCTATTATTGCGGGCATTGCGGCGAGCCTCTCCATACATTGGGCAAATGCCCGAAGTGCGGAGTGGTGAATGAGCGTTGACGGGAGGATGCCCGGAGGTCCGGATGGGCGGAAAGCCCCGTTTCTTGAGGGGACGGACGATGCTAAAGCCTGTCTAAAGGCTGGCGTTCGGTGTGGGCAGAGGTTTTGGCTTGCTGCTGGTACTGTTTGGGGGAGATGCCCTCCTGTTGCTTGAATTGTGCGCTCAGATGGGCGGGACTGCTATAGCCCAGTTCGTAGGCTATCTCGCTGATGTTTTTCTCGCCATAGGAAAGTTCCTCTTTGATTTTCTCGATGCGTAGGTAGATGCTGTAGCGTTCGATGGTCATCCCCTTCTTCTCGCTGAAAAGTCGGCTGAGAGCAGAGTAGTCCTTGAGGAGCTTCTGCTGCAGAAAGGCGGAAAGCCGGGGATGCACGCCCTTTATCCCCACCCATTCCATGACTCCCAGCCGGATGCGCTCCATCAGCGCATCGTCAGGGTCGCCCAGCAGGGAGAAGCCAATCGCCTCCAGCCGGCGGCCCAGGGCATCCAGTGTGGGGCCGTCGGGAGCCGATTCCAGGACCACCTTCCCCAAGGTGATGTCGGTAAATGCCACATGGCATTCCTCCATGATTTGCCTGACGGCCATGATGCACCTCGGGCAAACCATGTTCTTGATGAATAAGGTGTGGCGGGATGGAGTGGGCGTGAATGATGCCGGGCAGGATAAAGTGTTCATAGTGGGCTGTTTTTGAAGAGAGGAAGGATAGCGGGGAAATGGGGAGGGTAGGTGCTGCTGTTCCAGGGGGGACACCCATGTTCAGCGTAAGTATCAGCGTATCAGATAGATTCCCTCCGGAGCATTCTCCAGATTCGGTACCCGACGTCCTAAGAGATCATATACGGTGGTGTGAGGGCCGACGGGCATACTGCCTCCATGGTGAAGAATGCGCTGGGGGGAACGTCGGGAGATGGCAGGAGATGCCACACCGGCGAGGATGGACGATACATCGGCCGATTCTGCCGCAAGCACCTCGGCGCAACTGTTGCCCCATTCGTTTCCCCGGCCGACGAATGCCACCACGCGGCAATGCTCCATGCGCCATTCCTCAGGAATGTCGAGATGGTAGGTGCGGCTGAAGTCGTTGCCGTCAATCGGTTCGCCCCAAGTGCCGGTGAGCACTTTCCGCAGGACTTCTGCATGCCAGTAAGTGCCGGAAGCACCACGTTGGGTCTTGCTGGCGATGCTGTCTTCCACGATGCAGACATTCAGCCGGAGTCCGTCGGCATGTGGAGGTTCGAGCAATGGCGTGCCTTCGATGCAGAGGTCCAGCGTGCGGTGTTCACGGTCGGCTTCGGCATTCAGCACCAGGCTGAAGAAGGCTGGCAGTTCGCTCGCCTCGGCATATTGCTCCTTCAGTCCTGCCAGGGTGACTGACGTGATGGGGGTGTTGTCGCTGTAGATGGCAGGCAAGTTGGGCCGGAAGTTCGTGCGGTCGAACATCACGGCCGGGGCATACACCTTGTCGGTGGGATAGAACCACAGGTATTCCTCGCTCTCGGGGAGTGTGAACTTGTCGGTGAGAAATCCCGCATGATGTACGATTTCAATGATGTCGGTCCTGCCTTCGGCAAAGATGTCGATGCTCTTGTGTACCCCCGGGCAGTTCGTGCAATTTTCTGTGGAGAACACTTCCAGCAGTATTTTTCTTGGCACAAAACATGCGCTGCTGCGTACCTGCGATGTCCTCGAACGGTTGTCGGCCGGGCTGGCATCGGCATTCCCGTTCACACGCTCCACCGTAAAGCAGAGTGGGGCAGTGGTCTCTCCCTCCGGTGCAGGCACCTCAAATTTGAAGGTTCCCTTTTCCCGTGGTCCTACCTTCAGCCCCTCCACGCTGTTCTCTGCCCATTTCTCGCCGTCGAGCCATGTGGCGACGGTAAGGTCGGTGATGCTGGCCGTACCCAGGTTGATGAATTCCCCTCCGATGCGCATCGTCTGTCCCTGCCAGGCATATTGGGGCAGTCGTGAGGCAGCCATGACCGCATTTTCCGCTGGAAGGCGTTCGCCTTTCACGACGGCATAGAACGAAATGCTGAGGTCGGGCTTGTCCCATGTCCTCCATTCCTGATTCTGCTCCAGGGTATATTCGTGGCAGTCCATCAGCCTGCTGCTGTATTTCAGATACCGCATGCCTTTCACCTCATATCCCAGAATCAGCGGCCCATCGTCGGGGATGCGGAAGGGCTGTGGAGGCACAATGGTGTTCCATCCGCTCTTCTCGCCCGTGAGTGTCCATTCGGCCAGTGGAGTTTCGTCCACCCCTTTTGCCACGAACACCCTCAGGGAGTCTTTTCCCGTGGCACGGTCCAGATCGATGCGAAATTCCGTGATTTCGCAGCCCCGGAATGCCGCCATAGTGGCAGCGTCAAAACCTATCATTGCTCCTGAAGCCCCTTCCTCGGCAGCAGGCTGCATAAAAGTGGATTGGTTTTGGCTCCCTCCCAGAATGATGCGGTCAGCCTCGTCGGCCAAAGCCCCGAGGGGAAGGGGCAGAAGGAGGACTCCCGTCAGAAAGTGTCGGCAAGGAATATGGAATCTCATAGGATTAACGATGATGTAATCAATTGGGAATGAGGAATGAGGAGTTAAGAATGAGGAATGAGGAATTAGGAGTAGGAGGAAACCGGATGGTCAATTCCTAATACCTAATTTCTCATTCCTGATTAAAAAAGTCAATTCTTGATTGAAAGAAAGTCTATCAGCGTGTGAACTTGAAGGTCTTGATGTTGCCCTTCGTAGCTACGCTGACCATGTATACGCCCTTAGGCAGACGGTCGAGGTCGAAGGTCGCTCCCTGACCACCCTTTGCCATGATTTTTCCCGAGGCATCCACGATGGTTGCAGCATCGTAGCGTCCCTCAACGATGAGGGTGTTTCCCTTCACGTCGATGTCAACCTTTGCCGTCTCGGGAGTCACGCGCGAGATGCCCACCACAAATTCCTTGTCGGCCATGAGAGCAGGGCTTTCGGTCTGTCCGAAACCGAGGTCGATGACCACTCCACCGGCCACCACGTTGCCGTCGTGGCTACAGCAGAGAGGCTGTAGCGGGAGTCCCATGTTGAGACCGAAGCGATCGCCGGTGTTGGAGCCGCAGGATGCAAATTCATCGATGTAGATCAGTTCGTTGTCAGGGGTGAAGATGAAGTTGAGCATCTGCAGGTTTTCCGTCTGATAGTAGCCATAGACATTGTTGTCGGCATCGACCGATGTGCATTGTCCGCCGTTGAAGTTCACGGCATGCGTGGGGTTTCCGTCTTCATCGTAGGCAGCCTCTTCGCCGCAGTCGAAAATCTGTATGAGCTGTCCGTTCTTGATGACCACGGGGTTTGAGCCTCCGCAGCCTGCCTCGTTCATACCGCAGATGATACTGCCGTCGTCGCTGATGTCGTAGACCATGAAAGTGGAGAGATTCACGGAGTCGGGAATCTCCTTGAGGTCGCCATTGTCATAGCGCAGGCTGTTCTTGTAGATTTCATCGAGCATGGTGATTTCATATTCGCCCGAAGTTTCGTTGAGGGTCCAGAGGATGGGAGCGTGTACGGAGCGTTCGAGGAGTCCCCAAGGGCTGTCCTTGTAGCCTCGTGTAAGATAGATGTGTCCGGCGATATACTTTCCGTCGTTGCTCACCGCACGTGCTTCATTGATATTGTAGATGTTCTCCGTGCCATAGTATTCGGATGCAGTCTCCGGCAGCGGCAGTGCCGTCCATTTTCCGTCGGGCGTGTAGATGCCGGGATAGCAGTATCCCATTTCGCCTTCTTCTGCCATTTCAAAACTTCCCACGAACATACCGCCGTCCGTCACGTCGCGAAGCGAATAGCGCGTTTCCACGCCATCGTTGATGAAGTGCAGATTGTCGGCATCCTGGGCATCCCAATAGAAGCAAATGCCCGTGTCGACCAAATCGTCGCATCCTGCTGCATATCGTCCGTTCGAGGATACGTGATAGAATACTCCGATAGCAGGATATTCATCGCCGTAACTGTCGGACCAATAGGTTTCGGAAAAGTCATACTTCGTGTAGTTCTTGCTGCTTTGGGCATAGGTAGCCATCGAAGCAACCATCATCGCTGAAAAGAGTAAAATTTTTTTCATGATACGTATTGCATGATATGTTTTGTAAGTGAAACAAAAATAGTTAGTTGCTGGTCTGTGTGTTTAGTTTGCGCCATCAAAATTCAAAACGTTTTTCGTAACGGTACTGAAGGCCGAAGTGCTAAAAGCGAGAAACTTCTGCAAAGGTACGCCCTTTTTTCATATCCTGCAAGTTTTGGGATGAGGAAAGGGGTGTTTAGGGAACGAAGCGGCTCTTAATGCCAGATAACGTGAGTCCTGGAGAGAGAAAGAGCCGGGGCAGTACGGAAATCTCCTCTTTCCGGCACAAAGAAAAGAAGCGCTACAGACTTGACTCCGACAACCGCAGTGTTCAATGTGCAGGCGTTTGCCGTAGCGGCAGCTTGTAAGTCGTCGGACATTTTGCACAGGAACGTACAATTCCGTAATTTTGTACCTCTAATTTGTACTTCCAAGCCATAGTATAAACGCATCCACACAAAAACAGAACGACTCATGATGCACCACAACTCCCAGCCCACATCCCCCAACCCTCCCGTATGGATCAGTGCCATTCCATTGTTGGCCCTGATTGTTCTGCTTTCCTTCACCATCTCCGTGTTTGGCAGCGATGCCCTTTCGGGCCCCTCGCAGATAGCCTTGCTCACATCGTCGGCCATTTGTGTGGTGCTCGGCATGACTTGCTGCGGAGTGCGCTGGACAGACATCGAGCAGAGCATCGAGCACAAAGTCCGCGAGACTACCGTGTCCATCTATATCCTCCTCGTCATCGGTATGCTGTCGGGAGCATGGATGATCAGCGGCATTGTCCCCACGCTGATTTATTATGGCATACAGATACTGCATCCCTCGCTGTTTCTCGTTTCGTCCTGCCTGATCAGTGCCGTTGTTGCCGTGATGACGGGTTCCTCGTGGACCACCATCGCCACCATTGGTCTTGCCCTGCTCGGAATTGGCCGTGCCCTTGGCTTCGACGACGGCTGGACGGCCGGAGCCATCATTTCCGGAGCTTATTTCGGCGATAAGGTGTCGCCCCTGAGCGATACCACGGTGCTGGCAGCATCCACCAGTGGGACATCCCTGTTCCGGCACATCAAGTACATGATGCTCACCACGGGCCCTACGATGTGCATCACGCTCGGACTTTTCCTTACGGCAGGTTTCATGATGGACTCGGGGCTGGATACGGATACTACGGCATTCGTCTCCGCACTCGACCGCACCTTCACGCTCACCCCCTGGCTGTTGGTCGTCCCCTTCCTGACGGGAGTACTCATCTTCCGGCGTATGCCATCATTGATCGTGCTTTTCAGTTCGGCGGTGATGGCCGTGGTGATGGCAATGATTTTCCAGCCGGACATTCTGATGCAAGTGGCTGAGGCCGATGCTCCCGGGGCGCGCGCCATGTTCAAGGGTGTGGTGCTGACACTTTGCAGTTCAACCAACGTGAGCACGGGAGTTCCTCTGCTGGACCAGCTGGTGTCCACCCGAGGGATGGGAGGCATGCTCGATACCATCTGGCTCATCCTCTCTGCCATGATTTTCGGTGGTGCGCTCACGGCATGCGGTATGCTTCGGAGTTTTCTCAGAGCCGTGGCACGCAGGATGGTGCGTACACGTGTGGGACTGGTGTCGGCCACGGTGCTGAATGGGGTGGGAATGAATGTGATGACGGGCGACCAGTACATCTCCATCATCCTGACCGCCAACATGTTTCGTGAGGAATATGAGCGTCAGGGCTATGAGTCGAGGCTGCTCTCGCGTTCGTGCGAGGATGGTGCCACGGTGACTTCCGTTCTCATCCCCTGGAACACCTGCGGCATGACGCAGAGTACGGTGCTCGGTGTGGCCACACTCACCTATCTGCCCTTCTGCTTCTTCTGCTATCTCTCGCCCCTCATGTCGATATTCCATGCTGCCATAGGAATTAAAATCAGAAAACTGAGGAGTTGATGAAGTAAGTGGGCAAAGCTATTGAAATAAGTGAGCAAGTAGGTAATGAAAATGATTTTTATGTTTGAATGCACTGTTTGGATGCAGGTTTTAGGCTTGAAATAAAGGAGCATGACGCGGGCCATGTGACTGTCTTCAAGGCTAAAAGATGCGCCAAAGAGAGCGTTCAAACATACAAGCCATAATAATTGCCTACTATATTTACTATAAAATGATTTTTATTACCTACTTGATGAAAAAATTTTGATAGTGATATTCATTCTCATGACGCTGCTTTTCATCTCATAGTGACCACTTTGAGGGGTGAAAATAGTCATTTTGAGGGGTGAAAACGAACACATTTATCAAACAAGCATTAACACAATAAGAAACAAACCCTGTAAGGCGGGCGATTCAAACATCCACCAATTCTAATTCTCTCTATTTATTATCATGAGACACGGGTTGCTATTCTTCTTTTTCTGCTTTGCCCTTCTGCTCAACGCCCAGCCACGGCTGTGGGACATGGGCGAATTGGAGCAGATGTGCCAAGATGCGGAGCATGCAGAGCGCAGATATATTTTGAAGCAGGCTGAGGCTGCGGTAGGGAGTCAGCCCGTGGCGGTGACGGATAAGGCGGTCGCACGGTCGGGCGATAAGCATAATTTTGAGAGTCTGAGTCCCTATTGGTGGCCAGACCCTGAAAATCCCGGTGGCCCCTATAAGGTGAAAGATGGGCAGTTCACCCCTGAATACAAGGCGTACGACTTGCCCAGGATGTCTGCCCTCAATCAGCGCACGCACTATCTGGCAAAGGCGTATTACATCACTCGCGACGAACGCTATCGCAAGGCGTTTCTGCAGCAGATTGATGTGTGGTTTCTGGACAGGCAGACGCGCATGAATCCCCACTTCGAGTATGCGCAGTTCATTCCTGGGCGCAACGATGGCAGGGGGGCGGCAGCAGGAAATGATTGATGCTACAATTTCATAGATGTGCTGGAGAGCGTGCGGCCTATAGGGCGGAAACGCTGGAGGCTGTTGCAGGCTTGGTTTGGAGACTTTGCCGTATGGATGCAGCAGAGCGCGATGGGGCAGACGGCGCAGAACTTCGACCACAACATCGGAACTGCCTACGATATTTTGCTCTGCTATCTATCTGATTTCACGGGCGATGCAGCGACGGCACGCCGTGTGGCTGAAAATTTTGAGGAGAAGCGCATCAATGCCCAGATTGAGGCCGACTGCACACAGCCTATACAGTTGCGGAGAACCAAGGTGTTCAGTTATTCCGTTTCCAATCTGCAGCATATCATGGATATGTGTGTGTTACAAAAAAAAGTGCCTTCCCTTGTGAGAAAGGCACTTGAACATCTGTCGAAATATATTGGCAAAGCGGAATCGTTCCCGCATCAGGAGATTGGCGATTGGCAACAGGCGGAGCGGAAGCTCATCGCCAATATCCGGCGCGCCAATCAGTTGGGGTGTGACATAAGGTATTGATGTGGGAGAGGCTACGTGGGTTATACGGGAAGTTTCAGCCATTCGCCAATTTTTGCATCCCATTCATGAGGCTGGAATGGCAGGAGACCGGCGTTGTTAAAGAATGTGAGCTCGCCGAAATAGATTTTTCCGTTTACATTGTACAGATCCACCCGAACGTGTCGGAATCCTTGCGACAACTGTCGGGCAATGTCTATCATTTGGTCAAAGTTCTTGGGCTTCGCCAGCTTCTTCTTGCTGGTGGGATAGGACTGACGGAAGGGGAGATGATTGAAATCCAAGTCGAAAAAATCAAATTTCGTAGCCTTTCCTCGTTCTGATGCCACGTAGAGCATTTTCACTTCACCGTCGAAGCAGAAGAATTTATAGTCTTTCAGTTCCGTGCCAGACTCATCTACAAGGAACTGTTCTGCCAGAATGCGCTTTGGAACGTTGCGATAAGGATATTCCCGGCCGCAATAATAATAGTTGCGCTTCAGGCATCGGTTGATTTTCCGTCGTGCGGCATCAATGTCAAGTTGCGACTTATCGCGACAAATGACGATACCCTGACTGTCGTGTGAGCACTTGAGGACAAAACGATTGGGAAGTTTGTCGAAGTCGATATCGTCGAAGCGTTCCCATACGCCCAAGGTAGGGATGATGTGGCTGTCGCTGATGATGCTCGCCACATATTCTTTAGCTTGCACCTTGTCCACCAGTTTGGTGTATTCCTCATGCTGCTCATTCAGCTTGAGCCACTGCAACTTTTCGCTGTAGGTACGCGGATGGTCAAGGTGGAGCACCCTTCCGTTCATACTCAGGAAATATGCGACCTTGAGATAGAGTCTGTCGTCTGTGATAAAGCGTGAAAGACCGTGTTTCCATATCACGCCTGCCACCCAAAAGGGGTTGAATATAAGAGATTTAGACCTCATTGGTAGTTGTGACAAATTGTTTAGTTCTAACAAATTATTTAGTTGTAACAAAATAACCGTTTGGTGAATCCTGCCAGGATGCGCGTTGCAAAGAAAAGAGGATTATAGCGAAACGGATGTTGCAGATAGACTCTGGTGTATGCCCAAGCCAAACTCAAGGCATTGGCCAGCAAGTGGGCGAATGTCTGGCGACTGTCTGCGTGTGAGGCAGAATTGGTGCGCAGCCTCCTGTAGTAAATGGCATCGGGGGCAGCCGTGGCAACAGATGAAAATCCATCCGTAAGGGTAGCCATGAATAAGGCGTCTTCTCCCAACTGGTATTTCGTGTTGAAGCATCGTCCGCCAATCACCTTTCGTGGGATAAGTTTGAAGCAGGACGATGACAGGAAGCTGCGTCCCTGTAGCAGACTTGCCTCGCCGCCAGCAGTGTGAATGCGGTTGAAGAGTCGGGCCAGATAATAGTCAGGGATATATTCGCCCGTTTCATCGCGATAGCCGATGACGTTGGAGGTGACAACTGTAGGCTTCTGCTGCGAGGCGCGTTCGAGCAGGCTTTGTAGGTAAGGCTCGCTGACCCAGTCATCATCGTCGATGAACGTAAGAAATTCCCCTTTGGCGCAGTCGATGCCCATGTTTCTCGCATGACTTACACCGGGCGTTTCGGTATGAATGAGCACGGTGTTCATGGTGAATTGCCGCAGCCATGCCTTCACCTGTCCCAGCCAAGGCTCGCCGCATCCGTTCAGAACGATGATGACCTCGTAGTGCTGCTTGTTTAAAGTCTGCCTTTCCAACGATTGCAGACATTCTTCCAGATAATGCTGAGGCTTGTAAGTGGGGACGACGACGGAGATTTTCATGAGGTTGAAGGAGAAACGGGATTTTGATGGAGCGACGAGGTTTTAATACAGACCGCGACGACGATTGATAAACAGGTAGATAGAAGGGCAATAGCGCCGAATTTTATGGAGCATCCAGGTGACGGGGTACTTCTTTGGGTTGTGTCGCTTCACGAAGACGAGGTAATCGTGTTCACGATGGAGCGGATTGTCGAGGTAGGCGATGCGTTCTTTCAGCGTCATGTGCCTCAGTTTCTCGCAGATATCAGCATCAGATGTATGGTCAAATTCGCACGTACCACATACGTTTGCCGTGATGAGTGCGGGGAATCCCGCCTTGCGCACTACGAGGCTATAGTCGAAGTCGGGACCGCTGTGTATATATCCATCGTAGAAAATGCCTACCCTATCTACCACCTGACGCGAAACGAGGAGGATGTTGGCATTCGTCTTATCTACCATCTGCGGCTGCCCCGTAGGTTTCAGTTCGCGAATCTTGCTGCGAGAGGCATTTTCATAGACGCCGCCGCCGTATGTGATAAGGCTTTCATCGTTCGGGTCGCAGGTGACACCGCTGTATATGCCCGCCATGCCATAAGTTTGCAGCGAGAAAGCATGGGCAGCATAGAGTTCCTTGAAGACATTGTCCTTCACGAAGGAATCATCGTTGAGGAGCAGATAGAAATCGTAGGCATCGCGTTGCTTCAATGCTTCCTTCCAAGCGAAAATCATGCCGCCAGCCCAGTAGAGCGAGCCTGTTCCTTGCAGGATATGAATGTCTTTGTCAGGAAACTGATTGCGGACAGCTTCTGCCGTACCATCTGTGCAGCCATCGTCCGTCAGGTAAACCGTCAGAGCCGTCGTATCGTCTTGCGATAGGGCATGATAGAGATGTCGCAGGCAACTGAGGGTTTTTTCCCTGCGGTTGAAGCAGGTGAGTATGGCTGCAATGTGTATGTGGTGGGATGTTGTGTGTGTCACCATTTTCTATGTTGTTATGATGGGTTTGCCTGACAGATGTCTTTGTAAACCGTGAAAATACGTTCAGAGTTGATGGTAGAGGTGAAGTTTGCCATGGCGTGGCATTTTCCTTCATTGGCTATGCGCAGCAATGTTGCTCGGTCTGTGATAAGGCGGCGCAGGCACGCTGCCAACTCTTCGGGCTTTCCTAAAGGATAGAGAAGCCCGGTATGGCCATGGTCAATGAGTTCGGCATTTGCACCGGCATCCGTTGCTATTACTGCCACCTGCTGCATCTGAAATTCTACCGTGACGCGTCCGAAGGCCTCGCTGGTGGAGAGCATCAACCCCACGTCCATGCGGCGGAGCAGTTGAGGCACATCGAACCGAACGCCTAAGAAGCTGACGCAGTCCTCCAGTTGGTGGGCCTTGATGAATGCCTGCATCCTGGCAAGATAGTGTTCATCTTTGGCCCGCCCGATGAGGTGGAGATGAAAATCCTGCACGCCCTCTTCTTTCAGGATTGCGATGGCTTGCAGTGCTTCCATCTGGTTTTTGCCCGGCTCTATTCTGCCCACCATGCAAATGTTTAGTCTGCCCGGTTCGTGGACGGCATCCATGCCCTCGGCAGGCGGCAGAATGCCATTGTGGATGACTGTGATTTTCTTGCCGTCGATGACGCGCAGGAAGGCGCGTCTGATTACCTCGGAGATAGCGATGAAGCGTTCGCATTTGCCATAGACATAGCGTTCGTAGCCTTCGCCCAGGCAAGAAGTGAGCCCGAAGTCTTCTTTTCCAAATTCGCGCAGATGCCAGATGTGCGGGATGCCTTTCCAGCGCGATGCGTAGGCTCCCAAATCTGTCACGCTGGTATTGCTGTGTACGAGGTCGAACTGCTCTTTGCGCAGTTTCCACAGTAAAGTCAGTACGGAAAAGCCGTGAACAACGATGAAGTATGCTTTCTCTATCCACGAGCAGCCTTCATGACGCTTGAAGTTCGACATCTTCAGGACAATGCAGGGGATGTGATTTTCTTGGCATTCCGTATAAAGCGTGCTGGCATCATTGAGATGAACACGCGGCATGACAACGAAAGGCTCTATTCCATGGTTGGCGCGCAGCTCCTTTATCAGTTGCAGCATACTGCGGCCTGCCCCCGACATATCTTGAGTTTGGGTGATATACAATACTTTCATGAGGGAAGAAAGGCTCCAGTTTGATGGATACAGATGTGGCGGTTGCGTTGTATCGTGCGCCATTGCCCTATAATTTTCAGGATGTGGCAGGCAGGGCGCAGTGAACGCTGGCGCACGATGGCCTTCAGCGTGTCGCCCAGACAGCGATACCAGGCGCGGCGCAACGAAAGAAAAGGATTGCTGAACAGTTTGAGCAGACCGATGTAGTGGAGATACAGCAGTTGCTGCTTCGATGCCTGACGATATTGGCGGTCGTGGATGGCTTTCGCCTTCATCACCACGCCCGTCCGCAATCCGTGGAATCGCGTGCGAGCCGTGTAGTCATCATCTTCGCCATAGTGCGGATAGGTGGGCGAGAAGAGTCCGACGGTTCGTATCGTAGAGACGGGCAGTAGCCAGTGGGCAGCCATGACGGTCTCTACGTCATAGACCTCTTCAAAGCTATCTGCTTCAAGGCTGTCAGGATTTTTGAATGGCTGCGTCGTGATGGCGTGCTGCAAACGAGGGTTCTGCGAGCAGGGCCCCTGGGCGAAGTTGCGGTCCAGCAGCCCGTCGGCCTGCAGTTGCGCCGGACTGAGAATCCCGAAGTCCGGGTGATGCCGATGGCAGTCAATCAGCAGTCCCAGGGTGTCGGGCATAATCCAAGCATCCTCGTTCAGCAGATACACATAGTCGTAGCCATGCTGAAGGGCGTAAATCATCCCCTGATTATTGGCACGTCCGAACCCTTCGTTGTGGGAATTTTGCACAAAGTATGCTTCCGGATAATGCTCCTGTATGAATTGCTGCGTGCCGTCGGTCGAACCGTTGTCGATGACGAACAAATCCGTCGCCACCTCCGAGTCGCGCAGACTTTGCAGACATTGCTGCGCCCAACGCATGCCATTGTAGGTCACGATGATGGTCAGTACTTTCATTTTTCCTCTTTCTGAAAAGGATAATCTGTAAGGGTTTGCTGTTGCGCTTTCACCATTCCACTTCTACAGCAGCGGGAAAGAGGCGTAGAGGGTCGCCCCAAAGACGGGCGGCCTGGAGCATCGTTTCGCGCGAAATAGCGGCACGCCCCTGATAGAGCGTGCGGCCGTTGACGCTGATGGTCAGGGGTCGCGAAAGGTCGGCCAGTTCTTCAGAGAGAAAGATACGCAGGCGGCCATGCTCGGCCGGCGAATACCGGCGGGAGAAGAACATGTCGATGTCCCACATGGGGTCGGTGAAGGTGGTGGTGTATTCCACGCGGTCGACGCTGACATGGATATGATTGTCGGCATCGGCCCGGAATTCATAGGCCGTACGGTAGGCATCCGTCTCGGCAAGCACTTCAATATTATAGAATCCCTTGCGCTTTATGCCGTCGACCTCCATGTTTTCCCAAAGGAAATGTCGTGGCTGTGCATTCCGGCGATGGCGGCTCAGCCATGGAGTGGTGGGGGAATAGTCGATATGGTGTTCGCGGCCAGGGATGAGCCGTATGCTGTGGTGGTATTCCCCAGGGTATAGGCGTGCGATGCTGTCCAAGGCATCGGCAGTGCCCTGGGTGAACACATTGCGATAGAACATGGCATCCTGAGCTCCTGTAAGGAAATGGAAAGCCACGTGTCCCAGATTCTCCACCGGAGCGTTTTTCAGCGGCTCGCCACCCGCCATGGGTCCTGCCGCTGCCAGATAGTCGGCATAATAAGAGGCCAGACGCTGGCTGCCATACGCTCCCTCGGAAATGCCGAAGAGATACAGGCGGGAAGCATCGGTGGAGGGCTGTGCCAGCATCCATTTCAGCAGGCGGTCCCACACCCAGAGCTTTCCGCGTTGCCACCAGCGATAGTATTTTCCCTCGTTAGGGATTTGCGGAATGCAGTAGAATGCCGGAGCATCTTGGAAGGCCAGGGCAAGCTGCCATCCCGTCTGCCATTCCGCATCCCGCGGGCCGGAGCCATGCAGGTAGAGATAGCAGGGCCACCCTTCGGCAGGCTGTGTGCCCTTCGTGCCCGAACGGAAATTCATGGTGGCCTGACTCTCTAAGGAGTCGGGGATTTCCCATGCTGTGACATTGCCTTCGCTCAGGGGCTGCATGCCCAGTGGGGGCAGGGGCTGGGAAGCCTGAAGTGATGCGCACCATTCCGCCCATACGGATTGGCGCATGGAGGCCAGCTGTCCTGAGCGGTCGGGATGGCGGTCGGCTGCAGAGGGCAGGGGAGAGAAGGAGAAGAGGAGGGAAAGAAAGAGGGTGGGAAAGAGGGAGAGAAAATGGGCATTCATGGGTGCAAGAGGGGGGGGAAGAAACGACGAATCGGGGGGGATGCAATGCGGGAGCCGACGACGGGAGCACACAGGGGCTCAGCACGTCATGCGGTGGAAATCATGGCCGAAGATGAATAGGCTGCCGTCGACGGAGAATCCGATACGCTCGTAAAGACTGCGTGCCCGGAGGTTCTGAGGGTCGCATGCCAGGACTATGGTCAGTCCGCCAGCGTGTCCCTCGTTGATGGCGGCCCTCAGCAGTTTTCCAGCAATGCCGCATCCCCGGTATTCAGGCTTCACTGCCACGGAATCGATGTAGTATTCGCCCGCTTTTGCCTCATCCTCCATCTGACTGGTGTCAAAGGTGATGAGATGCTGCAGGGCAGCGAAAGTGCGCTGGCGAAGGGCAGGATAGTCGTGGCCGTCGTAGGCCACAATGCCTCCTGCAGGCTCCCCATTGATTTCCGCAATCAGCGAGTGCTGCCAGGAATAGAGGGTGTCGGAGCGTCGGCACACCTCACGGAGGGCCTCGTCGGGCAAGGAGTGGGTGCCGGAATCGTTCCAAAGGTCAGCCCCCAAGGCCACAGCCACCACTTCGGCGATGAAACCGGCATCGTCGGCTGTGGCGGGCCGCAGGGTGAGGGATGCCTCCTGTAAGGATGACGGATTATTTAGTTCCTTTTTCATGGATAAAAGCAAATTTTTCCCACATGAACGCCACTTTGTAGCGACTGAGACACCCTGTGGGGATATAGAGGTCGACCATCGTGTACTGAAGGTTGGAGAAATTGTCGTAGCCCATGGCAGGTGGAGTCTCTGCCAGCAGTTCGATGCGCTCCATCTTGTCGCATTTGTCGAAGGCAAAACTGCCGATATAGGTCACGTTGCTTCCTATCAGCACGAATTTCAGGTTGGAGCATTGCGAGAAGGTGCTTTGTCCGATGCTCGTCACGTGGTTGCCGATGACGGCAGTCTTCAGGTTTTGGCAGCACTTGAATGCCGAGCTTCCGATGCTCGTCACGCTATGGGGGACGGTGATACTGGAAAGGCTGGTGCAATTCTCGAAGGCGGCCCCTCCGATGCTCTGGAGGGAATCGGGGAGGATGATGTTGTCCAGGCGCGAGCATCCCTCGAAAGCCGAACTTCCTATGCTTTTCAGTGTGCTCGGCAGCCGGAGGGTGGGAAGTTTCGCACACGACTCGAAGGCAGAGTTGCCGATGATGGTCAGCGAGCGCCCGACGCTGAGGCTGGTGATGCTGACGCATTCCTCGAAGGCGGAATTTCCAATGGTCAGCAGTCCGTTGGGTAGATTCACCGTAGTCAGTCGCTGGCAGTTGTGGAAAGCATTATGCCCGATATGCTCCAGGGTCTGTGGAAAATTGATGCTTTTCAGATTGGTGCAGTATTGGAAAGCACGGTTTCCGATGTCGCGGATGGAATTGCCCATACGCACGCTGGTCAGGCTGCTGCATCCTCGGAAAGCCTCGTCGCCGATCACTTCGGTGGAATGTCCGATGCGCACACTCGTCAGTCCGTCGCAGTTGCTGAAGGCACTCTCATAGATGACCTCGACCGATGGAGGAATCTCGATGGAGGTGAGGCGTCGGCAGTTGCTGAAGGCGTTGTTGCCGATACTCTTCACTTCATTGCCGATGCGCACGGACCGCAGGGCCCCGCAGTTGTAGAAGGCATTCGAACCGATGGCTTTCACCGTGAATATCCGGTTGCCGTATTTCACGACATTGGGGATGATGATGTCGCCGGAATAGAGCGTACTGTTGTTGAAAGCCTTGTCCTTATAGGTGACCTCGACGGTCATTTCGCTGGCAGAGGTGATGTTGTAGTAGATTTTATCCACCTCAAAGTCGTACGCCATTACGCTTGGCGTGAAGAGGGCAAGCGCAAGGAGCGTCAGTAGCAGACGAATGGAGAAAGGTCTCATGGTGGAGTAAATGGTATGGGATGTTCTAAAAAAATCAGGAATGGGGAATTGGGAATGAGGGATTGTCTTCAATTGTTGAATTAGGAATGGGAGGAAGCCGGGCGGTCAATTCCTCATTCCTCATTGTCAATTGCTTTCATGCAGCTGGTTTTTGGGGGCAAAAGTACGAAAAAATCATGGATTTGCCAAGACGGGTGTGATGGATAGCAAAGTGTTATGCAGGAAAACTTGCCGAAGTTGTGCTGGAACTTGATGATTTTGCAGTGGGCAGACATCAGATGGCACGCTTTGCTGTTACCTATCATCATAGAGATAGTAGTGATAGCCATATTAGCATCTTTAGGTTC
>CAMGOT010000002.1 GCA_946060685.1 uncultured Bacteroidales bacterium
AAGAAAAAATAGAGAACGCCAAGCAAATGATTGCCATCGGCATGACTGACGAACAAATCTGTATGGTCACCAAACTTTCCATCAGTGAGGTGGGGGCTTTAAGGCAATGAGAAGCTGCATCTCCACCTCTTTGAGCAGAAACTGAAAGCATTCCCGGGCAGTTCCAAGCGATACCCGTGAGAAGGAGACAGACGTTATAGAGCATACTCTTGCCTTTACAGGGCGAAGAGACGGCAGTTCATCTACCATAGGGGTGTTGACTTCTTCTTCCTTCTTCCCGCTCGGTATAGCAGGGGCAAGTTCCGTTCTGTCCTCACTCCGTCGTCGATTGCCTTGGGCTATGTACTTGTTACCCCTTCGGGGCATACACAAAACGATGGATTCCCCCGACCCTGCCGCAAATCTTTCATTTGGCTAAGGCTTCACACACCACTTCCCCACCCGATTTTCATTCTTGTCACCATAGAAAATACAGTGTGCCCATCCCGTTGGACTTTAGTCTACGGGATGGGCACTACCGTTACCTACGACTTCTTCTCAGGAACTATTCATATCCTTGCCCGCCAGCACTCTGCCGCAGCATTGTACAAGCAGCTTTGCTTTTTCCGAAACCGATCAAGGCACGGTGTTTTCCACTACACTCACCGAAGCCGTGTTGTTGTAGCCATAGCACACATTGTAGAACTTTCCGGCGGCCACTTCGGTATAACTTACTACAGCGTGCTCATTGGCCACTCCGTCGGTGTTCGTGGCTTTCAGCTGATAGGTAAAGCCTGCCGAAGGATCGAGATAGGCTTTCTGGCCGTCCCTCAAGGTCATCGTACGACTACCACTGCTGACGCTGAAGGTATAGGAGGAGAAGAGGGTGGAAAAACTGGGAGGGAGTGTCAGGCCTACAGCGTAGTTCAACATCGGCACCGCGTACACGCAGTAGACCGTTTCGTCCTCGCCCACACTCACGGTAGTCTCGCCCCAAAAGCATCCTTCGCCCAGTCCGCCGTTTGCCGACTGCCATGTACTTTGATTGTCGGTATATGCCCGTACGGTATAGAGGACATTGGCCTCCAGCTCTATCTTTGAAGGTGCTGTACCCGGAGCATAACTCTTGTAGATATTGCCGTCGGGCTTGCGAATTTCCAAGGTAAGGTCGGCATCTACGGCACGCGTAAGCATCTGCGGCACGCCGGAACGCACCAGACTGAGCGACAAGATACCATGCCCCGTACCTCCTGCCTCCATCTCATCCTGCTGGCAGGAAGCCAGGAAAAGGAGGGAGAGTATGATAAAGAAGATGTTGCGTTTCATTATTGGCCGTATTTATAGGAAAGGATATAGACTCGGCTGCATGTCTGTCCCGAACCGTAACTGTTGTTTGCCTTCGCCTCCTGAACCAACGAGGAGGTCGTGAAATACTCCGTACCCTCATAATAGTGGTCCTTGCTGTTAAGTGCACCACTTGAGGACTTTGCACTGAAATAGGTATAATCCCCGAAAAGAAGCGAGAGCGTAGTAGCCACCGTGGCTCCATGGGACATACAGTTGTAGTAGGCCTCGACCTTCACGCCAGCGGGCACATAGAACATGGCAGTCGTGATATATTGCGGCTGGCTGGTGGTATTCTGACCAAGTCGCACAAACTCATCTGTCCAGTTGGTGGTTCCATAGGAACTCCAAGCCTCCTGCGTAGGCGGTGCAAAACTTACGGGCATACCCGTTACGGTCATCGCCTTGTTCGTGGAAAGCGATACCTTGTCGAATACGGCACTGGCCGTCAAGGCATAGGCATTGGGGGGTACCCCCGTGGCATCCTCATAGACGGTGACGGCATCGTCCTCTTCCTTCACGGGAAGATCCTGCCCATTCACGTTGCAAGCCAGCGCTCTGGTATAGCGGCTGTCGGCCATCAGCGAGGGATCGACATTGAAGCTCAGTGTCGGATGGTAGATGGTGTAAGGGTCGCAACTGTTGGCACCGTCCACATCGCCTTTCAGATATACATCGTAGGAAGTATAGGCATCCAGAATCTTCAGTTCCAACGCAGGATTTTCCACCTTAAAGGAGCGCGAGCCCGTACGCTCTGCTACTCCATTCTGCATCAGATAATAGGTGGCGGTATATGTTCCTGCCGGCATATATTTCCAACCTTCAGCATTGGCCTTATAGGAAGAAGACAGCTCACCTGTACCCTGCACCGTGCGGTAAACGTTTCCGTCAGCATCGGCCACTTCGGCCTTCCATTCCATACCAGGATAGCAGTCGGTAAAGGTCAGGTCGGTACCTATCAAATTGCCGCCAGTCGTAAAGCGGTGGGTGGCACTGACCTGCGGCAAAGGCAACCAGGAAAGGGGGATATTCTCGCCCAGCGTGGCTTCCTCCACCTGCACCTTACTGATATCCACCGCCGCCACATTCTCCGGGTCGGGAAGTGCAAGGGTGACAATGGCATGGATGCCGGCCTTAAACACATCAGGGAAGAGGGTACCATTAGTATTCAACGGCATGCTCACCGTACGCCCGTCGGCCCTCAATTTTCCAAAGAACACTGGGTTCACCGTACTGCCCGCACGGACATATACGCTGAGGTCTGGCCGGAGATTCGTCACCTCACCATAGTATTCGCCGATATAGAGGCGAAGGGAATAGCTTTCGTAGAACTTGTCGAAGCGGGCGGTCTCCTCCTCATTGCGTCCGAAGATGGCAGACACCAAGGCATTGCCCACCCCGCAGGTGATGCTCGCCTGGCTCACCTGTCCGTCAGCCACCTGCACCGTAGTGCTTCCCGTATAATAAGGAGCATCAATGGCTATCAAAGAATTCTCGCCGTAGGATGCCGACACCGTATACTCTCCTGCTCCGAGGGGAATGCGCACATCGGCATAGGGCTCACGATACACCTCCACCCCCCTGGCATTCTTCACGCTTACCGTGAAACGCTCTACTGCCGGTACACCAATCTGTCCGGGAACAGTGCGCACCTTCACGCTGGGGGAGATATTCTCCAATGATACCTGGAGCAATCCTTCCCCCATCACATGCTCTGGCTCATCGCTGCACGACACAGAAAACATGGCACCGGCAAGGCAGAGAAATAGGGCTAAGCAATAGTTTCTCATTCGTATAAAAGTTTCAGATTATCGACTTTCAGGAGGGTCTCACTGCCTCCGATGAAATAATCGCCGAACTTGCTGCTCGCTGCCACCACGACGATGTATTTGGGCTTACGGTCGGTGTGCCTGTAATTGAGGGTGATGGTTTCGGTGGTCCATGCAGGCACATCGGCCCCTTTCGTCATCTGGCCGTAGGCTATCACATTGTCGCTGTTGGGATTGAAGAGTTTCAGCGTGCTGGGACGTGTGCGTACGACGAAGGGGTAGGTCACGTCCTTATAGACCTCCTCGTCCTTGTCGCCGATCAGGGCAACGAACACCTGGCAGGTGTCGGGCTGTCCGAGGAGATTGTCGTAGGTGTTGCGGCTGATGTACTTGCCGTAGCTGTCGTCCCACTTGCCGCCACCCTTGTTGATGGTAGAAGTCTTGAAGGAATAGTCAAACTGCAGTTTCGTGGGGTAGCTGCTGAAGGGCTGTCCGAAACTCAGGATGCCGTTTGTGCCATCGGTCTCCAGGTACTTTCCTGCGAAGATGTTTCCGGCGGCAAACTTGATGACGATATATTTCGACTGCAGGTTGGCAAAGATGCGGTCGCCTTCCGTTCCCATCGTGGAATTGCTCTGCCCCACGGTAGTGGCTCCACGGTTGCCAGTGTCCCAAAAGGGCGTGTCGCCAGCCTTCCAAGGCTGATAGAGGTCCCGGCCACCCACATCAGAGGTGGACCACTCGTCAAAACTGCTGTTGGGCAGCTGCAGAGGGTCGGCGGTATGGAAAGCACATACCGGCGAGGTCACACCATCGGCGGTAGTGCGGCAGAGATAGTCTGCACCTGCCGTCAGACCATCGATGACCGCCTTATAGTCTGATTTTCCGATGATGACATTCTCTCCTACCACTACACGCCAGTTGTCGGAGCCTGCCTCACAGTATTCCACTACAGGAATCGTACCATTCTGCATCACTCCGCTCACGTAGGCTCTGACGGAATGGGGAAACACCTCGCACGTGGTGGTCTGTGTAGAAGCGGCATTATAGACGAATATCGTCCATTCCTGTGCAGTCTCATTGTTGTACTCAAACACGGCATACGTCCTTCCACGGGTGAAATCCACCTCCGTGCCAGTAGGATCAGGATATACTCTGCCATGCTGACCTCCGAGCATGAACTTCAACACCTTCACACTGTTGAGTTTCTGTTCCGGAGTGACATAGGCGACAACGTTGCAGTTCACGGGGTCAATCACCGCCTCGCCCACTTGGTTTTCCAGCACGACCTCACGCTGCACAATGCGCTCCACATTCACCTTCCAGCGGAATTCCTGGTAGGTTTTGAGGAGGAGGTTGGCACTTCCCTTGCTGCAATCAAGTACTGGGAGCGTATGCGTTACCTCCACGAGTCCTCCATCAGCTATCTCCTTATACACGAAAGCATTGTTGCTTACGCCGAACTTCTTGAGTTTCACCCTTGCGAGATCCACCTGATCGTTCACATACAGTGAAATTTCACGATTCTCCTTATCGATCTGTGCTTCGGCAAACTCATTGCCGGTGGCATCACATTGTCCCTCCACTTCGAAAGTCGTAATCTCCGACTTCACCCAGGGCAGGGGCAGGCTCTCCTCCTCGAGGCACGAGGTCAGCAGCAGGGCCGCCGCCACAATAATCTTTATGAAACTGAAATGATAAGAATGGGTCATATTACGATAACTCATAAGGGTAGATTCACCTATATTTGGGATGTATAAGCCATGTGCATAACCCGGCAGTATCAGAGATAGAACGTCATGCCGATGTTGATGCTGAAGAGGTTGAAGCGGAAGTTGGCTCCTCCTCCCTTTCTCTTTCCATATTCATACTTGAGGTCGCCGGGATGGAGGTTCTTGAACTTTCCCCACTGGTAGTCCACTCCGAGCACACCGATGGAGGTTTCCACGGCAGCATAGTCGGTGACGAAGACGCAGATACCCGGCGAGAATCCAAGCTGCACGGTGTTGATGCGCTCATAGGTACCGTCGAGCGTGTTGAGCCCGGCAGCCTCATCGCGGCGGCCCGTGGTGTTCATTCCCGTAGTATGGATATAGGAGGCACGGATTTCGCTGAAACATCCCAGGATTTTGCTGCCGAAGAGCGACATATAGTTTCTGATGAAGAAGCTGCCCGTATGCCTGTGTTCCATATAGTAGAGGTCTTCCAGACTGATATTGAAGTCCTCCCCGAGGTTGAGGTCCATATTGCCAAGGAAGAAATAGTTTCGCCCGTAGTTGTAGCGCAGACCGATAGCCACATTGTTCTTAACGAAAAATCCCACGGCAGGCGACACGGAAAGGGAATGCCCGTCCATGTTGAGGTCCTTGAGCACGAGCAGGTTTTCGCTCTCGTTGTCCCACTGCCTGTAGTTGACGGTAGCTCCCATCATCCAGAGTCCCTTCGGCACGAACACCGCCTTGACGGCACTGCGGTCCACACGCTGTATGTGGCGTTTGTTCGTCAGTTTCTCCTGATAGTAAGGCGCACGTCGGCCATAATACAGCGAGTCGCGGTAGGCATCCGTCCCGAAGCCATAGCGGCTGGCATTATCGTAAACTGCCATACCCTGTCCTCGCGACTCACCTTCCGGTGTATACACCCTGACGCGTTGCACTTTCTTGTCCTCTTCGCTGATGCTTTTCACAGCCAGCACATCAGGATTTCGTATGTCACCGCGCTGGGCGAAGACGGCTGCCGATGAAGAGAACAGCAGCGCAGTCAGCAACATACTCAGCAACATACTATGTTTGAAATAGACTTTCATTAAGAAATGGTATTAAGATGGTGTACTTTTACGGTAGGAAAACCTACAGGCCCCATTCGGGTTTCAATTGCAAAAGTACGCTTTTTCTTAGACAAAAGGGTTAAAAAAGAACAATAATTCTTTCTTAAAAGCCATATTTCCTTATCGCACACAGATTTTTGACCTCGGGTATGGAAAAACTCCGCGCCACAAAGTCAAAAATCCGTCGTTGCGAAAAGCAATAATGCAAGCCCGAAGGCATAAACTGTCGGGATAGGGCATGCCGACTTCCATAGGTTCAGGAAGCCGTCATGCCTTTTCCTGTTATGATTGGTCAGCTACTATTGTCTGGTCGGCTGTCCCCATTCGAAGGAGAACTCGTCGAGGAGGAGATTAGAAGAATCTGAACCGTAGAAGAAATCTCCCCACTTGCTCGAAGCGCAAACTATAAGCAGGTGTGTAGGCTTGGCTGTTGTATTATGATACACGAGAGGTATGCTAAACTGCTTCCAGTTTGCATCCGTCGTATTCTGCGACAATTCACCATAGGCAATGACGCGCGGATCAGTCTGCCAGTTGATGGCTGTCGACAATTCGTAGCCTGATGTGGAAGTATTCGCAACCTTAAGTTGCTCTGTAAGTAGCGCGCAGAAGATTTGACAATGGTCATTCTCGCCCGATGAAGCAGTAGCACTTTCTGGTTTAGAACCCCTATTGATAGGTCCTGGAGTATACTTCATATAACCCTTCAAAGCAGAAGGCCGTGAAGTAAAAGGAACACCCCAGTTGAGTTTTGCACCCTTAGTACCTACAAGTCCTACAAAATCACCCGTAAAGAGGCTAGCAGCAGCAAACTTGATAACGACATATTGCGATGTCAACTGCGCAGAGGTGCCGCTATAAGCACCATTAGTGATTGGGACTGTCAGATTATAGCCAAAACTTGCAGAACCTGGATTACTGGTACTCCAGTATGATACACCTGCCATACCAGGAACATCCGCATCACCATCCTTATACCATTTCTCGAAATCACCATTGTAGATAGCCGTCTGAGCCTCAGTAGTAAACTTGGTCTCGTTGCTGTTGACAGTCGATACACCGTCATCATAGCGCAGACGATAGACGTAGGCCGTGTTGGGGGCAAGCCCTGTCAAGCGTGTGGTGTAAGTATCGTTGGAGCCTGCCGTAAGCTGGCTGTTGGCTATGGTCGCCCACTCTGCATCGCTCTGCTTCTTATATTGGAAGGTCAACTTCGAAGCATCGAAATCCGAGGTCTTTGACATCACGCCGGCAGAAAGGTCGGCAAAAGTGCTCCAAGTGTTTGGAGTAGAAGTCTGCAACGAGATGGCACTCTTTCGGGGAATGGAGATGATGAAATCATACTGATGCGTAGTCTCGTCGACCGTGACGGTGACACCACCCATATGACCAATTTCTGCCAGTTTGTAGGTGATTTTGTAGTAGTCGCGGGCACTCACTTCCGTCACATCCTGAGTCATGACATTAGTGTTATTGCTGTTGTTGGTAGCGACCAGCTGGAAATGCAAGGGTGCTACAGGAAAATACGCTGCACTGCTGGAAGCGTTGCCCATGTAGAAGTTACAGGGAGCCACATCGGCTATATCAGAGGTGACGATGCTGTTTGCAGACTTGAAATAAGGTTTGAGATTATCGTCGAACGTGACACTCACCTTCACATTGGCCTGTGTGAGGGTAAGGGTTGCACGGGTCAGACTCTTGGTGAGTACGGTGACTTTGGTACTGCCCACATAATAGGGGGCATCGAAACCAGAGCCGGAGCCATCCCATCCTGCCGACGAACCACTGACGGTATAGGTATCTGGAGCCAGCGCGATATTGCTCTTGAGGCGCTCATCGTTCACGGCATCGCTACTTTCAAACACCACCGTGCCTGCACTGTTGGTTATCTTCAGGGCAATGGTCTTGGGGTCATAGCCCGAAGGAGCAGAGGTGGCAGCACGCATATCCTTGTCGTTGGTGGAGACCAGCGTGGAGAGGTCCAACTTGAGATAGCCCTGCGTCATCTCCTCCTCACTCATGGTATCACTGCAGGACAGTGCAAGGAGCGACAGGCAGAAAACGGCCATCCATGTCAGGATTGAATATATTGTTTTCATTTCTATTTCGATTTGATCACTCTACTACTTTTATAAGGATTGTTCCAGACTTGGTATTATCGTCCATATCCGTTACAGTCATATTAAAGCGATGATTACCCACAAGTACCTGAAGAAGAGTAAAGAAATTTCCAACGGGGAAAGTATATTCTCTATCACCCCTTGCTGGAACACTTATAGTTTTACCCAAGCTTCTAAACAAGGCCACTAAATTTTGGTTATCCACGACCTCTGCACCTGCAAGAAAATCCACCGCAAAGTTTGTATTCAAATCAGCAAGAGATTCGTTCATTTCTTGACTGTCAGAAATAATGGTTACCTTAATACTCTTTATTCCTGCACTTGCAGCAATGTACGTATCACCCTTTGACGCATCAGGAATATTTCCTGGGGACATTGTTATGTCATTCGGCAAATTGAGCGTGATACTTCCTTCTTCGCCAGAACCGCCGCCAGAACCGCCGCCTTGGTTAGGATCGTCAAGTCCAGGTACGTCAATGACATCAACCGTAATATTTTCAGTAGTCTCATCGAACACCACACTGGCAGAGATATTGATACCCGTGATTTTTCCTTCGGTACTCTCCGTGGGAGCAAAATTCATCGTAATCAGGTCGCCACCGGTGAAGTTTTCTTCGTCGTCATCATAACCGCCCTGGCTGCTCTGGTTCTTGGTCAGCACATTGCGTGCGGCAATGGTATTGCCGGAAGCGGTGGTACCACGGAAGTTCACCACAATCTGCTTCACACCGCCATCACCAAAATACCAATATACCGTGCTGGACTGATTGGCAGTGGTCTTGAAACTCATGACCGTATTGCTGCCATCCTCGATGGTGATTTCCCACTCGCTGAAAACATTGCGGAATTCATTGTCATAGTTGACCGTCACCTGGCTGTTCTCCATCTTGCAGACCACCTCGACGGGCGAATTCACATCCTTGACAATCTCCACATCGGCAGCACCCTTATAATAAGGGCTGGGCATACTTTTGGCAATATTTCCCGGAGTGTGCGACTCTACCGTATAGTTTCCTACCGACATCTGGATGGAACTCGGCACTTCGCCTACCGTGGCATATTCCTTCACCACAGTACCGCTGGCATCCTTGATGACTACGGGAAAATCCGTGGTGCTGACATCGCGGCGCGCAGGCTGGAGCACCTCAACGTTCAGCTCCAGCGTACCCTCGTCGCCTCCGGCCGTGAACTTGGACTCCAGGTCCTCGTTCATACAAGAGGAGAAAGCCATCAGGGCTATCGCTCCCGCAAAGATTTTATTGTAGAATTTCATATCTTTGTCTGATTTGTCTGTAATCTAATTGAAAAACTATTTGCATTCACTGGGATTCAAGACGCTTAAATCCAGGTGACGGGCACCTCCCAGGTGATTTCCTTGTCGTTGGTGCTCTCGTCGATGGTGATGGTGAGGCTGATGCCGCCCTCTGTGCTCGGCTTATAGTTAGGAGCGATGGTCAGCTTGTGCGCCTTGTTGCGCAGCAGCTGGATTGTACCCGTCACCTCTGCCGTGTTCGTGGTGCTTCCCTCCGGCAGATAATCGGCCTTTGCCGTCATCTTGATGGTATAGTTCACAGTCTCACCGTTCGCGGCAAGTGCGACATACCAAGGTGCAGTGTCTGCCTTTGCCCAGGTGCAGGTCTGCGAGCCCATAGCCTGCGTACCCGCGTAAGTCACGCTGTAATCGTCGAAATAGGTAGCCATCGCAGCATCAAAATCCACGGAAAGCTTTCCACAAGTGGGGGAGCAACTCACACTCACCGTCTGCTCCGTATTGGCATTGACGGTCACGGTGGTCTCACCCCTCACCAGGAATTCATCGCGGGAGAAGGGATGCTCCGCACCATAGGATGCTATAATGGTATACGAACCTATTTCCAACGCTTTGGGCAGATAGTCGTTCATAGAAGCGTATGCAAATTCCATCACATCGCTGCCGGACTTCATATCAACAACCCTGACTGTATAATTGCCTGTATTTCTATAGTCAGCCTCCGAGAGCGCACGAGTCAGAGGGTCGAACTCCGAGTCGACCGTCAAGGTTCCCAGATTCAACGTGCCATACACCTTGTCGGAGCCGACACCGAAATCAAACCCTGGGTCTTCAGACATACATGAGGACAGTGCCACCGCAGCACCGAGGCTCACGCAAGAAATTAGATGTTTCAGTTTCATTTGCGTTTTGGTTATTTGTCGATTTTTTAATTGGCGTTTGTTTTCAATAGTCGTTTGTTTTGTTGGTCGTGATTTAATGCATAATGAAATTTGTGAATAGGGGGGGGGTGAAATATAAAAGTGGCATGGAAATAGCAGGGGGGGGGGAAATTCCTGATGCGCATGAGCATTTTTCGTGCCGCATGCAAACCCCATGAAAACACTTGGCTTCGCCATGAAAGCACTTGGCTTCGCAAGGAGGGATAAAAGAAAAAAACAGGGCAAAAAGCATATTCATGCAGCAACCTGCACAATGCCATTACCACCAAGCCTTTTTACAAAAGGCACACACTAAAGTGTGTAGTTTTCAAATCTTTAGCATTTGTCTTGTTTTCCGAGTGCAAAATTAGGGTAAAAACCCGAAACAAAAATATATTTTTTGGTAGATTCCATATTTTTACCAATTCTACACCGACAACTGACATATTGGAAAAGCATAAAACAACAAGGGCTACACACCCCCCTCACTTTGCGCAAAAGGGGAATTTCAACGATGAAACCGCCGGAAATCACCGCTGAAGATGAGGAAAATCACCCCGGATGTTTATTTTTTGCAAGCGGTAGTTTCAGGAAACCACCGCTTGACATCTCCCCCCCCTTTCACACGGTAGAACCGAAAACACCCATTTTGGAAGCACAGAGAAAGCGGAAAACCAAAGAAAACACCGAAAACCGAGTGGTGAGCACCGTACCTACGCGTTTCCAAACATCAGGACAGTGCGACATCCCAAAGCAGCAGAAGCGACGGCACATGTACGCCCATGGGAACAAAGCGCAGGGAGATGGGCCAGGGGGCATCTACCTGCATTGCTTCATGAAGCACAGCCTTTCACTTTCCCATGGCATAAACCCAAGCGGGACTCGTGCGCGCCTTTGACATTTGCGTTCAGCCATGGCTGAACGGCCGAGTATGTCAACATCATCGGCCACAGAAGTAAACATAAATCACCGTTCAGCCTTGGCTGAACGCAAAACCTTAAGCATAGGCCGAAACATGCTGACAATAAGCCTATGCAAAACTAATAGATATTCGGGGGTATTCTAAAAATAATGCGCGTACGATCATGTATCACTCGTCATCGTCAAGCACTACTACTGATATTTCAGAGAAGATATACTTCATCGGCAAAGTAAGTACTACTTCTCAGGCAAAGTAAATATACTCAACTTTCGCAAGTTCAAATAGCTTGTGTTTCAGAAGTAACGGTACGCCCTGAAAGGGCAGCAAGTACATAGCCCAGGCGGGCGCCCTGGGTGGTTTGACCGCTGCAAATGCGCCCTGAAAGGGCAAAAGTATAAGCATACAGGTGATGAAGAAACCCAGGGCGTTGCCCTGGGCTATAGACTTTTGCCCTTTCAGGGCGATGATGCGCGGCATATACATACACCCAGGGCGCCTGCCTGGGCTATGGAAACCATTGGGCTTTCAGCCCGTTCATACAAACCAATACGACCCGCATGAGCACGCCCTGAAAGGGCAATTCCCTCCTTAGACCAAGGCAACACCCTGGGCATTCACAACCAAATAGAACCCAGCGAAACTTGAATAAGTATATCTTCTCTGAAATAAAGTTTCAACTGAAATTCTATCAAGATTCATTTATAGAACACCCCCTTTATTTCAGATAGTCGTCGAAATAGCGGGTGATGCGCTCATGGAGATGAATCATGTCCTTGCCCATCATGTTGTGGTCCTGACCGGGATATACGAAATAGTCGGGCTGGACATCGGCATCCTCACAGGCACGGAGGAAGGCCAGGGAGTGCTGGAGCAGACAGGTACGGTCGTTCAGTCCGACGATGACCTGCAGACGTCCCTTGAGATTCTTCGCCTTGTTCAGCAGACTGCTGGAGGCATAGCCTTCGGGATTCTCCTGGGGGGTGTCCATATAGCGTTCGCCATACATCACTTCATAGAAGCGCCAGTCGATGACGGGACCTCCGGCAACTCCGACCTTGAAGACGTCGGGATGTGAACACATGAGATTGGTGGTCATAAAGCCACCGAAACTCCAGCCATGAACTCCGATACGGTCGGTATCGACGTAGGGAAGCGACTTGAGATAGGCCACGCCCTGCATCTGATCCTGCATCTCCACATCTCCGAGATGACGGAAGGTGCAGCTTTCGAAGTCGAAACCACGGTCGCCACTGCCACGGCCATCCATCACAAAGAGGATATAGCCACGGTTGGCCATATAATACTCCCAGGGACGGGTAGTATAGTTCCAGCCTTCCTTGACGTTGGTGGCATGGGGGCCTCCATAGACGTAGACCACTGTGGGATATTTCTTCGAAGGATCGAAACCTACGGGAAGAACGATGCGATAGTAGAGCGGCGTGCAGCCATCGGCTGCAGTGAGGGTGCCGCCTTTCACTTCGGGCATGGAATAGTCCTTCCACGGACTTTCACACTCCTGGAAAGTGGCGAGGAGTGCAGGACGTGATGTGGAACGGAGGTCGAACTGACGGAACACATCGGGCTTTGACCAGCGGTCAGTGAAGAGGGTGCCTGCGGGCGAGAGGGAGGGACGGTGTATGCCCACGCCATTGTCGAGCAGTGTACGCTTGCCGGTAGCGAAATCCACGGCATAGACATTCTCGCGGATATGTCCGTTCTCGTTGGTCTTGAGGATGACGCTGCGACGGGCGGTATTGAAACCCATAAGGTCCAAATCCTCATATTCGCCAGCGGTGAGCTGACGCTCCTCCTGCACTTGCAGCTTGCCCTCCTTCATCTCCATGCGGAACACATAAAGATGGTTGAAGCCATCGCGCTCGCTCTGATAGAGGAAGCGGCTGGAATCCCAGGGCAGGAAGGTGAGCGGATGCTGCGGCTCCACGAAGCGGGCATTGGTCTCGGTATAGAAGACTCCGATACGCTCGCCCGTGGCAGCACAGTAGGCTACGAGGTCGCAACGATCCTGACTACGGGGAAGTTCCATCAGGAAAATGATTTTGCTGTCGGGACTCCAGGAGACATTGGTGAAATAGCGGTCGGTGGGGTCGCCGGCCTGCAGGTAGACGCTCTTGCCTGTGGCAGGATTGAACACGCCCACCGTGACTTTATGGCTCGTCATTCCTGCCATGGGATATTTCTCGGGAGCAGGCTGTGCCATCTGCGTGGTGCTGTCGACCTCGATATCGAGGAGGGGGAAATCGGTGACCATGCTCTGGTCCATGCGATAGAAGGCAAGAAGGCTGCCGTCGGGGCTCCAGAAGGTGCCTTTATAGATGCCGAACTCATTGCGATGCACAGAGGTGCCATAGAGCACATCGCGGCTGGCATCGGTGCTCACCTGAAGGTCACTGCCATCGGCAGTACGCACATAGAGGTTATAGTCCTTGACGTAGGCCGTACTGTGGGAAGCCTCGCAGAAATCGGTCTCCGACACTCCTTTCAGCCGTGGCTGATGCCATACGATGGTATGCTTCGTCCAATCGTACTCCACCACATTGGCATCGGAACTGAGCCGCACGATGTGACGTTCGGCATCGGAGAAGACGGCATACTGGAGGGTACGGATGCTGTCGGCAGGGAAAAGCACATGAAGGGCGGCATTGGCTTCCTGACGGGAGAAGAGGAAAGCTTTCTTGCCCGACACCGTTTTGCCACGATGGTCGGACATCAGAGAGCAGGTGTCAACACCCGTGCGCACCAGATTCTCTCCCCACCATGCCGTGGAGATATTCTCCGGCTGGAGGGTCCAGTATTTATTGCCTCCCCACATCAGTTCGTCGAGCGTGGGGCTTTTCAGTGTCTGTGCCATAAGGACTGCTGGGAAAAGCAGCATGAGGACTGCGAAGAATGAGCGTTTCATAAATTGCATGATTACAGATTATCTTTTGCTACCACCACGGCCGCCCTTGAAACCATCCCGGCCGCCTTTAAAGCCTTCTCTTCCGCCTTGACGACGGTCGCGACCTACACGGTTGTCGCGACTGTCGCGGCCTTCGCGACCTTCGCGACGCTCCTTGCCACCACTCTTCTGTCCGCGCTCACGGGCTTGCGACTCCTCGAAACTGCGGTGACGATTGCGGAGGGCACGGTACTGTTCTGCCATCTCCTCATCCTCAAAGAGGTCTTCAGGACGGGGAGCACGACGGGGACGCTCGCCATCGGCATCATCATGACGGCGACGGTTCTTGAAGTCAGGGTCGTACTTACGGCTGAACTCTCGCTCACGGCCATCGCGGAAACGGCGCTTCTCGCCCATACGGCTCAGTTCGTCACGGGACTTTACAGCACCTCCCTCGGCACGGAACTGGTCGAGCTTGCCTGCAAAGGTGACGAACTTGCGCACCTCGCAGTCGAGGGAACCATTTTGCAAAGGCACCTTCAACGACGGACGCAGACCGATGGCATCGAACAGTTCTTCCTTGCTGGAGATGACCCATGCCTCCCCTCCCGTGAACTCTTGCTTGAGCTTCTTGCCCAGCGTCTTGTAGAGTACGGTGATGTCCTCGGGATGCAGGCGCTCGCCATAGGGCGGATTGGTAAACATCAGACGATGAGGGGCTTTGCCGTCGTCAGCGGAAGCGGCTTCCTGGGCTTCCGACATCTTGAAATCACGGATGTCGCGCTGCTCCACACTGACGATGTCATCCACACGTGCCGCCTTGAGATTGGCGAGTGCTGCACGAACGGCATTGTTGTTGAGGTCGAAACCATAGATATGATGATGGAACTCGCGCTCCTGAGAATCGTCCTCGAAGATTTCGCCGAGCAGTTCGGGGTCGAAGTCTTTCCAGTTCTCAAAGCCGAATTTCTTGCGGAACACACCGGGATAGATATTGCGGGCCATAAGGGCGGCCTCGACGAGGAAGGTACCGCTGCCGCAGAAGGGGTCGACGATGTCGCAATCGAACTGCCAGCCACTCATCTTGATGATGGCTGCTGCCAGAACCTCATTGATGGGAGCCTCCACACTCGCCTCGCGATAGCCGCGCAGATGAAGGCTCTCGCCGCTGGAGTCGAGGGAAAGGGTGCAGACATCCTCGGCAATATGGATATTCAGTCGAAGCTGGGGATTGCTGACGCTGACATTGGGACGCTTTCCCTCATGCTCCACGAAATAATCCACGATGGCATCCTTCACCTTGTACGTGACGAAGCGCGAATTGCGGAATGTCGTGCTATAGACGGTGGTATCGACGGAGAACGAGGTGGTGAGGTCGAGATATTCTGACCATTCTATCCCTTTGACGGCCTGATAGACATCAACGGCATCATGCGCAGTGAAGTGCTTGATGGGTTTGAGAATGCGCACGGCAGTGCGAAGGCAGAAATTGGCGCGATACATCATGCGCTTGTCCCCGGAAAAGGAGACCATACGGCGGCCTATCTGCACGTCGTCAGCGCCCAATTCAATAAGTTCTTGCGCCAACACCTCCTCAAGTCCCTGAAAGGTCTTGGCTACGAGTTCAAAATTTTCCATTCAATGATATAGGAATATGGAGAAAGATATGCAGGGCAAAGTGTCGGTGCCCCTCCTTATATAATATTATATATATTATGAATAAACGTGCGTGAACTACGGCTTACAGCACCTGCCGCGCAGATTTCTTTTTGCCTGCAGAAATCTATTTGGCAAATCAAAGACAAAGGTACGGCAAAAGGCTGAAAAGCCAAAACTTTAAGGAGTATTTCTGAAAAAAAACACTAACTTTGCCCAAATTTCTGCATGATTTTACGCACACACTCGGCTGAAAGGCAACATTTGACAGGAAAGCCAGGATATAGTGCAAACAACCCCCAAAAAAACAACTGACAACATGGATATTCTAACCTTTACGCTCATCATGCTCCTCGCTGCCTACGGTGCAGGACTTTTGGGGAGCCTGACGGGACTTGGCGGCGGAGTCGTCGTCATCCCTGTATTGACGCTCTGCTTCGGCGTCGACTTTCACTATGCGGTAGGTGCTGCACTTGTGGCTTCCATCGCCACTTCAAGCGGCTCAGGCTCTGCCTACGTCAAAGAGGGCATCACGAACATCCGATTGGGAATGTTTCTTGAAATTGCCACCACGCTGGGAGCCGTGGCAGGTGCCTTCATCGCGGTATGGCTGAACAACAATGTGATAGCCGTGATTTATGGTCTGGTACTCATCCTGACGGGAACGATGCAGTTCGTCAAGAAGCAGGACCACACGGGCATCAGAGGCTCGGAGGCTGCCCGACGGCTGAAACTCTTCGGCACATGGCCCCAGAAGGACGGCTCGCTGAAGGCCTACGAACTGAGGAATGTGGGACGCGGATTCAGCGTGATGGGAATAGCCGGAATGCTGAGCGGCATTCTCGGTATCGGCTCGGGCGTGCTGAAGGTGATTGCTATGGACAACATGATGAAGGTGCCGTTCAAGGTGAGCACCACCACCTCCAACTTCATGATGGGTGTGACAGCATGTGCCTCGGCCGTGGTATATGTGCAGCGCGGAAATATCGTGCCGGGCATTGCATGTCCGGTGCTCATCGGTGTGCTGCTGGGAGCCCTCACGGGAGCCCGGATGCTGAAAAGACTCGACGTAAGGGTACTGCGGAAGGTGTTTGCCATCGCAGTATTCATGGTGGCAGCGAACATGATCTATATGGGGGTCACGGGCAAGTTCTGACTCCCACCGATTTTCCATCAGGGTGTCGTTGGCATAACCCGTTTACCATCCGCCCTTTCAACCTTTAACCCTTAACCGCCAAACATTATGGCCCAAAACAATACCGACCTTCAGATGCTCATCGCCCGCACCCTCCGCTTTGGTGTGGCAGCGGCAGCCATCATCGCTGCCATAGGAGGCATCATCTATCTCTGGCAGCACGGCAGTGAGCCCATGCCGGACTATTCCCAATTCAACTATACCGACGCGACCTATCATCCTGCCGACTATACCACTCTGGAAGGAATCATCGCCGGCATTCTCGACATGAACTCCCGCTCATGGGTGCAACTGGGTGTACTGGTACTGATTCTTACGCCCATCATCCGCGTAGTGCTCTCCTTGGCCGACTTTCTCCGCGAGCGCGACTGGCTCTACAGCATCATCACCGCCATCGTGCTTGCTGTGATTATCAGCAATTCCATAGGAGGATTTTAAGCTGCACAGATAAGGGCTTTCAAAATTCCTGACCTCTACGGCTGGAAGCCTTCAACGAAGGGCATGGATGGCCATTCAGTGTCTTCAGGCGTTCAGCGGTTGGTCCCGGCCGACGCATCAGGACAAAGCGTACTATCCATATAGCAGAGCCGCCGCAGCACCGAAAGGGTGCTGCGGCGGCTTTATTTCATCAACTCAATTGGCTTAGAAGGTGGCGCGGAGCATGAAGCGGATGCCCCATTTCTGCGTATCGCCGTAGATGCTGGAGGCATCGTTGACGTAGGTGATGCGGTGGACATACTGAATCCACAGCAGCTTGAAAATATTATGAATGCCGACATAGGCCTCCACATAGGGCTTCTTGAACTCCATCACCTGGGTCTGCTGCTGGTAGGCACCTGTCAGCGGATTGAAGCGGGAGGGGAAATAGAAGATGTCCGTACGGTTCTGGTTCTTGGCAAGATAGGGATTGTTCTGGTCGGTCAGATGTCCCCAAAGGCAGTTCACACCGAAATACTCGCGCCACTTGAGCCGACGGATGAGGGGTATGCGGTTGAGAAGCTTGCCGTTCAGGTCCCACTGCGCCATCAGACTGATATAGCGGTCGTTGAGGAACTCCATATTCTTAATCAGGCTGAACATATTGTCCTCGCGGATATAGCTGGTGTTTGCCCAGGGGATGCAGAGGAGGGGGAAGGGCACCTTGTTCCATTGTGCTCCCGCCTTCACGCGTGTGTCGATCTTTCCCCACGACTTCACCCACCAACGCTTGTAGAGTTCTATCTCGGTGAGATTGTAGGTATAGTCGCTCCATACTCCCTTCACTCCTACGGTATGTGAAATGCCAATGAGCGGTGCTTCCTTGTTGAGGAGGATGCGACGTTGCTTCGTGTTCAGATACTCTACGCCGGGCTGCCACTGGAAAGAGAAGGTGAAATCGGTGGTGGTGAGATAACGCCGGTTCAGCTGGCCCAAGGTCTGATTGCCTGCAGCAGGCACAAAGGGAGTGCCGGACTCGCAGTCGATGACCCCGAAGGGACGGGTGAAATAGCTGCCGTCCTCGTTCATCTGGTGCAGACCATTTGCCACGGGCTGATAGAAGAGCGAAGAAGTGGGCTCGTTGCGGTCGTGGCTGAGTTTCCACGTAGCACGCATACCGTTCTCCCATTCCGAATCATAGAACAGCTTGAAGTTCTCATTGTACATCATGTGGTCGACTTTCGACCATTTCAGTGCCACGAAGACATTGTCCTTGTCGGTGGGGAGATGCACATCGGAAGGCGACATCACATCGTTTGAATAGGAGAAGGTGAGATTGCGCATGGGATACTCGCGCGGCAGATACTTCTTCTTGTTGAACGAATAGGTCACCTCGCCCATACCTTTCCACCGCTCATCCTTGAAACCGTAGGCGGCATATCCCCGGAAGAAGAGGTGGGGATGGAGATTGGCAGTGGTCAGCAAGGATGCACGGAGTCGCAGACCGTCGACATCGCTGTGGGAGATGGTCGTGTTGACGGGACCATAGTCCACCTTGCTGCCTTTCTTGGGGTCGAGGGTTGTCTCCACGAAGTTCTCGATGAATGCCTTGCCCACCCAAATGATGGGCTTGAAGCCTTTCAACTGCTGCAAGCGGTCGAGGAAAAGGCTGACACGGGTCTCGCTCTGTGTGAGATTCTCCTTACGGTGCCGCTCCCAGAACACCTCGTCCTTCATCTGCGCGTCGGCCATGAGTTTCGTCTTGCCCTTAATCTTGAAACTGATATCAGGGATGGGGTCGAAGTTGAAATTGGAATACTCCGTAATGCGTCGCGCCTGCAACTTCAAGCCTTTCTTCACGACTTTCATGACGAGCAGCATGCGGTCGGAGGTCAGCACCTGCTCGCCGCTGGGCAACTGCTCATAGTCCTGCTCCACGCGCATCAGGTCGACAAAGTTGACTCCTGTGTGGACAGGTACGCCCATCGACACGCGCTTTACACGATAGGTGGAATCGGCAGTGACGAAGAGTTCTCCGCTGAAGCCAAAATCCTGGCTGTTGTTGGGGGTAAACTGCACTTCGATGCACTTTGTGCCTTCAATGAAGAGGGTATCGGCCAGGAAATAGCGATAGAAGGCTATACCATCCTTCGAGGAAAGGGGGGAAATGAACTGATACTGCAGCAGGCGGATATTGTCTTCATAAAGATTGATTTCCGTGAAGAAATCGTTCAGCAGCTGCGTCATGATGTCGCCGGTATTGAAGAGCTCGGTTATGCCGTCCTCACGCTTGCCGATGACGATGCTCTTTTCCGTATCGTCCGACTTTCGGTAGATGATGTTCGACACCGTTTCCTCGACGATGAGGGGCAGAATCAGTTTTCCCGATTCCGGCGAAAGCTCCACATGCTCCTTGAGGAAAGGCATCCGCTTGAACTTGCCCTCCTCAAACACCTTCGGTGTCACATCGGCGAGGGCAAAGTTCAGCTTGTTGTACTGCTCAATATTATAGTATTCATGCTGCTTGAGGTTCTGGAATTTCTTTGCCTCAATCACTTTTCGCATGAACTCCACGGCGGGATTGTTCTTGCGGCTGTACTTTGTTTTCTTTCCCACCACCTTTGCCTCCCCAAAACTCAGGTCGAGCGGTTCGAGCTTGATGTCGAGTGCTGCTCCTGCCGTAGGCTTTACGGTGAAGGTTTCATAGCCCACACACGAAACGGTGAGTTTTTTGCCGGAACGGAAAGGTAGGGAGAAATTACCGTCGAGGTCGGTCTGCACACCCTCACGCGTTCCCTCATAGAACACATTGACAAAGGGAGCGGCCTCGCCCGTCTTAGCATCTGTCACATGGCCGGAGATGCGCTGCGCTGCCATCTGCAGCACGACGGAAAGGGAGAGGAGGATAATACTGAGTATACGTTTCATGAAACAGGGAATGGGCTTCTAAAGGGGGTGGTTCGACACATCTATAAAACATGCGCACGCATGCGCACGAGAACAGCAACAAAAAGGGGAAGGGAAGATGTTCTGTGGACAACGAAAGAGCAATGCGCACAAATCCGCTGCAAAACTACGAAAACATGAATGGTTTTCAATAATGCTGCTTTCATTTTCCGCTGAAAATTATTGCTTTAGACCTTTATTTGCCATTCGGAGACACGAAAAGCTGCATCAAATTATCAGGAGCGGAACGGGAATGGAAAAGGCAGAAAAGAACACGGGAAAGCGGACTGTATCGAGGCATTGGAAAAGCAAGCGCCGCAGGCCACCCCCTACAGAAAGGGGAGCCTGCGGCGCAGTGTCTTATCGTCCTACCGTGCCGTCACATTGCACGACAGCAGGGAAGAACAAGTTTTCGGATTTAAGTAGGTGTTCAAAATTAGTTTTATGTTTGAATGCTCTATTTGGATGCAGATTTTAGTCTTGAAATAAAGGAGCATAGCGGGCTATGTGACTGTTTTCAAGGCTGAAAGATGCGCCAAAGAGAGTGTGCAAACATAAGTGGCATAATTAAATCTTAGTATAAACTAATTTTGAATACCTACTTATTTCACCAGATACTTCTTGCCGTTGATGATATAGAGACCTGCGGGGAGGTTCTTCAGGCTGTTCATGCGTACACCGGAGATGGTGTAGATGCGGTTGTCAGCCTTCTGGTCGAAGATGATATTGGTGATACCGGTGATGGTACCCTCGGCGGGGATGAAAGCAGCACCCGTCTCGGTGGTGGCAGGAAGGTCGAGGAAGTAACCCGTGTTGGGAGCCACAACGTCGCTCTTGGAACCCTCGGAGAGGAGGAGCTTGGTGTGAGCGGCATCGAAGAGACCGGCACCCGTGGGAACCACGGTCTGCTCGAATACAGGAACAAGTCCGTTCACGGCAGCAGCAGGAGTGTGGGTGGGCACGAAGTCCTCAAGCTTCGCAGCCTCGGTGTAGAGCGTGAAGGTGGACTGTCCGGCAATCTTCTCGCCCGGAACAAATACGTAAGCCTGTCCGGCGGTAAGTATGCCAGTCTCTTCCTTCAGCTGTACATTGTTGGAAGCATCCTGACCGATGACGCTATAGAAAGCACCACCCTCAAAGATTTCGGGATCAGCCGTTGCATTTACAGGGAAGGTCATCACCTGAGGAGCATCCTTCACCTGGAGGTTCAGCAACATACCATTGTTATAGATATCCTCCCAAGCGGCATTGATGTCCTGAGCCACAAATTCCCATGCGCTGTTGTCGCGGCCCTCGGCAGAATTCCAGGATACCACGCCACCGTTGGGCTGTGCGTTGACATAGAGATAGTTGCCGTTGTAGGCATCCTCCTCATTGATGACGAGGTTGAAGCAGCCTTCGGTATTGGCAAAGCGGAGCTTGAACACATAAGGCTCGGGAGTCTGCACGATGGCATCGGTCTCAGTAGCGGGAGCGAGATAGAGACCCGTGTAGAGGTTCTTGTAGGTGTATCCACCCTCTACCTTCTCCACGTACCAGTAGGCACCGGGACGCTGGGTGCGGTTAGGCTCGTCGGTATAGTTGTCGCCTGCCTTCACGCGGCCGCCCTTGTCGACGCGAACCTTTGCAGAAGAATTCATGGCGATGATGATCTGACCTTCGTTGGAGGCATTCGAGCTCTTGCTGCGAATCATATAGTAGCCGTCAGCGGGCTTGATGAGTGCATCCTGGAAGGCATCGATGGCAGCCTGGAGAGCAGCCATTGTCTCGCGGATTTCATCGACGGACATACCGCCCTTGTAAGCAGCCTTGGCAGCATCGATAGCAGCCTGGAAGGCATCGATAGCGGTCTGGGGGAAGTAGCCCGGAGTCGTACCGGCAACGGCAGCATCGTGGGCAGCCTGTGCGGCGGTAATCAGATCCTGAAGTGCCTGAGGATTGGGGATGGCAGCCTTCAGGGCATCGATGGCAGCACGGAGAGCATCGATGGTCTCCTGGGTAGCGAGTTCGTCGGCAAGTTCCTCATTGGCCTGCTCTACGAGATCGTCGACAGCCTTGCGGAGAGCCTCGTCGGTGCAGTAGTAGGGCGACTGGGGATCCTCAACGATAGCCCAAGGCTTCTCGCCTTCATAAACGCGAAGCTCGGAGAGGTTGAAGTACATACCTGCACTGCCGAGGTCGGAGTAGGTGTGGAACACATCGAAGCGGAGGTGGCTATAACCGAGTTTGGTGGTGAACCATCCGGCGAAGCTTTCGCTGTTCTCGTCAGTACCCTTATCGTAAGCGTTTAAGTACCAGTTCACCTCCGTAGAATCGCTGATAAGCGTCCAAGATTCGCCATCGTTGGAACCGTAAATCTTGATAGAATAAGGAATACCGTTATAATTCTTATGACGGGAAGCAAGCTTCACGGTCACGGCATCAGCCTTCTTGAGAAGGTCGAGTTGGAGGTTATGGAGCGACCATACTTCCTCTCCGGTTTCAGGGTCAATCTCCTTGGGAGAATCGCCCGTGTGCCATGAAGAGTGCCAGAGATTCTTCACCTGACCGTCTACGAGAACACCAAGGTCCTTGCCTTCCTCAGAGTCGGAGGCGTTCGACTTAATCTGGTCAGCAGAAGTCACGAGACCATCGACCTCGCTGAAGTCGAGCCACTGCTGTACTTCATCAGAGGTAGCGTAGGACACGGTCTTGCCGTCGAGGGCCATTTCATTATTAATATTGTCCTCCTTCAGAGTCTCAGCCTCGTCAACGAGCTTCTCCAGCTTGTTGTTGAGCTCAGGCTGGAGAGCGTTCTCCTCGATGAGCTTGAGGTCTTCCTCCGTCACGGTGCGGATGGTCCAGCAGGAAGCCGAAGCACTCTTGGCCCATGCCACGGTGTTGGCATAGTCGCCGGCAGCATGAATACCGGAAACCTCACCATTGCATACCCAGTTGTTATCGTTGAAGAGGGTCCAGAATCCGGGATTCTCGGGGCTGGGCTCCATGGTGTAGAGGTCAATCTCCTTGTCGAGGTCAGCCTCAGCCACGGAAGGCACCTGCTTGTTGTTGATGTCGATCACGTGGATGTAGCGGCCGGTAGCATAGTTCTTGAAGTAGTAGCGGTTCTTCACGGGCGAGTCGATCACCTGCCAAACCATATACTTCAGACCACGCTGCTTGTACCAGTCGTCGCCCTCAAGATCGCCATTGTATACGAAGGTGTCGTTGACGTTCGTGCCGTTCTTGGAAGAGAAGCACCACTTCAGACCGTTCTTCGTGGCGTTGGCATACGTCTTGGTATCACCGTCGACATTGTCGAAGTTCTCATAGAGGGCACCACCCTGCGGATCGCGCCAGCTGGTGAAGATGTAGTAGCCGGCCTGGAAGGGCACGAAGCTGTCGAGCAGTGCCTGCCATGCCTCCAGCAGAGCATCGGCGAGAGCCTCGGCATTGCCTTCATTGGCATCCTGGGCAGCCTCGTAAGCGGCAATCAGGGCTTCCAGTGCTTCTTCGCTGTACTGTCCGGGATTGATACCGGTCTCATAGTTCTCTGCATCGAAACCATTGGGGAAGAGATCCTGCATCACGGAGTCAAGATAGCTGAGTGCATCCTGCTGGTGTACGGGATGGATGAGCCAGGTGTTGGTGTTGTAGTTCGTACCGCGCGAAACATTGCCGACGGTAGCGCCGGCACCAAGACCGAGCAGATAAGTATAGGTGCTATACTGGTCGGTGGCATCATCGGCATTGGCCGATACGATGACTACAGCACCGTCAGCATTGCAGTAGGACACGCAAGAGAGATCAAAGGCTTCGCCTGCAGCCTTTGCCTCTGCCACCATGGCAGCCACACCGGTCAGGTCTTCCTCAGCATCCTCAGGAGTATAAGTGTAGTCGGGGTCAACCCACTCCACGGTCTTCACGCAGACTTTCCATGCACGGCTGGAGGAAGTGCCATAGAAATTGTCGTTGCCCGGACCATAGAGATAGTTGCCCGCGCTGTCCTTAATGAGGTAAACGGGCGAGCCGTCAGCGGCTTTCTCGCCAGTGGCCTCAAAGGTATACAGGCTGGCAGAAGTCAAATGGCTGGAAAAATTGAAGCCATTTCCGGTCAGGAACGCATAGGATCCTGCAAGCTGTGCCTGTCCACCTTGGAACGCATACTGCACGCCAACTTCAACTTCCGATGCACTGACGGCATCGTCGGTCTCGTAATAGCGCTCGGCAGAAGCGGTCAGACTTCCTACAGCAAACAAGGATGCTGCAGCAAGGATTTGTAGACTTTTCTTCATAGAACAAGAATTAAAATAAAACAAATAAATTAGACTTTGATGGTTTTAAGGTTTGAATCATCTAAGGTTGTTGTCGGCTCAGGCATGAACGGCAACTTGTGCATTCAGGCCGCCTGGTGAGTATGTGCCAACTTGTGAGTAAACACTGATTTTGTGAGTAAATACCAATTTGTGAGCGAACGTCAAGGATTGTGTTTTTCTTTTCAGAAGCCGTGCGACTACAGACTCTGCCGGTTCGGCGAAGCGTATGGGCTAAAGAATCGTACACCTCCCCAAAGGGGCGATACCGATTCACGAAGGAAAGACTACAACTTGACTCCTATGATAATTTCTCCGTGCAAATATACAGAAAAGAAATAACTTCGCATATTTTTCTACGAATTTTCAAAGAAAAAAAAACATTCATCCCTTAAAATCGACTTTTTAGAGCCTTGAAAATGCCACAAAAAATGAGAAGACAGCAACTGAGAGGATGCAGGAAGAAGGAAAACATCGGAAAGTCCTAATTAAAGAAAATACATGGCCGACAGGCCTGACTGCAGATTTGCCGCATGGAAGGCTTGTCAGCCTGCCCTGTGGAAACGCAGCATATAACTGGGAAGAAAAAAGCACCGCAGGATCCCCCTATGGAAGGGAAAGTCTGCGGTGCAGTGTCTTATCGTCCTACCGTGCCGTCACATTGCGCGACTGCAGGGAAGAGCTTTCTGTGCAGCACTTTTCAATACTATATTTTTTTTGAAGGGGGGAACGCTCTTAACGATTTTACGATGGAGCAGCGAGCGGAGAGGCAGCACGTCTTGTTGCCAACACACAAAAAGCCAGGAGCGGAGTCTTACTGCTAAAGGAATAGACTCCGCTCCTGAGCGAATATCAAAAGGTGGCATCCACAGCCACCGTCATTATTTATCGGTCCATTATTTATCAGCCTGCTCTGCCTTGGCCATATTCGACTGCCCCACGACACGGTATCTGGGTTGTGCCTTGGCAGTAAAGTTTTCCGGGTTCTTGGCGGCATTGGTCTTGGCAATCTCCTTGCGGGTAGCCTCACGCTGCTGCCATTCGGTCATGGTGTAGTAGTTTCCGGTCACAGGATCCAGCAACTGCAGTTCGGGGAGCACCAGCTCTTCCTTTCCCTTGGCGTAAGGCACTCCACCATTCAGCATGCTGGGGTCGGCCATGGAAATCTCTACAGGGCAAACGCCATCCCGCACCATATCAATATGCTTGGCGGCTGCCATCGAAAGGTCGATGACGGCCCCCTTGCGGAAAGGCCCGCGGTCGGTAACCGTGACGTACACTTCCTTACCGTTACGCTTGTTCTTCACCTTGAGTACCGTTCCGAAAGGCAACGTGCGATGGGCACACGTCAACGAGTCACGGTGATACACTGTTCCAGAACTCGTGCGGCGACCATGCGACCTGTTGCCATAAAAAGTGGCATTCCCGCTCTTCACCACATCTTTACCACCATCGGCAAGCATCTCTGCATTTGCCAAGGCGAACACTGCAATGAGCGTCAGAACGACTGCCTTGTAGAAGGAGCGTACGGAGCATTTCGCCGCAACGTGAAGGATGCGGTGTGCTGCTTTCTGACTTGTTGTCTTGATTTTTTGCATAACAAATCCGGACGCTCTGAGAATATATTTAGAATGAGAAATGGATAAAAACAATATCGATAGAATAGTATATAAGAATACTCTGACCCATCAGGCCTGACGAAGCAAAAGACTCCAGTTGCGCAAGCTGCAGTCGTCCGCACCTTGCAGGAATCTTCTGACGGGAGCGTCCCACCGTCGGATGCAACGGAAAACAACGTCTCAACCGCTGTGAATCAGCCTTTAAGCCGGCCTTTTCACCCCGTTTTCCGATTGTTGATGGCTCTGTCAGACGGGTGCAAAGGTACGGATTATGCCCTTTGCAGGCAATATTTCTGCAAGATAATCAGCACATTAACATTTGTTTTGTGCATTTTAACTATTCTGAGATGGCAAAAAAGCTGGCATTTCTTTCTGTAAAAAGACTTTTCGGAGATGCCGGAAATACCGACATCTCCGAAAAGTCTACAATCTGCAAACTACCATACTGCCATTCTTCATTCCCGTCCCGACGATATGCTCACAGCCGGCGCATAGCCGGAAAACTCGGGAGCAAAGGCGCAGGATATATGCAGCAAGCCCGTGGAATAGCGTCCGGAACGCGCCACAAAATATTCTTCGGCAAACTCCATGGTGCCTTTCGGGAAATGCTCGAAATAGAAGTCATTGCGGGTATCGCGCACCATGCGGTAGGCCAGATTTCCGGATGTCCATACAGTGCCGCTCAGCGGACTCACGGGTTCAAGGTTGGCAGGACGACCGGCTTCAAGGCGCACGAAATCAAAATCGCGGGCTGCCTTGACGGTAAACACTTGACGTACGCGTACACCGGGAACCAGCCATTTGGCCTGCTGGCCATCACTGTCAGGAAGGTCGGCCCATCTTCCTTCATGCCACACCTGCCAGCGACGGGCCACCGTCAGCTCTGCCCCTGCCTGCTGCACCAGGGCTGCAGGAAGCGTATAGCGTGCGCGGACGCATCCCCACGACAGGCCTTCCGACTCCTTATTAATATTATAGCCGCTTGTGCGCAAGGCTTTCGCCGTCTCGTCGGGAGTCAGCATCCTCACGCTATGGTCTTCGTTGCCAAGATGCTGGAATGCCGATGCCTGAGCGTCATAGCCCAACAGGAGGGCATAGGTGGCATCTGCCGTGGCACGCGTACTCTCCCACTGCTGCGTGCGCTTGCTCTGAAGCAGCCAAAGCCGCATCTCCTGCTGCAAGGCCGGACGATCCTGCTGCGTCATCCAGTTGTCAGCCTCCTTGCCCAAATGGGGATTTGCAAGGGCCTCCAGTGTCATCGTCTGTGTCGGGATGCGGTAACTTCCCCACCCCACCTGAGCACGCTGGGTGTCGAAATATCTTCCCATCACAGGAGAAAGCACCGTATGCTCCACCAGGCTCTGCACCGACTCGTCCGCTGCCACCAAACACTCTGCCGTCAGATGCCGCGAGAGTACACCCGTAGCAGCCGACTCTGCCAGCACCTGTGCCACCACACCCTTGCCGTACATCGTCAGGCTTTTCTTCTGCTGGCAGGCACGCTCTATCAGACGGGATGCCACGGCATCAGGCTCCAGCCCACACAACGTGCGCACATAGAGATAACGCAACAGTGTCTCTGACAGGCCATTGCCGGAAGGATGTTTGCGCATCTCCTCCCAGGCCGCAGCGGCTTCCTTCTCCATATAGTCCATAGCACGCTCCAGCACTCCGTCGGCGAAGGTGCTACCCGTCAGGTGCTTCATGCGGCCGAGCAGGATTCCCACATCGGCAGTCACCCAGAAGGACGAGGGGAAACCTGGCATCCAGGAGAAACCGCCATCGCTGCACTGCCTGTCGCGCAACTGGTCCAAGGCAGCATAGCGCAAGGCACCGACGACCGCAGAGGAAGGCATCTCATCGCGAACTTCCTGAATCTGCTCCGACAGACAGCGCGCCACTTCTACGATGTACAGGCGTACAGCAGCATCGTTGGCACTCAAGGCTTCCATTTCCAGCAAGGCCGGCACTGTACGTACCACGCTCCATAGCGGATTGCCCGTATATTCCACACTCAGCTCCGGCTGGCACAGGGCATCATTGCGCATCAGCTGCTTCAAGCCAAGACTACTGAGGTCCACACGCTGCTGCCCTGCTTCGGTGAAGGAGAATGGTACGGCGGTCTCTACCACCACCCTTCCGCTCAACAAAGGTATGGCTCGCTGTTCACCGTCGCGGAACACCTGGCCCTCGGCATCAGGTTCTGTCTGTGCCACCACTTTCACCGCCAGCTGTGCCAATGCCTCTGCCAGACCATCGGTGGGGTCGGTGCTGGAGGCCGGAACACCCATTGCCCGCAGATTGGCTTTCACGGTAAAGTGGAAGGTGACGGAGGCACCGGCTTCCAAGGCAAACGTCTGCCGCTCCTGGCGCAAGGGCTTTCCCCCGTCGGCATCGGAAAGCAGGAAGGCGAGCGTTCCGCACTGACGCGTCGAACTTACATTTCGAACCGTGACGGGCACATCCGCCACATCGCCGTCACGCAGGAAACGGGGAGCCGCCACTTCTGCCATAATCTCCTTGCGCGCCACAATGGTATCATGGAGGATGCCATAATTCATCTGACGGTCGTGGGCAAAGGCACTGAAGTTCCACTGTGTCAGGCTTTCCGGGAGGGTGAACGTCATCGTCACCTCTCCCTCTGCATCTGTTCGGAGAGCAGGCATGAAAAAGGCGGTCTCACCGAAATGTTCACGAACGGGAACATCCGCCATCTCCGCACCCGCGGAAGCATCTTCCTCCGCCACTTCTTCTGCAGGAGCCGCATCCTCCATTTTGGCCGACATATTGGCGGTCATCATCAATTCATCTGCCATGGCATACTTTGAACTGCCTTTGGCCCGTACGGTCCGTTCCTGCAGCATCGATCCTGCCACAGGCATCGGACGCATCATATCCGACACCATGCCATGTGTTCCTGCAAAGGAGAACATCGAGCTTCGCCAGTGCGACAACCGCCAACTGCCCCACGAATCCACCGGTTCGTTATAGTATAGCCACAACGAAGCAGTGCGTCCCGGGCGCCACATGGAAGGATGATGGATATAGCGCGGGAAATAAATGTCGAATGTCCACTCGCCCTTGCTGATGGCATCGAGCGAAGCATCGTACAGGCGTGCCATGACCAGAGCATCGGCAGGCGCACCGTCGGGTTTGCGTACCGTCAGCGACCAGGTCTCTTCCTGACCGGGCTGTAGCTTGTTGCGGAAGGTGCTCCAGGAGAGCAAAAGGCGCTTGTCGGGACGCGGACGCTCCACCCGACAACTGATGCTGTGGAACGTGCCATCCTGCATCCATCCCAGATAAGCCACGGCAGCATCGCCATAAGCGGGCTGCCAGTCGAGCGTGCGTACAAGGCTGTCGGTCACCTGTACGGTCTGCTCAGCCACATGCTCCCCTTGGGCGGTCACCACATCATAATATGCCCATGCTCCGGGAAGTGTCAGCACCATACGTGCCTTTGAGCAGTCGTCGGATGTCGCTATCCGCCACGGCTCCTTCCTTTCTGCCTCCTTCTTCTGCCATTCTTCCGGAACAGGCTGGCGTGCCACTACCGTAGCTGTCGCCGTGACACTTTCTCCATTCGGAGCCGTCACGTCACACTGTGTCGTGAAACGATAGAAGAGCCAAGGAGCAGCTATGCTCTTTTCGACGTCTTCATCGGAAATTCCGCGCAGGCGGACAACGATTTCAAACGTTCCGTCAGGACCACTTGTGGTTTCACCCGTCACCTTGGCATCCTCAGTTCCTGCCATTCGCCAGAAACTGACGCTACGCTCCGTCGACCAGCACACCTTTGCTTCTGCCACGGATATGCCGGAATAGGTTTTCACCGTACCGCGAAGAGTCAGGCTGTCGCCCAGTTCCCACGCATCGCGCCCATAGCATGCTTGGGGGGTGGGAACATCCATCTCCACCATAAACGTCGGGCGCTTGTATTCCTCCACACGTAAGCTGACACTTCGGGAAAGTCCGTTGCCGGTAAGTCGCAGTTGGTAAAGCCCTGGCATCAAAGGTTCCGGGAGCACGAAACTACCGTTGAAATCGCCCATATCGCTCGTACAAACGGTGGTATCGGAAAGTGTCTTTCGCTGAGGGTCGAGGAGCACTACTTTTCCATTCCATCCCTGAACGGACTGGACATCATCCTGCTGCTGCTGATAGACAACGCCTCCGAAATGCACCGTCTGACCAGGACGGTACACAGCACGATCCGTAAACATGCGGCCGGACGTGACTTTCTGCTGCACGGGATGGAAACCCTGGCCGACGGTGGCATAGAAGGGTGGAAGAAACACATCGTCGCCCACTTGTGCCGACACCAGCAACTGTTCGTCCGCATCGTCCAACCAGCAGATACCGCCGACGATACCCGCTGCGGCATTCCAATGGACAGCCTGCCGTTCTTCTGCCCGTCGGCCCCATCCGTAATGCTGGATTTTTGCAGACTGCACAGCCACACCGGCACGGAAAGGCTCTCCATCCCGGGCATCCACAAGCATCAGCCGCAAACGATAGTCCCCGCCTTCATCATAACTAAATAGTACGGGACAAATGCGTGTACAGGGAACCACGGTGAAATCGCGTATTTTTCCATTCTCGCGCAATTCCACCCTATAGAGTCCGGGAGCATCGAACTGTATCTGAAGCGTATCAGTATGACCGACGTGGGCGGGCGCATCGTGGGCAGGCACACGGTGGGTGCTGCACAGCGTCAAGCCTGCACGCTTGCACAACCGTGTCAGGTCGGCATCATCCATGGCATCGGGCATCAGGTCGCTTCCGGCTGCTTTCTTCAAGCGGTAAATCCGCAATTCCGCATGGGAGACATTGCGGGTGTCTACACTGACAGCATAGGACTTTCCGGGATAGAACAGCGATTCCGAGGCCTCGAAGGAGGCACGGATATAGCCGCTCTCCTCACCTGCGATGTAAGCCGACAGCACTTTCTGTGCATGACTTCCCTTAAAACGAGGCAGCATACTGCGTATTTTTGCGATAAAACCGCCTTTTTCATCATCCAAAAGCTGCTTCTGCACCATTTCATCGTACTCCATCATCAGCAAGGCTTCCTCATACCCTTTCTGTTCATACACCCTCCGCATCCGGCTACGGGCATCCTGGGCCTGGGCCTTGCTGATACCCCTGTACCCTTCACGGTCAAGCACCACGCGCGTGAGGAGTGCGAGCAGGTCATCATGAGTCCATCGGCTGTCTTCCCCCATTTCGAACAATGTGGCATAGTCAGCCGTACGGGCATCGGCCAGCACCTCCGGCTGGGCGATGGAGGCCAGCAGACTGTCAGCGTTGCCCGTCAGCTGTCCGTAGGCCGAAAGCCAAAGGGCACGCTCCACAGGCCGATGTTCTTGGGCCATCGCACGCTCTATCTGCTGCAGAACGACATTGCCACTATCAGGAGAAATCTCACGTGCTACGGCACATTCCGTGACCAATGCCCGCAGCAACTGGGCATCGGCCCTCTCGTGGGCAGCTTTCTTCCTGATTTCGAAAAGCACATCGCGGGCAGAGGCTGGCAAATCCTTCTGATAGGCTGCGTCGAACTGTGCCCAAAGCGCATCAAACGTCTGTGCCTTTGCTGCGAAAGGCAACAGGGAAAGCAGGGCTCCAAGGAGCATCAATAATTGTCTTCGCATCTTTTCGGTTATAATCATATCGTTAATACTCATATCGTTAATCCTCATATCGCTTGTCATTAGTGAAGTGGACGGACAGTGAAGTGGATGGACAGTGAAGGATGTCTGCCCATAATGAATATCTTTAGAATGCAAAAATAAACAATTCATTGCAAAGCAAAGCGAAAAGATGGAGGGAATTAGCGGCTTTTTAACTTGATTTGGCTATTTTCAAGCCAATCACATAAGAATATAGCGAGAATCCGTCCTCACCGTGACCGAGCACACCATCCACCGCCTCCGAATCCTGCCTTATTCCCGCAGCCGTTTTTCAGCAGAGGAGCGAAGCTCTTATAGATGTGGAAACAGCTACGGATTTTCCCGCTCATTTTAGCATAGGCTTGTCTTATGCTATCTTCTCCCATGTTCTGCCCATCCGGCTCCCATCCTTGTCTGCAGAAAAATGGGACTTACTTGGGACTCACTGGGGACTCATCCACCTACGTTTATGATGAAAACTTGTATGGCGTACAAAACGAATTGACAGCACCCACTTTAAACCTGCCCACCTTAAACCTGCCTACCTTAAACCTGTATGAGACAAGATTAAGCTAATCGAGGAAGTATATTTGCAGCTCTGCCGATGTATGTTAACTTCATTGCCGACAAGGTTAATAACCTTGCAGCCGTAAGGTTATTAATCTTAAGCCTGTAAGGTTATTAACCTTACAGGCAATAAAGTTATAGTCCTTGACTTCCTTTTATGTATTAGGGTGTTCCATAAAGTAGCTTAGCTTCGTCTTCCTCTTTGGCTTTGCCTTCCTCCTTGATGCCTCAGGATAGTCCAAACTTGCCTCTCCATTCGGTTTGTCGTCGGCAGATGCGAAAAGTTTAAAAGCCCTCCATCGTGCAGCAGGCTTCTTTTGCAAGCACAAGGCCAATAGTAGAAGATGTGGGCTATGAGTGTTATGCCTGATATGCAGACTTTGTCCAGGATGCAGTCCTGCGACTCTTTTTGCCGTGTCAAAACTGCGAGGGGAGGAAACCGCAAGAGAGGAAATATTCTACAAATTATTTGGAGAATTGGAAAATTTAGCTAATTTTGCAGCGGGTAATCTTGATGGGCATCAGCTTGTGATGACTTTGAGATGGCATCCGCCAATTATGTGAAAGCGTTTATCATGCGCTGTATCCTGGCATTCCGAGACGAGAGTCAAGCAGGTGAGGTGGCTTTTAATTTGGGGACAGGAGATGGGTAGCAAGGTCAGGCTCTCACGTTTTCCATAGTTGGCAGAATCAGTTACAGGAATGCTAACAGCCGAATTTTGGGAGCCAATAGGCAATGATACTATTGTTAGTTTTATGAAACGACAGAGAAAGGTTTGGAACGTTCTGGCGATGATGGGTGTACTGGCCATCACCGCATTATTTGCATCTTGCGGTTCTTCAGAGAGCAAGAAAGACGAGCAGAAGGTGGACTATCTGGCAGTCCAGATTGACAAGGACGACAGTTGGAGTATCATTGACGCGAATGGCAACGTGGTCGTCGATCGGGAATACGACAAGGATAATGTCCTGTCGAGCGTCTATGACGGTGGAATTTATTGGGTGCAGTCCAATGGCAAGTTCCGCCTGTTCTCCATCGATTCGCCCAAGAAGTCGCTTACGGATGATGAATATGACAAGGTGACTATTTTCCGGGAAGGCAGGGCATTTGCATCTGTTACAGGCCAGCCCATTCTGATGCTCGACGAGAAAGGCAATCACCTCAAGACGCTCAGCAAGGATGTGGCAAGGGCATTCGCATTCTTTGACGGCATGGCACCCTATCAGGACCAGGAAGGAAAATGGGGCTTTCTGAACAAGTCGGGCGACATACAGATTCCAGCAACTTATAGTGCCATACATAATTTCGGTTCCGGGGTGTGTTGTGTGTATGCAGATGCAGAAATGACTGCTGTTACGCTGATTGACAAGAAAGGCAATGCCATAAATTCATGGAGCAAGCAGAAGTACAATCCGCGCCAATTGCCGTCGGAAGGAAAAATTGGAGTGGAGGTTGATGGAGATTCAGAACATCCTTCGGTCGCTTACCTGGATGTCAAGGGGAACGAGTTGTTCGGAAAATTTGCAGGCTACAGCACCCCGGAATGCTATTATGGAGGCTATGCCGTTCTCAGAAACTTTATGACGGAAGAATATACCGTCATAAACGATAAGGGCGAGAAGATGATAAGAAGCGGCAAGTATAAATCTATCGATAATATGGGCAATGCCACCTTTGGCGTGAAGAAAGGCGAAAAGTATGGAGTAGTAGACGCCGAGGACAATGCCTTGGTGGATTTTGACTATGATGGCATCTGTCCTCTTCGCCTGGGCGAGAACTACATCATGATATCAGGCAATTATTTTGTGGTGGTTACTCCCAAAGGAGAAGAAATCAAGAAAGCCGAATTTAGGAATTTTAATTTAGGAGGCACTTCGGGATATGCAGAATATGTTGATTTACAGGCAATTGCCGATACGTTTACGCAGGATGTAAGTACAAAGGGAGTGGTGTGTTGCAACGGACAAGAAGACATGGCATCCATAGCCAAGAGCCTGAAACTTGAATTGGATTCCGTGTCACCCTACGCGTCGTCCGTTTCAACTTCTTTCCATACATCCTGGTGTACCATGGAACGAATTCTGCATTTCACAGGAATACTGAAGAATGAATTATTCCATGAAGAAACATCCAATGATGGCTGGTTTGAATATACGACGCAAGTGTCGGACGGATTTGAATGGAATCCTGACGCCAAACTTGAGCGGATGGTCGTGTCGGTGAATATCCCGAAAGAGTATAACGAGGCTTTTATTTCGTGCGTGAAGAAAAGCATTCTTGCCAAAGGGTTCACTCAAAGTGACTACGATGGCGAGTTTCTCTGCGGTTCGGGCGACAATGCAAAGCGTATCATCATTAACAGTGAATATGACACGGATGAGGTCAGCATGGATTTTTTCATCCACAACAATACCGATGACGAATAATTAAAGTTCAGGAAAATCGACCTGCACGGTTGGAAGCATTCCATGAACGACACGGTTTTTCCACTCTGTGTCTTTAGGTAACGTCTAAAAAAAATACAAAATCATGAAAATACGACAATTTATCATGCTGCTGGCAGTCGTCATGTCGGCCACTGCTGCCTATGCCCAAGGATATGAGCTGAGCAGGGCTAAAATTCTGATAGATGCAGGCGACTATAAGGAAGCCGCCATTACCCTGCGTCCTCTGGCCGACAACGGCAATGCCGAAGCGCAGTACCTGGCCTCTCAACTGTTTGCGGAAGGAAAGGGAGTGATGAAGAGCGAGGAGCAGGCAGAGCGCTATATGCTCTTGTCGGCAAAGAACGGATATGTTCCTGCCATGGAGGAGTATAGCGATATGGCGTATAAGAAACAGGACTATCCTGCCGCCTACAAATGGATGAAGGCCGCCAACGACCAGGATTCAACCACCTATCGGAAATTCTGCATCGGATTGTACACCTACCGCGGACAAGGGGTGGAGAGCGATAAAGTGAAGGGATGGAAGATGATGTACAAGAACAAGGAAACGGTGGAATGGAGGAATGAGGCGGTGGAAAACTGTCACGAAGAGTTCTATCGCCACATCATCGACACTTCGCTTGAGCATCCGCAAGATATGCGAACGAACCTTGAGACAGTATATGCCGAAGGACTGGGAAAGCCGGAATGGGTGGACGAAGTGAGCGATTACTTCTTTGAGCAACTTGCCACGCTACCGTTTGAACAGCAAACAGCCCATTTTAATGTATGGAAGGCCAAGTTCGGATCCTATATTTCTGTGTATGTGTATGCCATGATGAACGAGAAAGGCATCGGCACAGATCGAAATCACAATGAGGCCTACGTTTACGCCAGTCTGCTGTTCAGCCGCGACCTCAACCAGTTTCCCTTGATGAAAAAGGGTACGGAAAGCATTGTCTATGCTTATGAGGCAGGGCAGCGCGTCATGGACAACTATAAGGTGACATCCGTAGAAAATGGCCAGGTGACGCTTGACAGCACATGCGACGGGGAGAACACCTTCACCCCGCAGCAGTTGGCTGACAAGGAGGTGAAACTATGGTTGGCGAAGGACAGATATGCCAAGAAGAAACGCAATATCAAGGTGGCTTCCCGCGCTCCGCAGATAGAAGTCCTGGAAGCTACCACATCCTTTTCTGAAGAAACACTTGAAGTGAAATTACAGGTCAGGCTGAAGGCTATGAACAAGTGCCAGTTCGATGCAAGCAATGCGCAACTTCTCACGGCATCCGGCAGGAAAATCAATGGCCGAGTAAGCGTGTGGGGCCTAAACACCATAGGTTCCCAGAATAATATTCTCATGCCAGGAACTATAGCTTACGTAACCCTCCGTTTCCCTGGATTGCGGAATAGACAAGAGATACAGGAAGCCTCATGTTTCGTGAAGACCAACTATGGCTATGGCAAGATTATGGCTTTGGATTTCGCCTTTTGATGTTGCACTGTTGACGATAGCAAGTTAGCATCCTCCTGCAGGACGCTTATTCACTATCGCTGTTTTGCCTGGAAAGCAGTAGGCCGCATGCTTCGGCACACTGCCTTCCAGGCATTGTTTTTTCCGGTCTACGGTTGCCGAAGGGAAAGGTGATGCCAAGCAACACACTGGACAACACATTACACCACCACAGCTGCCCCTACTAGGGCGTGCCTTTAATGCACATTATCAACAGCGGTAACAACTTGCGAAACGAGACTAATATTATAAAGAGGAGTTGTATGGCATCAACGCGTGGTTGCATGAACGCTTGCATTTGGATGGCCTACACAAAAAAATCAGCTCCGCATCATCCGACGGTCGGATGATGCGGAGCTGTTATGACGAGACATCACTAAAGGATGCCGGTGCTTTTAGAAGAGCACTTTTTTGCCGTTTACGATGTAGAGTCCCTGAGTAGCACGACTCACGCGACGTCCTGCGAGGTCGAAGATCGGAGTCTGGCTGGACTGGCCGAGAACATTGTTGATGCCAACGGGCTTCGTTTGGCCGTTGAGGGAGTAGATATAGTTGCCCTTGTTCAGCTCGTGCGTGCCGTTGAAGTCGCAAAGTTCACCGTATACCACCACTTCATCGCCAAGTTTCAGATAGTCCTCGACAGTGATATCCTCGCCGTTGATACCATAACCCTGGTAGACCTCCAGCTGGTTTTCCTCAGTGCCATCATCGCTGATGAAATAGATGGCGTTGGTATATTTTCCTGCGATGGACTGAATCTTGCTGACCTTACCCACGACGAATACCTTCTTGCTGAGGTCGCTGAGGGGATCGACAATCAGTTCATGAGCCTGTGCCACGGTGTAAGCCGTCTCGGGGGTGTTGCTGATGTCCTTCAGTTCAACTTCGCTGCCCACGAGTTCAACGTCGGTGACGATGACATTCACGTACTTGCCGCTGCTGGCATACATGGCAAAGCCCGTGATATCATAGGTGCTGCCATTGGAGAGGAGGGCCTTCAGTTCGTCGGCGGGATAGACGATGGAGCCGATGGCGGTTTCGGCACCTTCCACCGTGACGTTGTAATAGTTGCCGGAGATATTGAGCGTTCCGCGGAACTTGATGAAGTCGATTTCAGGACTTGCCACCCAATCGTCGAGATCAGCACCCGTCATGACGGTAGGTGAGGGGTAGTTGACAGTCTCCTCGCCCAGTTTGGTCAGCGTAGCACTGCTGAACTGGTTGAAGCCTGCATAGGTGGAGAGTGCGCCCTCTACCTTCACCTTGTCGCCCACGGCGGCAGAGCCCTCGGTGTATGCCAGGGTCTTGAAGCAATAGATATAGCCGGTGGCATCTCCCAATACGATGCTGGAACTGTTGGCGGCCACTACGGTGCCTTCCACCACGGCCTCTGTTCCGGCCTCGGCAGCCAGAGCCTCTGCTACGGTCATGGTCTTGATGTCGCCAGGCTCGTCGCCGCCTGCAGCTTCCACATTGGTGACAATGACATTCACATACTTCCCGCTGCTGACATACATGGCAAAGCCCGTGATATCATAGGTGCTGCCATTCGTCAGCTGAGCCTTCAGTTCGTCGGCGGGATAGACGATGGAGCCGATAGCGGTCTCGGCACCTTCCACCGTGACGTTGTAATAGTTGCCGGAGACGTTGAGCGTTCCGCGGAACTTGATAAAGTCGATCTTGGGACTTGCCACCCATGCGTCGAGATCAGCACCTGCCATGACGGTTGGTGTGGGGTATGCGACAGTCTCCTCGCCCAGTTTGGTCAGCGTAGCACTGCTGAACTGGTTGAAGCCTGCATAGGTGGAGAGTGCGCCCTCTACCTTCACCTTGTCGCCCACGGCGGCAGAGCCCTCGGTGTATGCCAGGGTCTTGAAGCAATAGATATAGCCGGTGGCATCTCCCAATACGATGCTGGAACTGTTGGTGGCCACTACGGTGCCTTCCACCACGGCCTCTGTTCCAGCCTCGGCAGCCAAAGCCTCTGCTACGGTCATGGTCTTGCTGTCGCCAGGCTCATCGCCACCACCAGGCTCGTCGCCGCCTGCAGCCTCCACGTTGGTGACAATGACATTCACGTACTTCCCGCTGCTGGCATACATGGCAAAGCCCGTGATATCATAGGTGCTGCCATTCGTCAGCTGAGCCTTCAGTTCGTCGGCGGGATAGACGATGGAGCCGATAGCGGTCTCGGCACCTTCCACCGTGACGTTGTAATAGTTGCCGGAGACGTTGAGCGTTCCGCGGAACTTGATAAAGTCGATCTTGGGACTTGCCACCCATGCGTCGAGATCAGCACCTGCCATGACGGTTGGTGTGGGGTATGCGACAGTCTCCTCGCCCAGTTTGGTCAGCGTAGCACTGCTGAACTGGTTGAAGCCTGCATAGGTGGAGAGTGCGCCCTCTACCTTCACCTTGTCGCCCACGGCGGCAGAGCCCTCGGTGTATGCCAGGGTCTTGAAGCAATAGATATAGCCGGTGGCATCTCCCAATACGATGCTGGAACTGTTGGTGGCCACTACGGTGCCTTCCACCACGGCCTCTGTTCCAGCCTCGGCAGCGAGTGCCTCTGCTACGGTCATGGTCTTGATGTCGCCAGGTTCGTCGCCGCCACCAGGCTCTTCTCCACTCTGCGTCTTGACTAACGAGGCATCATCGATGATGGCGTTGGCCTTTGCTTTTTTTGATACCATGACAAGGATGGCAAGGCGTCCCTGCTGCTCAAGGGTGAAGGAGTACTCCACCTTTGTCCATTCATTGCCGACGCTGCATTCGGTACCATAAATGTAAGAATTGGAGTCAGCCTTGTCGTTCTCGTCGACAGGCACGTAGCCCGGCCTTACGTTTGTGGCCGCCTCTGCGTCGGCACTCTTTACATAGAAAGTGAAGAGGTAGGTTCCGGCCTCCAAGGTGAGTTCCTTATACGCCATGCGCTTGTTGCTGCTGGCTTTCGCAGCCTCCACGGCGTATTGTCCGTCATGGGCATCGGTGCTTTGTGTGAGAGTAGCACTGGATGCCGAAGAGGCAGACTTCCAGTTGACGGGCAGACCATCATCGGTCCAACTCTCGAAATCGCCGTTCTCCAGCAGGTTGCTCTGGGCACTCATGGAAAGAGCGGAGAGCACTGTGGCAAGAAAGAGTAGAAATTTCTTCATAGTGTAAAAAAAGTGGTTTTATTATGGGTTGTTGGTTTTGTTGCCGATGTTTCCTCGTTTTAGGATTTCCAACTGCAAAATTAAGGTTTTATTTTCAGTTATGGCCATTCTGACATGAAGAAAACATGAAATCTTGCAACATGGGCATGGGTTTTGCCTGATGTTACGGCTCGAAATAGAAGGAGAGTGCATTGACTACGCTTGACAGCCCGCTTCCAAATGGCTTTCCGGCCAATTGGAAACGGGCTGTCAGTTCACTCCCCCTGCATTATGGGGAGGGGGCATTTTCAATTCATGCTATAGGATATCAGGACACCTTCTCCAGCTTCTTGAGAATGGAGAAGATGAAAATGGCAGATACAAGACAGATGCCTGCCAGTACACTCCAGATAACGAAGAGAGGCATATTGGCACCCCACATCAGACCAGGAATCATCACGAGCTGGTTGCCGATAGCGGTAGCGGCAAACCACAGACCCATCATCAGACCGGCATACTTGGGAGGAGCCACCTTGCTGACGAAGCTGATGCCGATGGGCGAAAGGAGCAGCTCGGCGAAAGTCAGCACGAGATAGGTGGTGATGAGCCAGTTGGCATCCACGCGTGCAACTTGCTCTCCAGCCTTGATGGCCTCTGCCTGGTCAACGGGAAGTGCCAGCCCCAGGGAGCCTACTGCCATAAGGCAGAAAGCGGAGGCTGCCACGAGCATGCCGATACCTATCTTCTTCGGACTGGAAGGCTCCATGCCCTTTCTGCCAAGCCAGGCGAAGAGGGCCACACTCACGGGAGTGAGGGCCACGACATAGCAGGGATTGAACTGCTGGAAGATGGGGGCCTTTACTTCTGTAGGACCGCTGAGCATACCATATTTCACGTAAAGGAAAGCTGCGGCAGCAATGATGACAAGTGCAGAAATGCCACGGCCCTTGGAAGTGGAACTTTGGAAAATGCCGAAAAGACCATAGACGATGAAGATGCACGCCACAAGATTCGTCACATCGAAGGCCATAGCCTGAACCCCTTCGGAGGTGGTGGCGGTGAAGTCGCGGGCGAAGAGCGTCAGCGTGTTGCCGTTCTGATGGAATGCCATCCAGAAGAAGATGACAACGGCAAACACGAGACAAAGGCAGATGATGCGTTCCTTGGTCTCTGCTGCTGACAGTTCAGGCTGGTTGGCATCTGCCTTTTTCGCTTTGTCGGCCTTCTTGCCTTCCTGTGCGATGACATGCTTATAGGTACCGCTGAAGGCATAATAAATGGCGATGGAGACGATAAGGCTGATGCAGGCTACGGCAAAGGCAAAATGGTAGGAGTCGGCCTCGCTGATGCCAAGATTTGTCTGTGCATATTCCATCACCTTGATGGCAGCCGTGGGGGCAAACATGGCACCGATGTTGATGGCCATATAGAAGAGCGAGAAGCCGCTGTCGCGCTTGTCGGCAAACTTCGGGTCGTCGTACAGACGGCCTACCATAACCTGGAGGTTGCCCTTGAAAAGACCCGTACCAAGGCTGACGAGAATCAGTGCCAGACCCATGGAAGAGGCGGCAATGAGGTCGCTGCCAAGAGGGAGGGAGAGAATGAGATAACCGATGAACATGATGAAAATACCCGTGGTCACCATACGGCCAAAACCGAAGCGGTCAGCAGCGATACCGCCAATGACGGGCAAAAAATAGACCATCATGAGGAATGTAGAATAAACACCACTGGCGAAACCCGTCTCCCAGCCGAAATTAGCCTGGAGGAAGAGGAGGAATACAGCCAGCATGGTGTAATAGCCAAAACGCTCGCCCGTATTGGCCAGCGCGAGAGCCCATAAGCCCTTTGGTTGTCCTTCAAACATAGATTTGTGTGTTTTGGGGGATTGTTAGTGATTGTTTGTTGTATTATTGTGTGTTTTTTTATGCGGGGATAATATTTAAGGGATGTTCTATAAATTAGTTTTTTATTCATTTAGAAAGTTTTATTATGCTTGGCCACTTTTCAGCCTCTCGCTTGTATCTTCCTATCCTTCAAACACTTACATAGCCCGCTATGTGCGCGTTTAAAGGATAGGAATCTACTGTGCGATAGTTCGAAAATTGTCTCAAGCTAATTTATAGAACATCCCTTAATGCGGAGATGATATGCCGGAGGGCTCCACGAAAAAAGAGCGTAGGGGGAACAGTGGCATATGCGCCCCCCCTTTTTATTGCAAATGGCAAGGTACTTTTTTTTGAGAGGGTTAATTCCTGCGGAGATTTCCCGTCAGGAAATGAAAACCGGGAGTATTCTCATTTTTTACATGAGCAAAGTTCCGGCTTGAGGAATTTAGCCGTAAAACCCTTGTCCTGAGCCGCCACCTCCTCTGGAGTACCCTGTGCCACCACCTGCCCACCGCCACGTCCGCCTTCCGGCCCGATGTCGATGATATGGTCGGCCACCTTCACCACATCAAGGTTATGCTCGATGACGATGACGGTATTGCCTTTTTCCACCAAACGCTGCAACACGCCGAGCAGGATGCGGATATCCTCAAAATGCAAGCCCGTGGTAGGCTCATCGAGGATAAACACGGTTCTGCCCGTGTCGCGCTTCGAGAGTTCCGTCGCCAACTTCACACGTTGGCTCTCGCCACCCGACAGCGTGGTGGACGATTGTCCGAGGCGTATATAGCCCAGTCCCACTTCCTGAAGGGTCTTGATTTTCTGGAGGATGACGGGTACATGCTCAAAGAACTCTACCGCCTGATTGATGGTCATATCCAGCACGTCGGCGATACTCTTCCCCTTATAGCGCACCTCCAGCGTTTCGCGGTTATAGCGCCGGCCACGGCAAGCCTCACATAACACATAGACATCGGGCAGGAAGTTCATTTCGATGGTCTTGTAGCCATTGCCCTTGCACGTTTCGCAACGCCCGCCTTTGACATTGAAAGAAAAGCGCCCGGGCTTGTATGCCCGCATCTTCGATTCCGGCAAGGCAGAGAAGAGATTGCGGATGTCATTGAATACACCCGTATAGGTGGCAGGATTGGAACGAGGCATACGCCCGATGGGGCTTTGGTCGACGGCCACCACCTTGTCGATATGCTCCAGACCTTCGATGGAATCGTAGGAAAGCGGCTCGCGCAAAGAGCGGTAGAAGTGCTGGCTGAGGATAGGAAGCAGGGTGTCGTTGATTAGGGTCGACTTGCCGCTGCCGGACACTCCCGTGACGCAGGTCAGTGTACCGAGGGGGAAACTAACGCTGATATTGCGCAAGTTGTTGCCCTTACACCCCTTCAGCGTGAGGAAGTTGCCGTTGCCCTTGCGCCGGACAGCAGGCACTTCGATGCTGTGGGTACCGTTCAGATAGCCGGAGGTCAGCGTGTCATGGCGCAGCATTTCCTGGGGTGTGCCTTGAAACACCACTTCACCACCCTTGCGGCCTGCCCTCGGGCCGATGTCCACGATATAGTCGGCAGCCAGCATCATATCGCGGTCATGTTCTACGACGACGACCGTATTTCCACCATCGCGCAGTTGCTTCAGACTGTCAATCAGACGGACATTGTCGCGTTGGTGCAGTCCGATGCTGGGCTCGTCAAGGATATAGAGTACATTCACCAACTGCGATCCAATCTGAGTGGCAAGCCGAATGCGCTGGCTCTCACCGCCCGAAAGCGTCATCGTGGCACGCGACAGACTGAGATAGTCCAGTCCGACATTCAGCAGAAAACGCAGTCGAGTGCGGATTTCCTTCAGTATCTCGGTGGCCACGGCACGCTCTCGCGTCTCCAATTTTTCCTCGATACCATCGAAGAAATCATACAGTTCGCCCAAATCCATCGCGCTCAGTTCCCCGATATTCTTTCCCCCGAAACGATAGGACAAGGCTTCGCGGTTCAGACGGGTGCCATGGCAGTGCGGACAAGTCACTTCCTTCGAGAACTGCTCTGCCCAGCGTTGTGCGGCAGCCGACATCTCCACATCAGCCATCTGCTGCACATACTTCGCCAGGCCATCGTAACTGACGTAATAGTCCTCGTCGGCTCCGGTGGCGGAGGCAGGAATCCGCACGGCCTCATTGCTGCCGTTGATAATCTCGTCGATCGCTTCCTCCGGCAATTCGCTCACGGGCGTGTCGCGGTCGGCATCATATTTCTGCAGCACAGCCTCGATTTTCCAGAATATCAGGTTGTTTCGCCATTTTCCCAAAGGTTCCATAGCCCCTTCCCGAATGCTCTTTGAAGGGTCAGGACACACCTTCTGGATGTCCATGGCATGAAGAAATCCCAATCCCTTACATTTAGGACATGCCCCCAGCGTTGAGTTGAAGGAAAAGATATTGGGTGCAGGTTCGCGATAGGCGATTCCTGTGACGGGACACATGAGCCTTCGGCTGTAATAGCGTACTGCCTGCGTTTCCGCATCCAGGATAAGCAGCAGTCCGTCGCCCTGGTCGAGGGTTTTCGTCACGGATTGCTGCAAGCGTTCGCCATCCTTGGCGTGAACGCGGAGTTTGTCGATCACCACCTCTATATCGTGCGTCCTGTAGCGGTCCAGTTTCATCCCGCGTTCCACCATCTTCAGTTCTCCGTCCACACGCACGTGAATGAAGCCTTTGCGAAGTATCGTTTCGAACATTTCACGATAGTGACCCTTGCGATTCTGCACCAAAGGAGCCAGGAGATAGATGCGCCGGTCGGCATAGTCGCGCAAAATCATGTCGACGATTTTCTCCTCCGTATATTTCACCATGCGCTCTCCGCTGAGGTAGGAGTAGGCTGTTCCTGCACGGGCAAAGAGCAATCGGAGGAAATCATAGACTTCCGTGACGGTGCCCACCGTGGAGCGGGGATTCTTGTTGGTGGTCTTCTGCTCGATACTGATGACGGGCGAGAGTCCTGTGATCTTGTCCACATCCGGCCGCTCCAAGTTTCCGAGAAAATTGCGGGCATAGGCGGAAAAGGTCTCGATATATCTGCGCTGTCCTTCGGCATACAAAGTGTCGAAGGCAAGACTGGACTTTCCACTGCCTGAGAGTCCGGTGATGACGGTGAGTTGTCGGCGTGGAAGTGTCACGTCGATGTTCTTGAGATTGTGAACGCGTGCGCCCCACACCTCAATGTTGCCGTAATTATGCGGGTTGTTATGCTTGTTGTCTTCTGCCATGAGATATTCTGCTATGATGAAAAAAACAGCGTTTTCATCGTCGGCAAACAGGTGTTTGGAAATCAGAACACCCCTTAATAGCCTTACATGCCTCCACCTGTAGTCCCCTCCTTGTACCCTCGGAGCAGGTTGATGGTTTTCTTATAATTGTATTTCAGTCCGTCGGCACCTCTTGCATTGATGATGAGATAGTAGGCTCCATCTGGTGCCTGGTGTCCTCCCTTCCCGTTCATCGTCCCGTCCCATCCGTCGGCAGGGTCGTCCCATTCATAGAGCTTACGTCCGCTCCGGCTGAACACTGCGGCATGAAATTCCACGATACTCTCATAGCCCTCTTTCACCCTGAACACATCGTTGATGCCATCGCCATTTGGCGTGAAGGCATTCGGCACTTCCAGTTTGCTCTCCGCAATGTTGATGACAAAGGGCTCGTCCATCTCGTATTCCAGCGTATCGCCGTCGGCAGAGAACGTCACATAAAGGTTCACGTAGGATGTACCGCTTTTCAAAAAGCGGTATTCCGTGTTCTCCTCAAAGCGCGTCAGATAGGGTGTGGCACTGCCATCGGTCAGGAATCTCCACTCATAGCGTGCCTCATAGCGCCCCAGATGTTCGGGACGCGCCTCAAAACGAACGGCAAAGGGAGCACCTCCTGAATAACTGGTGGCATCCTCCACCTCCTGCCCATCCTCATCTATATATATCATTACGGGCGACACCGTGGGGTATTCCTCATCGTCCGCAGCCCGGAGGACGACAGACAACGAAGTCAAGAACAATAGCAACAGCAGACGTAGTTTTGACATAATTCATGGAATTTCGAACCGCAAAAGTACGACAATAACGACGAAATACAAAAAATATGGGGTCATTTCTTTGGTTTTAACATCCTATTTGCTAAATTTGCACCCAAAATGCGCTTGTGGCGAAATGGTAGACGCGCCAGACTTAGGATCTGGTGTCTCGCGACGTAGGGGTTCGAGTCCCCTCAAGCGCACGACTCCTGCGAGGTAACTGCCGGTTCTTCAAGTGCCCGCGGTTACCTTTTTTCGTTTGACGAAAAGGGCTTCATAAAAAAGAGAAGCGGGCATCGCACGCCCCCCTGCCTGCCGTCCTCCCTTCTATGCAGGATATGAGATTTTCCCAATAGGACTTGCCGCACCTGCGACTCTCCGTTCTATTGGCCACCCTACCTTCCATACTATGACTTCCCGTCTATGAATCAGAACAGTTTATATGAGGTTATGGCTCCCGTCGGTTCTCGCGAATGTCTGGCGGCAGCATTGAAAGCCGGTGCCGACTCGGTATACTTCGGTATCGAGGCACTCAATATGCGTGCCCATTCTGCCAGCCGCTTCACAAAGGCTGATTTGGCAGAGATTGCTGCCCAGTGCCGTGAACAAGGCGTGAAGACCTACCTTACCGTCAACACCATCATCTATGGTGAGGATCTGGACCAGATGCGCGACATCTGCGATGCGGCCAAGGCGGCAGGCATCAGTGCCGTCATTGCCGCCGATGTGGCGGTTTTGGCCTATTGCAGAACGATAGGGCAGGAAGTACATCTCTCCACCCAACTGAACATCTCCAATGCCGAGGCTTTAAAGTTTTATGCCGAATATGCCGATGTGGTGGTGCTGGCTCGCGAGCTTCGCCTGCAGCAGGTGCGCGATATTGCCGACGTCATTGAACGGGAGAACATCTGTGGCCCCTCCGGCGAGCGGGTACGCATCGAGATGTTCTGTCATGGTGCCCTCTGCATGGCGGTGAGCGGAAAGTGCTATCTCTCGCTCGACAATGCCGGACGCTCGGCCAATCGTGGGGAGTGCATGCAAATTTGCAGGAGAGGATATACCGTGCGCGATCGGGAGACGGGCATGGAACTCGACATTGACGGCAAGTACATCATGTCGCCCAAGGATTTGAAAACTATCGGTTTCATCGATAAAATGATGCGCGCTGGCGTTACGGTCTTCAAGATTGAAGGGCGTGCGCGCAGCGCGGAATACGTTTACACCGTAGTGAAGTGCTATAAGGAGGCTATCGCCAGTGTGCTCGACGGAACATTCTCCAAGGAGAAGATAGCAGCTTGGGACGAGCGGCTGTCGCGCGTATTCAACCGCGGATTCTGGGACGGCTACTATCTGGGGCAGCGACTGGGCGAGTGGAGCCAGCAGTATGGCAGCAGTGCGACGGAGAAGAAGGTATATATCGGCAAGGGGCAGAAATACTTCTCGAAACTTGGTGTGGCAGAATTCTACATCGAAACGGGAGAATTCCGTCCCGGCGACCGCCTGCTCATCATCGGTCCTACCACAGGTGCTCTTTATGTAAGTCCTGAGAGCGTGCATGCCGACAGCGGACCTGTGGAAGTGGCACGAAAGGGGATGCGCGTGGCCATTCCCGTCCCCGAAAAAGTGCGCCCCTCCGACAAGCTGTACAAACTCGTGCCCAGCGAGTTCTAACATGAAAAATTTACTATACCATAAACATGAAACGAGTAGCAACCATCGGATTCTTTGATGGTGTCCACCGAGGGCATCAGTATCTCTGCCAGCAGTTGCGTGAGGTGGCAGGCGAGGAAGGAACAGCCATTATCCTGACCTTTGCCAAGCATCCGCAGCGTGTGCTCGGACGGCAGGACCCTCCTCCATTACTCACGACGAAGGACGAGAAAATGCGTCTCCTTCGCGGACTATGCCAAATCAACCAGATTGAAGTGCTGGAATTTGACCAGCGGATGGCAGGACTGACGGCAGAAGACTTCATGAACCATTATCTTCACAGCACCTTTGGTGTCACCCATTTGCTCGTGGGCTACGACCATCACTTCGGCCGTCCGCGTTGGGGGGAAGGTATTGAGAACTATTGCGAATACGGCAAGGAGACTGGTATTGAGGTGGTGTCGGCACGACAATTACCGGAAATCAAGATTTCTTCTTCCAAAATCCGCAGGATGATTGCTGCGGGCGAGATGGAAGAGGCCAACAATTTGCTCGGGCACACCTATTTGCTCGGTGGAACCGTGGTAAAAGGCCAAAAGTTGGGACGCAAGTTTGGCATCCCCACAGCCAATCTGGCGGTAGGCGATGCCTTGAAGATGATTCCCGCTACGGGTGTCTACGTCACGACAGTGAAAGCTGACGGACAGTTGTATCAGGCGGTGACGAACATCGGCAAGTGCCCGACGCTGAAGAAGGGCGACACTATCTCCATAGAATCGCACATCCTCGACCCCTCTTGTCCTAACCTCTATGAGAAAGCGGTAGAGGTGTATTTCCATAAGCGGTTGCGGGATGAAGTGGCATTCGATGACCCGGAGGCATTGCTGGAGCAGGTGAATGCCGATGCCGAAGTGGCACAGGAGTATCATCGAGAGCATCCCTTTACGCCCGATATGGCTTTATAGCACAAAAAGGACTTTCGGCAAAAGAGCAGGGAGCTGCGGTTGACTGCCAGTTGCAGGCCTCACTGCCCTCCTCTCCTTGCATGCCATAAAATCCTGTATTCCCACCCGTGAAATCCGTCGTTCTTCTGCTCTCAATGAGATTGTGGAAAAACGACGGATTTATCGTATACTTTTATCACGAACCTTGTAAGACAGATTTTTTATGAAAGATTTATGGACCACCGTAAAGGTGCTTCTTCTTTTCTTCCTTTCCCAAATGCTGGGAATTGTCGGCACCTTTCTCATTATGGCATTCCGGCCAGGATTTGACATAGCCGGCCCCGATGCCTTCGACAAACTTCGGGCAGATATGGATCCTGTGCTGTATGGCATGGTGAGTCTTGTCTGTACGCTTCTGCTCATCTGGCTCCTTTGCGCCACACGTCTGACCAGCCCCCGTCCGTTGCGATCGTTTGCCAAGGGTATGCCCAAAGGGTGGGGATGGAGTATTGTGGGTTTTATGCTGGTATCATTCGGCCTAAGCATGATACTCGACCCCTTTTCATTGGAAAATGAGGAAGTGATGCAGACTTTGCTGGCAATGAAGGGCAATCTGTGGTGCGCATTGCTGCTGGTTGTTGCAGGTCCTGTGGTGGAAGAACTGATATTCCGCGATTGCATCACTCGTGTGCTGCATCGCAGTGGCACCATCCTCGCCGTCGTGTGCAGTGCCTTCGCCTTTGCCGTCATCCATGGCAACTTGATGCAAGGCATTCCCGCCTTTTTCATGGGAGTCGTACTTGCCCTGCTGTATCTCCATACGGGCGACGTGCGCCTCTGCATACCTGCCCACATATGCAATAACCTCACGAGCTATCTGCAGATGTACCTCGATGCAGATTCCCGGTTCCTTTCGTCGTGGTCCGATTCCATACTTATCATTGCGGGTGTTCTGCTCCTTGCAGCAGGCGGCTTCACGCTCTATGCCTTCCTGCATCCGGAAAAGCCCTTGCAGAACAAAATATAAACCCTTCCCCCCTCCTCCTCCTCCTTAAATCTTTTCTTGCCAAATGCCTGCTTATGGCAGGCTGCATCGGAGCCTTACAAGGTGAGGCACAGACAGTCCCTGAAATCCACATCCCCGACACCTATCATCCCTCGGGGAAGAAAATTTATCACAAAGGATGGAATGCCGACATTGCCGACGTGAGGATGCCGGAAATCATGGTCAAATAGTCCTGCGTCAAAGAAAACAGCATTGGGGCTCCTGCGGTATGTTTCGCAAGAGCCCCAATGGCAATTAGACACGGGCGGACCAATCCGGCATGGCATCTCCTCATCATATCTTCACAAACACCTGATGCCTGTACATCCACCGGAGGATGAAAAAGAGGATGAGGAAGTTGCCGAACGTCAGCCAAGTATCGTACTGACAGCCCAATATCGGCTGAAGACCGTAACTGACGCTATGCACGATGGAACGGAAACTGACCACCTCACCCAACATATACGCCACGATGGAGTTCATGCCATAGAACTTCAGCCATTCCAGCCCACGATGATGCCCCAGGACATCTATCCACCCATAAAAGGCTGCCATGAGCAGAAAACAGTAGCCGGCGGAGAGAAGCGTCATGCTGCACGTCCAGATGCGTTTGATGATGGGCATGTGAAATCCCCACAGCCATCCTGCGAGCACCAGGGCAATGCCCACGAGAGCCAGTGTCAGACACATCCGGCCACGATGCTTCCCCTGCCGGATCATCTGTCCTGCCACCGCTCCCAGCGTCACAGTGACGCCAAAGGTGAGGCTGGGCAGCACCCAGGCATAAGTGGGATCCCCCTGGAAGCGTCCGAGAATCATGCCGTCGATGCGGCATGCCAGGTTGCCCTCCAAGGTGAAGTCGCCCCAGAGCGTCATAGGGATGGCATATCCCAGGAGCAGGAGCAGTATGCCCAGGATTTGCCCCCGCCAGCTGAAATGGAGCAGGAGGATAGCGGCAATGAGATAGCCCGTGGCGATAGCCTGCAAGGTGTTGGTATAAATGTAGATGGCAGAGCAGTTGAGCCCCAGCAAGTTGCCCTGTACCACCATGCCCAGCAGGAAAAGAATGACAAAACGTCGCAACACCTTCCTGTAGGCTGCTGATTTAGGGGCTTCGCCACGCAGGAAGCGCGAAAAGGCAAATGGCATGGAGATGCCGCTCATGAAGAGGAAGAGCGGCATGACGAGATCCCAAAAGCGGAAGCCCTCCCACACTTCATGATCGAAATGATAGAGCAGCGCAGAAGCGACGGGCGAATCGATATGGGAGAGGAACTGCAAGAGAACGGGCTGGAAGAATACGAGAAGGAAAAGGTCGAATCCGCGCAGGACATCGAGCGAAGACAGGCGTTGCTGGGGCTTCATGGAAAAATGGAGAATGGATAAGGAGTGAAATGGAAAATGAGTGAAATGGAAAATGAGTGATAGGCAGAACATGCTTTTGGGCCTATGGATATTCCACCGGCTACTGATGTGGTCCATCGAATTTCGGGGGCAAAGGTAAAGATTATAATTGATATAGAACGAAATGGCACTGTAAAAAAGCATAACGATGCCGCGGGATTTTTTGAGGAACCAGCAGGGCTGGCACTGGTGTGCAAGAATTGCCAGTGACACCGAAGCCTGTGAAAAACAATCACTTTGGGACTTGAATAGAGCAAAAAACGCGCAAAGTGTCACTTAATTGTGTAAATTTTGTAATATTTATTTGCCCCTATTGGCTAAACCCTTAATTTTGCACAACATAGCGTAATCTTCTATAAAGAGAAGATGGGTTCCGACGCGAAAAAAGGAGCAGTCGAAGTGGTTCTGATGCGAATCAGTAGCCGCAGGTGCGGAATTAGACCTACGCTATCATCATCCCCGCCAGGGGGAGGTACGCTTGCCAGGCGCAGCGGGTCTGCGTCGGGAGATTTTGCGCAGAGTACAGCCAAGGGGCATGTCCGGTGCAACAAGACAATAGCCCCCCTCTGGTACTGCAGATCTGAAAAAACTAAACAGAACGGACTTACTGAACTGGTGAAAATACAGATTTAGGAGTAGTTCAAGTCAACATCAGCATAAAGCACAACAAGCAAAACAGGTATACTATGTCAAGAAAAATGACGCTTCTGCTGGCCGGAATGGCACTGTCAGCCGGGACGGCCTTTGCACAGAAGCAAGTCACAGGTACAGTCGTCGATACAGACGGCGAGCCCGTTATCGGTGCGAACGTCATCGTTGAAGGCACGGGTATCGGTGCGACGACGGACAACAAAGGCCATTTCGTCATTAAAAATGTTCCTGCCAAGGCCAAACGCCTCAGCGTCACCTATATTGGTATGGAGAAGAAGACGGTCAATGTGTCCGCCAACGTCAAGATTGTGATGTCCATGTCCGATAATTCTTTCGGCGAGGTCGTTGTGACGGGTATGCAGAAGACGGACCGCCGCCTCTTTACCGGTGCCACCTCAAAGGTGGATGCCGAGAAGGTGAAGTTGGATGGTGTGCCTGATATCAGCCGCGCCCTTGAGGGTCGTGTGGCTGGTGTAAGCCTGCAGAATGTCTCCTCGACCTTTGGTACTGCTCCGAAAATTCGTGTGCGTGGTGCAACGTCAATCTATGGTAGTTCCAGCCCGCTTTGGGTGGTGGACGGTGTCATCATGGAGGATGCCGTGAGCGTCAGTGCCGACGATCTTTCCTCCGGCGATGCCGAGACGCTGATCTCCAATGCCATTGCCGGTCTGAACCCCGACGACATCGAGAGTTTCCAGGTGCTCAAGGATGGTAGTGCCACCTCTATCTATGGTGCCCGTGCCATGGCTGGTGTGATTGTCATCACCACGAAGAAGGGACGCGCCGGACACAGCTCCATCAACTATACGGGAGAATACACCTACCGTCGCAAGCCCAACTACAACGAGTACAACATCTGTAACTCCCAGGAGCAGATGGGTATCTATCGTGAGATGGAACAGAAGGGATGGCTGGAACTGGCATCGCTCGCCAACAGCTCGTCGTCGGGTCTGTACGGCCAGATGTATACCCTCATTGACCAGTACAACAAGACGAACGGACAGTTTGGACTCCCCTATACGGAGTCGGCCATGAACGCCTATCTGCAGCAGGCAGAGTTCCGCAACACCGACTGGTTCGACCTCCTTTTTAATAATAATATTATGCACAACCACTCCGTCAGCATCGCTACGGGTGGTGACAAGGCCAACCTCTATGCTTCTCTCTCTGCCATGGTCGATCCGGGCTGGACGAAGGACAGCGAGGTGAACCGTTATACCGCAAATGTCAACGCCACCTTCAACATCTCGAAGTGGGTGTCGCTGACCATGCGCACCAATGCCAGCTATCGTAAGCAGAAGGCTCCCGGTACGCTCAACAAGAGTGTCGACGTGGTGAGCGGAGAGGTGAGTCGCGACTTCGACATCAACCCCTTCAGCTACGCCCTCAACACTTCGCGTACGCTCGACC
>CAMGOT010000003.1 GCA_946060685.1 uncultured Bacteroidales bacterium
ATACGAGTACAGACCGTTGATATTTCAAATGACAGACAGCTTACTTTATTCTAAAATATATTCGGCGAACTCACGTTATATTATATAATTATCTATATATCAATAAGTTATAAAGTATAAGAAAGGTGCATGTGTGCCATTTTTTAATTGTCGTCTGTCATCTGTCATCTGTATAACTGTATAACTGTTCGTCTGTTCGGTTTCATGGGCTTTCGAGGTTGCGCTTCTTCGTATGCCTGCTTTCCTCTACAGGGTCTTTTCTGGTGGAAGCATTCGGAGGAAGACGGTGGCATTCGTGCTTCCCGCTGGCAAGTGCGGCCATCCTGTGGCGGGAGAACTGGTGCGGCAGGACATTTCGGGGGATGACGTGGAAAAAAAAGCATACAGCCCAAGGCTGGTTGCCCTGGGCTGAAAAATTAGTAAATGATTTTTTTCAGAAAATGCCTAACTTGCCGTAGATAATCAGAAGGGTGTAGGCGAGGGTGAGGGAGATGACTCCCACGATGAGGCCCACCTTCGACATCTGTGAAGTCTTTACCAGGCCTGTGGAATAGGCAATGGCATTGGGAGGCGTGGAGATGGGGAGTGCCATGGCGAAACTTGCGCTAAGGGCAAGTCCTACGACGAGGGTAGTGACGCCACCGATGGGTTCCAGCTGATCCTTCATGCCTTCGCCCACGGTGATGAGGATGGGCACCATCAGGGCTGCGCTGGCGGAATTGCTGATGAAGGTGCTGAGGGTCCAGCATATCAGTCCGGCACCGATGAGCACGAGGAATACGGGGAATTCCGAGAAGGGAATGCTCTCCACCATGGCGCGTGCCAATCCTGACTGGCGCATACCCGTGCCGAGGGCGAAACCGCCCGCCACCATCCAGAGCACACTCCAGTCGATGTGCTTGATGTCCTCGGAGGTGACGATGCCGAGAGCCGTGAATGCACCTACGGGGAAGAGGGCCACCACATAGGAGTTGATACCGAAAATCTTTTCGCCCATCCAGAGGAAGATGGTCAATGCCATGACGACATAGATGGCCTTCGTCTGCCAGTTGTTCTTGGCGCCGCCTTCAATCTTGAACTCCAGGTGCTTGCTGCTGAAACGGTAGAGGTTGAGGAGCAGGGCCCAGCTGATGATGAGGATGACGAGCATAAGGGGCACCATCATGATCATCCAGTCGAGGAAGCCGATGTTGATGCCGGCATCCTTGAGGGCTCCGATGGCGATACCGTTAGGAGGAGTTCCGATGGGAGTGGCAATACCTCCGATGTTGCAGCCGATGGGAATGGCGAGTGCCAAGGCGATGCGTCCGCGCTCATTTTCCGGCAGCGTGCGGAACACGGGTGCCAGGAAGGTGAGCATCATGGCCGCCGTGGCGGTATTGCTGACGAACATGGAGAAGATGGCCGTGACGAGCATGAAGCCGAAGAGCACCACCTTGGCTCTTGTGCCGAAGGGCTTGAGCATGACGCGTGCAAGACTGACGTCGACACCGCTCTTCGAGGCTACGAGTGCCAGGATGAATCCACCCATGAAGAGCATGACGGTGGGGTCGGCAAAGGCGGCGATGATGTCCTTGTAGGGGATAAGGCCTTGCAGCTGCTCCACGCCTTTTGAATTGACTTCCGTGGCAGCCCCTGCATAGTTGTTCAGGTCGATGAGCATGGATATGGCAGAGTCGCTGACGGTGAAGAGCATCACCACGATAATCAGCACGGAGGTGACCCATGCCGGAACGCCTTCCGTGATCCACATCAATGCCGCAAAGGCAAAGATGGAAATCATGCGCTGCTCGATGACCGTGATGCCCGGGATGCCGAAGCAGGCAGAGGGCAGATTCCACAGTAATAGGGACAAGATGAGAACCGCCGTAATCTTGATGAAACGTACGACGTCAAACTGAGAGGCAAACGATTTGCTCTCCTGGTTACGTGTTTCCATGAAAATTGCTGTGTGTGTATGTTTTTTAGTGTATATATGTATTTGGTTGCAAATTTACGAAGAAATCGGATATGGCCGCCAACGCTGGGGGGAAAAAACCGCGGATGCTTGCCACAGAAACGAGTAAAATGCAAAAAACATCCTCTATCTTCACAGACCGAGGATGCGTACAAGTGAATGAATATGGGATTTGAACAGTTAAATGTCGTGCCACCCTTCGGCTTTTCCTGCAAGAACTTACGGGAATTTCCACCCAAGGGATTGGCACCTTTTTACACACATAGGTGCCTTGCTGCGGCACAGGATTCAATATGACAAGTGCAAAGGTACGGCTTAGGCTTCAATAAAACAAGCACTTTCCACAGAAATATGCAATATTGTGTGGAAAGTGCTTAAATTTGTCATTCTCAGGCTTCGGAGAACTCATCTTTTCCAACGCCGCAGAGCGGGCATTCGAAATCATCGGGAAGGTCCTCGAAGGCTGTTCCGGGCTCTATGCCGGCTTCGGGAACTCCTGCTGCGGGGTCGTATTCCCAGCCGCAGACGTCGCAAACGTATTTCTTCATAATGCGTGTGGGTTTTAGAGGGTTATACAAATGGTTGATTAAAATGTGGGGAAATCCTTATTGCGTTGAGTGCTTGGGCCGCAGGTGGGATGTCAGCGGCGCAAGGCGTAAGGGTCGGTATATGCGTCGGCAGAGGAGCGGCGGGTGCTGCTGCCGGAGCGGACAGAGGATGAGGAACTGCGGGTGTTGCCATTGTCGGAGCGGACGGCTGAGGAAGAGCGGCGGTTGCTGTTGGCAGGCCGATAGCCCTGGTTGCCCGCGGACGGATTGCCTGCCTGTCCGGGACGTGCGCTTTGCCCGCTGCCCGGACGGCTGTTGCCCTGGCTGGGACGTGCGTTTTGCCCGCTGCCCGGACGGTTGCTGCCCTGGCTGGGACGCATTCCCTGGTTGCCTGCAGAAGGATTGCCCGCCTGTCCGGGACGTGCGCTTTGTCCGCTGCCCGGACGGCTGCTGCCCTGTCCAGGACGCATTCCCGGGTTGCTCGCCGGCCGACGGTCTTGACCGGGACGGAAGTCCTTGCTTCCAGGTTTTCCCGGCTTGCCGTAGCTATGGTTCATGCCTCCGTGGTGCTGGGGCGGACGGTGTCCGATGAAGGGGGAGGCGGAATGATGCGTGCGGCCATGCCACAGGCCGCCATGGCAATGGGCATAGACGGCAGGACGGCGGTAGAAATAGTAGTCCCTGTGGTAATAGTCCCACAAGGTGCAATACCATGCTCCGCGAATCCAGCGCAGCGGACGGAGGAAATAGTCGGTGGCACGATAGACACGCCATTGCCAGTCATAGAGGATATAGCTAAGGTCGGTGTTGCGATAGTTCCAATAGTACCCGTCGACATCGTAGGGGGAATTGATGTTGAGGAAATATTCCAGGTTCACCTGATACACCTGGTCATACTGCGCGGGGGTGAGGTTGAGTTCGTAGGCCATCTTGTCGGATAGGAAATAGGCTTGTGCCTGAGCGTCTCTGAGACTCATGGCGAGGGCCGATACGGTGCTGACGAGCACTACTGCCAAAGAGAGGAAAAAGCGTTTCATAGAGCAGGGATTGGTTTTGTGAGAGGGGATAGCCTCTGTGTTCTTGTTTGGGGGGTGGGAATGAAGAGCACCCACCTTTGTTCATTCTGGTAGCTGGAATCGGGGATTGAACGTCGGGCTCCGGTGAGATGGCAAGGGGAAGAAAATTCTCTTCCTCATTCTGAATTTTTCCTTCCGAATACCCTATGCCTCATTCCTTCATCCTAAAAACGTAAGGAATACGTTTGCAAAGGTAATGCAATTCGAGGCATAAAGATAAACCTGGGGATGCGGAAAAACAATGGTTTTAACTTTTCTTTCATGTTTTTTCCCTCCCAACTTGACGGTTGACACCCCCTCTCCCGTCGTTCCGACGGCAAAGTCCCCGTTTTCCACGGGCTGCCAAGGGGCTGGGTATGCGGCCTTTTCCCTCCTCCGGCTCTCTCCCTCTCCCCACTTTCCCCTCGGGCTTCCCGGCAGGAGTCCGTGGCGGCGGGGGTGGAGGGGAGGATGCTATTTCAGGATGAAGATGCCGGAAGGCACTTTGCGGCGAAGGGCTTCCACGGCGGGCTTGACGGGAAGTGAACTGTTCTCCAGGGCACTCTTCACGGTGGTTTCGGCGATGAGGGGATGATTGTTCTCCTCGCTGAGATGGCAGAGCCAGATGTGGCGTGTGGCAGGGGTGAGGATCTGCGCCAGGCGTTCGGCACATACGCGATTGTCCATGTGCCCCCTCTCGCCCATGATGCGGCGTTTCAGGCGGTCGGGGTAGGGGCCTTTGCGCAGCATCTCGGCATCATAGTTGGCCTCGATGACGAGATAGCGTGCCCGCTGGATGTAGGGGATGAGATTGTCGGTGAAGGTGCCGCAGTCGGTGATGATGCAGAAGGTCAGGGGGGAGTTGTCGGGGTTGGCATCCGCCTTTGCCATATCGAAGAGATCCTCGGGCGGTTCGGGTTGTGTCACCTCGATGAAATAGCCGTTGCAGTCGTTGGAATCGTGCATGATGGCGAAGGGGGTGATGCGGAAGGGACCCACCTCGAAGGGGACGTCGAGCGAGGTGGTGTGCTTGAGTTCGGAAGGAATCTTTTTCGACATCATGCGGTTGCGGTCGATGCCGACATGTACGTGCTCCGAAGCATAGACTGGCGTGTGCTGGGCGATGGCAAGAGGCCCTACGCCTTTGATGTGGTCGGTATGGTCGTGGGTGACGATGACAGCCTTGACGAGCGAGAGGGAAAGTCCGTAGTCGTGCATGTGGCGCTTGAAGATGCGGATTCCTATGCCCAAATCGATGAGGATGGCGGTTCCTGACGATTCAAGATAATAGCAGTTGCCACAGGAGCCGCTGCTGACAGGAAGAAATTTCATGGGGGTGAAATAGAGGGTGATATGATGTAGCCCCGCCCCCTCTGCCTGCGCCTTTTCGCTGGAGAGGAGAGGCGTCAGAAGGGAAGTCCTACGGCAAAGTGCAGGGCGAAGTCGCGTTTGAAGTTGGGGTGTGCGATGACGAAATGTTCAGGCCCCGACTCCACGGTGGGGTCGATGGCCTTCATGCCTCCGTCGAGACGCAGGATGAAATAGTTGAAGTTCAAGCGAAGTCCGAGGCCGTAGCTGACGGCAATCTGCCTGTAGAACTCGTTCCATCGGAACATGCCTCCAGGCTGGTCGGCATAGTCCTTGATATTCCAGATGTTGCCGGCATCGATGAATGCCGCCCCCTCCAGTTTCCAGATGAGGGGCGAGCGGAACTCCACGGAGAGGTCGAGCTTGATGTTGCCCGTCTGGTTGATGAAATCGATGTTGCCGTCGCGTCCCTTGTAGGAGCCCGGGCCCAGTTGTCGCACGCTCCATCCGCGCACGGAATTGGCGCCTCCGGCAAAATATCGTTTTTCGTAGGGCACGATGTTGCTGTTGCCATAGGGATAGGCTATGCCGAATGCAGCATGGAAAGCCAGGGACTGCGAGGTGTTGAGCAGGATGCTTTTGGAGAAGTCGAAATCGAACTTCAGATATTGCGAGAAGGGGATGCCGATGAGCGACCGGCTGCCGTCGGCATTGGCGGGCTGCCTGGTGGCTTTCGCCACGGCATAGAGGAGATTGCCCGCAGTCTCCACGTTGGCCTTGATTTGATAGCCGTTGGTGCGGTTGAGGGTGATGGCCGACTTTTTCTTCAGCGAATTGTAGGTGAAGCTGTATCCGAACTTCATGATGAAGAGATTCTCGTAGGTGTAGCGCAGAACGGCATAGCGGGGGTCGTCGCCTTCGAGATACTCCTTGGTGAAGGTGTCGGAAATCCAGGGCATGAACACATAGTTGAGCGAAAGGAGGTCGAGCCTGTTCTGGAAGTTCGGCCTTTTGCGCTTGTACCAAGTGAGGGCCCAGGTACCCGTGAGGAGCCGCCGGTGGAATTCCGGACGGTTCTGGGAGTTGTAGAGGAGGGAGAACTCGCTGCTTCCCCTCATGTGGCGGCTGTATTTCGAAGCCTTGTAGACGGGTAGGGTGGGGAGGCGGAGCGTGGCCTCTGCGCTATATTCGATATAGTTCTGGTTCTGGTAGCCCTCCAGCCCCTTGATGGCCTCATAGGCTCCCCTCATCTTGATGTTGAAACTTTCCGCAGCCCCCAGGAGATTGCGGTTGGTATACGTGAAACTGGCCGCCCCTCCGAGGTCGCCCGCCGTGTTGGTGCCTTCAAGGTCGAGGCTCACTCCGTTCAGACGGTTGAAATTGACGTATACATCGGCATTCAGGAGGGAATCGCCGGAGGCCGGCGTACTATAGCGCACGGTGGAATGGTTGACGTAGGGCAGCGTGTTGAGACCCTGATAGGTGAAGAGCGTCTTCTGCTCGTTGAAGAGGCTGTCGCGGTCCAGCAGCACCTCGCGGTGGTAGACCTTCCGCTTCATCCTGCCGCCATGGTCGGCAATCCAGGTGAAGTGGGCCGTTTCGATGGTGTCGGGCGTGCCTTCGGCCTGCATCTCCTCGTGGATGGTGGTATTGGCGATGCGGTAGCATTGGTAGGCCATGGCGGGGTTGACGTTGGACGGCCTTCTGAACACCACCTGCAGATGGCAGCCAAGGTCGAGCGAAGCCGTATCGGCGGCAAAGGTGATGAATCCGGGATTGAGGTTGTAGTAGCCCTTCTGCCGCAGTATGCCCACGATCCGCGAACGCTCCTCGTCGAAGAGAGTGGCGTCGAGCGGCATGCCCGTGAAGAGCGTGGTCTTCCCGCACAATTGCTCCACGGCATGGCGTATGGTGTCGCTGTCGAAACTCCAGCTGATGCTCCTCACATAGTAGCGCCGTCCGGGCATGAGGGAATATTCCAGTCGTGTGCGTCGGGCACGCTTCCGGGAGTGGATGGTGTCGGCCGATACTCGGGCCTTCAGATAGCCCTTGGTGCGCAGGGCATTCTCTATCGACTGCCTGGAATATTCCATCTTCGTGGCATCATAGATGACCGGGGCCTCTCCGATGCGATGGATGAGGCGGTTGAAACGCCGCGTGCTGTCGGTGCCGGACATGCAGTAGAGTCCGAGAGGCACCTTCAGGCAGCTCAGCCACTTCATGTTGGCCTCCTGGCGGATATGCTCGCGATAGTCGGATGCCCGCACTTCGGGAGCGTCCGACTTCATCTTGACCGATGTGAGCATATACCGCCCTTCCGGCACAAAGCGCGTCGGGGAGCACGCCGTCAAGAGGAGCATAACGGCTACAAGGGGCAGCAGTAGGGAGGAAATTTTCAAATGTGTAAAGGGTTTAGACGTGCAAATTTACTAATAATCTGCGAAAACATCGTAAATTTGCGCCAAAATCCCTAACTATGGATTTGCGAATCTACAGAACACCCCCTAAAATCAACTCTTACAGCCCTGAATCATGCAGACAAAATTACTGAGCAAGAACAAGCAGAAACTCATCCGGCAGATGTCGCTCAAGAAGCATCGCGACGAACTGGGCCTATTTCTTGCCGAGGGTCCGAAGGTGGTGGGCGACCTTCTGGGGCATTTTCCCTGCAGGCTGCTTGCGGCTACGGCAGAATGGCTCGAAGAGCACCCGGAGGCGAAGGCCGACGAAGTGGTGGAGGTGAGTGCCGACGGGCTTCAGCAGGCATCGTTGCTCAAGACTCCCCGTGATGTCCTCGCCCTGTTTGCCCGCCCTGCGGATTCTTTGGAGAATTTGGCTGCCGTCCCGGCCCGAAGCCTGACGCTTGCCCTTGACGGAGTGCAGGATCCCGGCAATGTGGGCACGATACTCCGCGTGGCCGACTGGTTTGGGATAGAGGATGTGTTTTGCAGTATCGACACAGCCGATGCCTTTTCCCCGAAGACCGTGCAGGCAACGATGGGAGCCCTCGCGCGCGTACGCGTTCATTATATAAATGATATGGAAGCCTTCCTTTCCTCCCTTCCGAAGGGAGTGCCTGTCTACGGAACGTTTCTGGATGGTGATGATGTGTACCGGCAGCCTCTTTCGCCCCATGGCGTCGTCGTGATGGGCAATGAAGGCAACGGTATATCCGCCTCCGTGGCACGCTGTGTGAACCATCGTCTGCTCATTCCCTCCTTTCCTCCCGAGCGTCCCACGAGCGAAAGCCTGAACGTGGCGATTGCCACTGCCGTGGTGTGTGCTGAGTTCCGGCGCCGGCAATAATCCCCGTCATCAAGAAGTATGTTGGAAATATTCTTTTTCCTGCTGCTCCTCGCGGCATTCGTGATGCTGTATTTCACGCGTTGGAGTGGCTATCGTGCGTTGCTGTGTCTGTGGCACGAGCAAAGCGATTATTTTGATGCCCGTCGTTTTGCGAGGGAGATGCCTTCGGAGGAAATGGCTCCTTCGGAGGATGAGCCTCTTTCTTCAGAGAGTGAGCATTTTCCCTCAGAAGATGAGCCTGCTTCGGAGGATGGAGATCCGCTTTCCGCATCAGAAGAGCCGTTTTCCGACGAAGAGGGCACGCTGCAGGAGCCGCAGGCCGACGATGTGTGGAGCGTACGCAGATGTTCCCTCACGGATGTTCCCGAAGTTAGCGTGGTGGTGGTGAGCGAAGGCAATGGTGCCGTGCTGGAGGAAAACCTGCCCTATATCCTGCGGCAGACGCATCCCAGCTTCGAGGTCATCGTGGTGGATGCCGCTTCGGCCGATACCCACACCTCCGTGCTCACCTCCGATGCCCTGAAACGCTTGCAACAGGAGTTTCCCCATCTGCGCCGGACGTACGTGCCGCAGAGCAGTCGGAACATCGACCGCCGGCTGCTGGGATATACCCTTGGCATTCGTGCCGCACGGGCTCCGTGGGTGGCGGTCATAGGGCCCGACTGTGTGCCGGAGAGTTATGATTGGCTGTCGACCATGATGTGCCTCACGGGCGACGATGTAGATGTGGTGATAGGCTATGCCAATTATTTCCAGGACGAAGATGCTGCGACCCGTCGTGCCAGTTTCGGACGTCTGCGTCGTTTCCTCTTCTTTGCCCGTGCCGTGCTGGGCGGGCATGCCGTGGGGGCCGACTCCTGCAACGTCGTACTGCGGCGTGCGTGGTTTCTGGAAGGTGGCGGATTTCCCTATACGGTGGGCGTGCCCTTCTCCGCCATCTCCCTGCTGGTCGATTCGCAGACGGAATGCGGGCGTGTGGCGCTGGCACTCTATCCCGACACGTTCGTGCGCCAGTTGTTCCCCGACGATACAGAATATCTTGCTGAGATGCGCATCCAGCATAGGCTGGCACAACGTCTGCGCAGGTCGCAGGCGCCTTGGCTGCTGCGTCGCGACACGTGGGCAGATACCGCCATTCTCCTCTTCACGCTCTCCTTCTGTGGCTACGTGGTGGTGCGCGTGCTGCGCTATATTCCCTTCGCCGATATGGTGCGCAGCGTCATCAGCCCTGTGGTACCCTATGCTCCTTTCTACGATTGGAAGTGGCTTCTTCTCGACATTCCTGCCTTCGCGATGCCCGTCGCCTCGGTAGTCCTCTCCGTCGTCACCTTCCGTCGCCTTTCCTGCCTGTTTGAGGAAGCGTCCTTCGGAGCCTATCCCATGTGTTTCCATTTCCTGCTGCCATGGTGAAAGCTGGCCACGTGGTGGAAATGCCGTAAGATGAGTCGTACGGCGATGTAAAGATATTTGGAGGGGGGGAGCTCCCAGGCATCTGGGGGCAAATATAGGTTTGGCGGAGAGATGGATGAATGCTGCGTGAGACAAGAATTGCCAGAGAAAGGCAGAAGATTTTTACTGCTTCGCCGATGTATGTCAACTTCATGGCCAATAAGGTTAATAACCTTGCGGCCATAAGGTTAATAACCCTACAGCCGTAAGGTTATTAACCTTATCGGCGATATTGTGGTATAGGCTGTTTTTCCCAGTTAGCTCAAATCCTTCGAAATCATGTTGTTGGGTTTTAAAAGCAAGCTAAGCACCGGTACCTCAAATGGGACATCCTGTTTTTGGAAACGACGTTCGAAGCTAGGGCCGAGGCAAGGTGGGGTTTGAATATGCCTTGAGAGAAGGAGAAAGACATGGTCGGCATCCCATAGCCTTTTCTCCTTCGAAGGGGGGCGGTATGAAAAAAGCATCTGAGGCACACGTTCGTGCTTCAGATGCTTTTGCTATAGGGGTGTTCCGGCTTCGGATGCAAGGCATTTATTCGCTCACGGCATTCCAGGGATGCTTTTTGAATACTTCCTGGAAGAGCGAGAGGGAATCGGGATTTTCCTTGGCATAACTTTCGATATGGCGTATGCGCTTCTCCTCCAGAATTTCGTCGAAGGCGATGAGGATGGCCGTCTCCTCCACCATGCCAAACTCCTCGTTGATGGCAGTTCCGAACACGCGCATCGTGGGCGAGAGGTTCATGTAGGCGTTGACCAAGGGCGGGATGTTGTAGCCCAATTTGCGCACAGCCTTGTTGAGGATGCGGAAATCTGCCACAAAATCATCCTCCACGAAGAGTTCACGCAGTTCGTGCTCCGGTGTGGTGAGTCCCTCGGGGTGTACCGCTTTCACCAGCCCGTCGCGGTCGCCGAAATGCTTTTTCAGGAAGAAGAGAATCATGTCGCGTGCCGTACGGTTGAAGCTGGGGTACATCGTCATCTTTCCGAAGAAATACTTGAGGTGCGGTATGAGCATGGTCAAGGCTCCCAGTCCGTCCCAAAGATTGTCCAGGGCGTAGAGGCTCTTTGCCAGGTTCTTGCTCGACTGGTATTCCAGCGTGACGAAGCTGCGTCCCAGTTCGACGGTATGCGGGAGGAAATTGTCGATGAAGTTTTGCGAGAAATGGAACATATGGCCCGTGGCAAGGTGTGGCTGCCCGTTCTTTTCGAAAGTGATGTCGGCATAGGGCAGGAAGCGGTAGCCGCCCAGAATCTCCTCGGCATCGGGATTCCACACGATGAGCTGGTAGTAGGGGTGCTCGCAGGTGTCAAACTCGTCGAGGTCGCAGTCGAGCCCGGAGCCTCCTCCCGCCGTACGGAAGGCGATTTCGCGGAGGCGGCCGATTTCGCGTACCACATTCGGGGCCTGCTGCCAGGTGACGATGTATATTTCATTGCCGGCCTTGTTCGTATGCCGCAGGCGGCGTTCGGGGGTGAGTTCGGATTTCAGCAGATTGCGGTCAATCGGTGCAATAATGTCTTTCATATCAAAATGGAGATAGACGTATGGAAAGAGGGGTGGAACGACGTGTCGATGTTCATGAGAGAGGCAGGGGAGGACATCGTCAGAGCTTGTAGACAATATCCCTGATGAGTGCCGCCCATTCCGTAGGTGTCTTTTCTTTGGTCAATCTGTGGTAGGGTATGGGTTTTCCGATGCGAATGGTAAAGGTTTTGTGCTGGTTTTTGTAGAGTTCGTCGACGAGGTAGAGCATGGCCAGATTCACCTTGAGGCCGAGCATACGGGTCAGGTTGGCCAGGCGATAGAAGAATTCGGAGTTGCGCCCGTCGAAGTGCATGGGCACGATGTCGCGCTGAGTCTCGATGCTTTTGGTGACGAAGGTCTTTTTCCATTCGAGGTCCTGAATGCACCCGTTGATTTTTCTAGAGCATATTCCCGCCGGAAACATGATGACGTGGTTGTCGCTCTTGAACACGGCCTCCACCATGCGGGGGAAGTCGCGGCTTTGGCGCCCCGTCTTGTTGATGCCCACGAAGAGCGGAGCCAGTCCGGAGAGATTCATGAGCAAGTCGTTCACGAGATATTTGATGCGTCCGTCGTAGTATCCTCCCAGCACGCTCCCCAGCGCCAGTCCGTCGGGTCCGCCCAGAGGATGGTTGCACACGAAGGTATAGCGTCGTCCGTCGCTGTCGTCGGGCAGATTCTCCGTCCCTTCCACGTGGATGTTGATGTCGAGGTAGCGCAGGCAGTCGTCAATCCATTCCACGCCCTGCTTTTCCCCCTCTTGGAGGATGAAGCCGTTCAGCCATTCCTGATGTATGATGCGTTTCAGCCAGGAGTTGACGAACGATGGCACATATTTCGCCTTGTCGCCCATTTTGGCCTTGAGAATGCTGTCGATATCTATGAGAAAGGGTTGTGACATAAAATAAAAGAGAGAGTATAGTTTAGCTTGGCTTTGCCTTGCTTTGTCACGACTCGGGATAGTCCAAGCAAGGCTTGGCCTCTCCGCTCGCTGCTCCAAAGCATGGCATCCCCTCTTCCGCTGTGTTGCTTCGTGGGTGTTGAGTCTCCGGGTAATTCGGATGTGGGTGTAGGGGTCTGCAAGCATTTTCTGCCCCGCCTGCCCTGATGCAAGGAGTGGTTGGCAAAGCGCACCGACACCCCTGTTTTGGCAAGGCTCTTGCTTTATTTCGGGGCAAATGTAGTGCTTTTTTATAGAAATTCCCATATCCTGTGCTTTTTTTTTGTAATTTTGCCGTGATTTACGTCGCTATTTGCAGTACGCTTATGTGTTATAGCCCATTTCGCCCTGCCAAAAGCCCCGTCAAAACCCACTTATAGAGAGAGGATATGAAAACACTCCTGATTCTTGCCACCGAACTCGTGGCCGTCAGCCATCTGTCATTTTCCATCGTGCTTTTCATCTATGCCCGCCGTAGCGTAGCCTTCAAGGCGCAGGCATGGGTGCTGATGCTCATCGCCATGATATTCGGCGTGGCTCTTGCGCTATCCGTCATCAACAGCGTGCCCTATGAGTTCGGCATTCTGAATCCGTACATGCTCATCTTCCTGCTCGTCACGAGTTTTCTGCTCAGCATCAATCCTCTGGGTATGGTGATGCCAGGCTATCTGCAGGTGGGGCGCATGGTGCGCTATGCCTCCCCCGCCATTGTCGTGGTGAGCCTCTATGTGCTTGGGTTGCTGGCAGGAAGTCAGGTGGTGGTGATTCATGATTTGGCCGATTTGCCCGAAGCATTCCTCTCCTCGGATGTGGTGCTGCGCATTTCCGCCCTGCTGCTCAGTTTCGGCTACATCTTCAATATCATCTTCGTGCCCCATCTTCGGTTGCGCAGGAAGAGCCTGCCCAAGAATATCGTCACGTATGCCATGCTGCTCGGCATCGTGCAACTCATCTTCGTGATATGCACCATACGTTTCTCCATGCCCCTTTTCATCGTGTATGAAATTCTCTTTGCCTCCGTCAGCGTGATGCTCTGCGGGTGTATCATCAAGCCCCTGATGCAGGCCCAGCCCTATCCGGAAATCAAGGAGGTGGAAGTGGCACCCACCAACGAGGAAATCTCCGTGGTGGAAGAGGAGGACTTCAACGAGGCCAACCGCTATCGTTTTGAGCGGGTGGAATATGTGATGCAGCATGAAAAGCCCTACGTCTCCCCTGACTTCAACCGCGACCGCCTGTGCCGCCTCTCCGGCTTCAACCGCCACATCCTGCTCCAGACGCTCCGCAGCCAGGGCTACAACGACGTTCACGACTATATCTCGCGCTATCGCGTGAAGGAACTCCGCAGCCTGATATTGTCAGGCGAGGTGACCGACATCAAGCAGCACGAGCGTGTGGGCTTCCGCACGCTGAAGACGGCGGCCATGGCTTTCGAGCGCTATGAGCACGTCACGCTGACGGCCTTCCTCGCCATGGCGGCAGGGCCGCAGCCGCCCACTCCCGTAGGGAAGGACGGGCAGGATGCTGCCGAATAGCCCCGGCATGACGCCCACCATTATCTCAGCCCCCATCTTTTAGCGCAATAATTCATGAGACTCGTATTTTCCTTTATCATTCCCGTATACAACCGTCCTGACGAGATTGACGAACTCCTGGAATCCATCACCCGCCAGTCCTCCCAGGATGCGGAGGTCATCGTCGTGGAGGATGGTAGCCAGGTGCCTTGCCATGATGTAGTGGAAAAATATGCCGACCGCCTCCGCGTGCAGTATTTCCTGAAGCCCAACAGCGGTCCGGGCGAGAGCCGCAACTACGGTGTGGAGCGGGCCCAGGGCGATTTCGTGATTATCCTCGACAGCGATGTGGTGCTGCCCGAAGGGTATCTTGAGGCAGTCAGGGCCGAACTGTTTGCCGGTGGCGAAGGCTCTCCGGCATCCTGCGAGGCTTTCGGAGGCCCCGACCGTGCCCATGAGAGTTTCACCCCCATACAGAAGGCCATCAACTATGGCATGACCTCCTTCTTCACCACGGGCGGCATACGCGGCGGCGACCGCAAGGGAAAGAGCGGCCCGCAGATGGACCGCTTCTATCCCCGCTCCTACAATATGGGCATCAGCCGCGAGGTGTACCGGCGGCTGGGAGGATTCTCGAAGATGAGATTCGGCGAGGACATCGATTTCTCCTATCGTCTGGTGGAATCGGGCGCACGTTGCAGGCTGTTTCCCGGAGCATGGGTGTATCATAAGCGGCGTTCCACCTTCCGGCAGTTTTTCAAGCAGGTACACAATTCCGGCATCGCCCGCATCAATCTCGGCCTTCGCCATCCCGGAACGACGAAAGCCGTGCATTGTCTGCCGGCCGTCTTCACCCTCGGAGTGGCAGGATGCCTGCTGTTGGCCCTGGCATTCCTGCAGGCCATATTCCTCCTTCCCCTCCTGTTCTATGCCCTGATGATTCTCGTCGACTCTTCCCTGAAGAACCGCAGCCTCCGGGTGGGCATCTTGAGCGTGGCGGCCGCATACATCCAGCTCATAGGCTATGGCACGGGGTTCCTGCGTTGCTTCTATGAGCGCAGGCTGCTGCGAAGAGGAGAGTTTGAGGCATTCAAGCATAATTTCTACAAGTAGCAATCCGGCTTATGGCATCTACCGACGAAACCACACGCAAGGCACGCATCTGCGAATGGAACGAGGACGACCGTCCCCGCGAGCGCTTCATGCGCTATGGCCCCCAGGCCCTGTCATCGGCCGAACTGCTGGCCATACTCATTGGTAGCGGCAATTCCCGCGAAACTGCCGTGGACCTCATGCAACGCATCATTACCGACTGCGAGGGAAGCCTGAACCGCCTGGGAAAGCGGAGCATCGAGCAGCTTTCGCGCTATGAAGGCATAGGTCCGGTGAAGGCCATCACCATCCTTGCCGCCTGCGAACTGGGAAAACGCCGATTGCAGGAGACGCTGAAGAACACCAGCATACAGACGGCAAAGGATGTCTATGAATATATGCGCCTGAAGGTGATGGACACGATGCACGAGCAGGCCTACGTGCTGATGCTCAACGCCCGCCTTTGCCTGATGGATTGTGTGTGCGTGAGCGATGGCGGCACCACGCAGACGGCTGTCGATGTGCGGCGCGTGCTGCGCGAGGCCCTGCTTTGCGACGGCTGCACGCGCATCATTCTCTGCCACAACCATCCCAGCGGAAACGCCTCGCCTTCGCGGCAGGACGACCGTTTGACGGAGGAAATGGCGCGGGCGGCAAAAGCTGTCAACCTGCCTCTCGTAGACCATATCATCGTGGCCGACGGCAGCTACTACAGTTATGCCGATGAGGGAAAACTCACGGTATAGGGCGTGGCATATCCCTCCACCCCCTGTGTGATGGCAAAGATATATACCCCTATCATCCCGCTTCTCCCTGCTTTTCCATGCCGGGGCCGATTGTGGCGGCATTAGACGAATACATATATACTCAAAGTCAGAAAGAAGTACAAGAAAATAAAATGACACCAGAAGAGAAAATACGCATCGAAGAGCGCATCGTGGAAGTGCTCAAGACGGTCTACGACCCTGAGATTCCCGTAGACATCTTCAATCTCGGCTTAATCTACCGCATTGACCTTGCCGACGACGGAATCCTTGAGGTCGACATGACCCTTACCGCCCCCAACTGTCCGGCGGCCGACTTTATCGTGGAGGATGTCCGACTGAAACTCCAGGGCATTCCCGAAGTGGTGGATGCCCGAGTGAACCTCGTGTTTGAACCCGAATGGGACAAGGACATGATGAGCGAGGAGGCCAAGCTCGAACTGGGGTTCCTGTAGTATACGCTCCCCCCCCTCGTTCCCTCAGGCTGTTTCATTCCCCCTGTGCTCCACGCATTTTTGATTCACGAACATACTCCCCCTAAGCATCCTCATATCACGCTCAACAATCAAAGCCCCCTTTTTTCCAGACCCTATGAAACCCGTGTATTTCCTCAGCGATGCCCATCTTGGCTCGCTGGCCATCCATAGCCGGCGCATGCAGGAGAGGCGTCTTGTGAACTTTCTCGACAGCATCAAGCATAAGGCCGGTGCCGTGTATTTCCTGGGCGACATGTTCGACTTCTGGTTTGAATACCGCCAGGTGGTGCCGCGTGGCTTCACCCGATTTCTCGGCAAGGTGTCCGAACTGACCGACCTTGGCGTGGAGGTGCATTATTTCACCGGAAACCACGATCTCTGGACTTCCGGGTATCTGGAGGAAGAATGCGGGGTGACGCTGCATCGCGAAACCTCCACCACCTGCGAAATCTACGGCAGCATCTTTTATCTGGCACATGGCGACGGCTTGGGATGCGACTCCCGAGGCTTCAAGTTCCTGCGGGGCATTTTCCACAGCCGTGTGTGCCAAAAGCTTTTCAAATGGCTGCATCCTGACCTCGGAGTGGCCTTCGGACTTGAATGGGCTCGCCGCAGCAGGCTGAAGCGCGAGGACGGAACCGAACCCCCTTTCCAGGGCGAGGAAAAAGAGGTGCTCATACGCTTTGCCAAGAATTATCTGAAGGACCATCCCGACATCAACTATTTCATCTTCGGCCATCGCCACATCGACTATGATCTCATGCTCTCCCGCACGAGCCGGGTGCTCCTCCTGGGCGATTGGATCCAGCTCTTCACTTATGCCGTCTTCGACGGCGAACATCTTTTCATGGAGGATTATGTGGAGGGCGACAGTCAGCCCTAAGGGTGAATGTTTTTTTGCAAAAAACTGTAGTGATTGTCCAGCCTTGCTCGTCAAAGAGTAAAAACCAAGCCTATGAACAAAGCCGATAAAGAGCGGGAATTTACAGATATGGTACATCGTCTGAAAGGTACCATCACCACCGTCTGCATGATGTATGCCGACGAGCGGACACCGGTCGACGACCTGGTGCAGGAGTCGCTCGTCAATCTGTGGCAGGGTTTCGACTCCTTCCAGGGACGTAGCGATATCAAGACGTGGGTGTATCGCGTCTGCATCAACACCTGTATCTCCATGGACCGCAAGCGAAAAAGCCGTCCCCAGACCAACAGCCTCGACGAGACGTGCCGCAATATCATCAGCGAGGAGTCCGACAGCAGCCTGCATGAGGCCCGCCTCAAGGAGCTCTACGACCGCATCCAGCGGCTCAGCGTTTTTGAGCGTGCCATCATCCTGCTTTGGCTGGAAGGAATGCCCTATGATGAAATCGGAAAGGTGGTGGGCATCACGGCGAAGAATGTCAGCGTGAGGCTCGTCAGGATTCGTGAGGCCCTGAAGCGAATGTCAAACTTAAACGAGGAGGTGGAATAATATTTTTACTATGGATAACAATACAACAACAACCCCTGCTGCCCACCTTGACCAGGATATCATGATGATGCGCGACCAGCTCCTGCTCCTGCAGAAGAAGCTTGACGAGCGCGTGCATTTCGAGGACCGCATGATACGGCGTGCCATGACGAAGAATGTGGGCAATCTCCTGCAGATGGAATGGATCGGACTCTTCATCTGCATCATGGCCCTCGTGGTTTCCATGGCGCAAGTTCACGTGCAGCATCTCAGCGTGGCTCTCCAACTGTTTACGGGGCTTTGGATGCTGGTCATGGTCGTCGTGCAGGCATGGAGCGTATGGTATGTGGCGGGCAAGCGTCGGGATGTGATAGAAGGCAATCTGCTCCGTGTGAGCGAGCGCATTATCGTCTATAAGCGTGCCGACCGCTGGTGCAAGCGCATCTTCCTGCCGCTCGTGGTCGTATGGATTGTCATCTACCTCCATGAGGTGGTCATATCGTCGGCATTTGCAGAATCGGTGGCGTATCAGATTGGTGTCTATGTGGGTGGCGTGCTGGGTGCCGCACTTGGAGGCATCATCGGATGGATGATCTATCGGAAGATGATGGGTTATGTCAACGAACTCCAGGAGCAGGTGGAGGATCTGAAACGGGAATAGCCCCCTCCTGCATCTTGGCTCTCTCCTTCCCAGGATCTAAAGCTCAAAAAGATGCGACAAAACCCCGAAGAGGGGCGGCATGACATGGAACTGATGCGGGAGTTGCTTCCCCCTTCTTTTCCGATGTCATGCCGCCCCTCTTCTGCATGTGCAGGCTTGCATGAGCCGGCTTGCGCATGAAGGTTTGGGATAAGCGGGCAGGCCTCGCGCCATGGGCCGTCGTCCCGCAGACTATTGTTGCTCAGGCCTTGTGGCAGGCTCCTTGGCCTTGTAGACGTAGCGAACGCAGAGCCAGGCCGTGATGCCATAGACGATGGCCTGCGCCCAAAGGGCGAAGTATTCATAGCGGATGTCGCGAAGATGCGCCCCCATCGTGTTGAGTTTGATATAGGCGTTGGCCCCATGTGTGGAAGGGAAAATCTGGCTGAAATAGTGCCAGAACGAAGGGAATGCCGAGCCGGGCCAGCTCACTCCGGAGAGGAAGAGCAGCGGCACGGAAGTAAAGACCACGATGAGGAACACCGTCTCGCGCTTGTGGGGCACTACTCCAATCGTCACGCCTAGATTGAACACCGCCACAAGGAATGGGAGCAGCAGGCATCCTATCTCCCACGGATTGCCGATGTGGGGCAGATTGAACATCTCGGGCACTACTCCCAGCACATAGCAGCTGATGGGGATATAGAAGGCGATGAAGGCGAGGGCTATGCCCGTGAGCGTCTGGAAGGAACTCCATTGCGACGGGGCCTTCTCTCCCCGCTCCCGGCGTGTGCCCGTGATGAGGCCTATACCCAGCAGCATCGTCTGCTGAATGGCGATGACGAGTACGGCAGGGATGAGGAATGATGCAAAGCCTCCCGTAGCATTATAGAGCGCCACCCACTCATAGCGGACGGGATGCTGAAGCGTGGCCTTCTGCTCGGGGGTGCCGCCGTGAATGCCGCTTGCCGCCGCTATGGGGTTGGCTCCCATGTCGCCCACCTTGATTTCTGCATTCATGGACAGCGAAACGTCGGTATTGGCAGTCAGCAGGGCCTTGTAGTAGAGCATTCCGCTCATGTCGCAATAGAGCTGTACGCGCGTCTGGCGGCCCGTCATCAGGCTTTGCTGAAAGTCGGAGGGGATGTACACCACTCCGTAGGCATCGCGGCTTTTCACCCCTTCCTGGGCTTCTTCAAGGGTTGTGGCATGGCCTGCAATCCTCACGTCGGGAGTAGCGTCGAGCCGTCGCAGATATTCCCGGCTTAGGCGGGAGTGGCTGTCGTCCACCACCACTACGGGTACCTCGCGCACAGCCTCGCCATTGTAGATGAAGGCATAGAGCACTGGGTATACCAGGGGGACGACAACGCAGAACAGCAGTACGCCACCATCGGTGAAGATGCTGCGCAGGGTCTGGGCAAAACTGTTGTTGATGGTCATATTGGAGTCTTGAAAGAGAAAAAATCCGGGAATCTGTGCAAGGGGATGGGCGCATCGGCAGGGATTCTGCTGCTTTGGCTCTCCCCCGGTGCCGCTAAGCCACGTAGGCCGTCTGCTGCATGATGCGTCCGAACTTCCGGGCGTAGAGCAGGGGGAGGAGAGCAAAGCCTGCGAGTGCCAGCACATAGGGCCATGCGGCTGAGAGCGGCCATCCGTCCAGCGCACAGTTCACGTAGAGCAGATAGTAGTGCCGCAAGGGGAAAAGCGTGGCGATGCCCTGCACCCATGCCGGCATGGCCATGACGGGAAACGACATCCCGCAGATGCTGAACGACAGCACTCCCCAAAGCGAAGCGAACGACAGCCCAAGACGAAGTCCCGGAAGGGTGCATATCATGAAGGCGCCGAGTCCCTGGCAGGCAAGTACGAAGAGCGTCATGATGCCCAGCATCGTCGGGATGCCGCACAGGCAGGGGTATTTCAGATAGCCGTAGAGATAGAGCACAAGCGTCCATCCTGCGAGCTGCATGAGCAGCCCCTGTGCTGCCAATTTTCCGAAAAGTGCGCGGAGGGAGACGGCTGTGGCCCCGGGGGTACCACGACGGGTGGCACATGCCAAAAGCTCGTCGGACGTGTTCTCTTTGATTTCTATGCCGATGCTCCACACCGTCATGAAGAGGAAGAAGATGGCAAACACTCCCGGCAGCAGAACGTTGGAGAGGTATACGCTATAGTTGAGCGAGGGATTTCCGATGGGATGGCAATCGATGACGATGGGCTGCAGCATGGCCATCGTCCGGCCGTCGTCCACGCCCTTGCCGCGCATGACGCTTCGCGTGGCAGCACCTGCCGTCAGTTCGCTCATCATGCGCATATCCTTGTAGGTGAGCGATGCTGCCACAAGAAACTGGTGGTTGGTATAGAACGATACGATGGGCGAGTCCTGTCCCATCAGTTTCTGCGTAGTGCCTTCGGGGATATAGTAGAAGGCATAGATGTCGCCCCGCTGCACGGCCTTCCGGGCTTCCTGCATCGAGGCATAGCGCTCCACGATGCGGCAATTCTGGAAGGCATCCAGATTCCGGACAAGATTGCGCGTGGTGGAGGTCCCGTCCATGTCGACCATCCCCACGGGCAAATCGGATGGCAGGCCCGAATCCATCAGCGTGGTGAAGAGGACCACGCAGAAGAAGGGAGCCACGACCAGCGAGAGCCAATACACGGGGGTGGTGGCTATACGTCGCAGTTCGCGAAGAAATACTTCAATCATGTGTGCTTGTGCTATGGATGGATAAGGCTGTTTTTTTGGGGAGGGGATGAGAGAGGGTAGAGGATGGCAGACCGACGGCCTATTCCTGATTCTTGAGCAGGACCGTCATGCCTGGGCGCAGGCCCTCGACGCGCTCTGTGGGCACGGCCTTCACCTGGAAAGTCTTCATGTCGTACTGTCCGGTGGTCTTTGTGGCCTTCCATGCCGCGAAAGTGCCCAAATCCTTCATCGCCGTCACTTTGGCCGCAATTTCGCGGTTGCCCAGGGCAGGTACTGTGGCCTTCACTTCCTGCCCTACACGGATGCCGGCCAAGTGGTCCTCGCGCACGTTGAACGTCAGCCACATCTTGTCCATCATCGCCACGGTCATCACGGGAGCTCCCGTGCCGACGAGTTCGCCCGTCACGGAGAACACATCAGTCACCTCGCCGTCCATCTGTGCTGTCAGTACCGATTCGCGGAGATAGCTGCTCACTTCCTTTACCGCCCCCTCCGCACGGTTTCTCTGCGCCCGTGCAGCATCGCGGTCCTCCTGTTCGGCACCATTCTTTGCCATGTCATACTGTGCTTTTGCTGCACGTTCTGTAGCAGCGGCGGCATCGCGTTGGGCGGTCATCTCGTCGAGTTTCTGTGCCGTCGTCACCCCCTCGTCGTAAAGGTGCTTGATGCGGGTGTAGCTCTTCTCCATCACCTCCAGTCCGGCTTTCGCCTTCTGCCACATCTCGTAGGCCGCGCGAATCTGCTCGTCGCGCGCCCCCTTCTGTGCCTTCCGGCTCACGGCATCCGCCGCCTGCTGGGCAGCCTCGGCCTGCTGGAGCTTGGCCTCCACCTCAGGAGCTTCGAGGATGGCAAGCGTGTCGCCAGCCTTCACCAGCTGGCCTTCCGCGGCCATCAGTCGCAGCACGCGGCCGGGAATCTTGCTCGACACTCGGTATTCCTCCACTTCCACCTCTCCTTGCAGGGTGGTATCAGGATGCTTGAGGGCGATGATGCCGCAAACGGCGGCAAGGGCCACTATACCCACGATGAACACCAACGCGGGAATATAATTGGGGACTTTCTTTTCCATGGTCTATAATATATATATAGGTGTGGTCTATAAATTTATAATAAATATGAACTTATTGAATGCGGAATAAATCATCTGATGGCTGGTTGCGGGTCATGGGCACGTCTGTCCGTGTGTAGGGAGAAGCGCACACAGAGCATCAGTTGCCCAAGGCCTTCTTGTAGGCCGAGCGTGTGAGCATGATGTCGATACGCGCGTCAATGAGGTCGCTCTGTGCCCCCACCCATGCCGTCTGTGCCGTGAGCAGGTCGCTGGTGGCTATTACTCCCTCAGCAAATCCTATGCGCGCCACGCGCAGGTTTTCCTCCGCCTTCTCCATGTTTTTCTCGGCATATTTCACCTTTCTGTTGGCCTCGTTCACGGCAAAGGCCGTCTGCCTCACCTGCAGTTCCACCTTTTCGCTGGTTTCCTCATGGCGCAGGGAAGCGATGGCAGCCTCCGTTCTGGCGGCTCGCACCTTGTTCAGGCCCTCGCCCCAATGCCAGAGGGGAAGCTTGAGGCTTACGCCCACATTCCACATTCCCCGAAAATGCCGCTCGAAACCGTTGAAGAGGGCAGGGTAGGTGGTGGCATAGCCTCCCGTGAGTGCCAGTTGGGGCAGGAATGCCGAGCGTTCGATGCGCATCTTTTCCGTATAGATGTCAGTTGCCAGTCGCAGTTGTCGGAGTTCCGGCCGCTTGGCCAGGGCATAGCACACATTGCCCTCCACATCCTCCAGTACGCTGGCGATGCCCTCCAGCTTCTCGTCGGCCAGCGCAGGCGTAAGGGTCATGTCGTAGCCGCAGAGTTGGGCCAGCAGCATGCGGCTGAGTGTCAGGCCGTCTTCGATGCGCATCAGCGTCATCTCAGCCTCGTTGAGTTTCACGCTCACCGTCAGTTCGTTGGCCCGCGTGGCAACACCCTCGCTTATCATTTTCTTCACGTCGTCGTCCAGATGCTGTAGCATGTCGCGGTAAGCCTGTGCAAGGCGTTTTTTGTTGACGAGCGACACCACCTGCCAGTAGGCCTTGTCCACCTCCAGCACGATTTCCTGCTCTTCGGCGCGGAGTTTCTCGCCCGCCAGTTCTTCGCTGTAGCGCGTGATGCGGTCGTAGGCCCGTATCTTTCCGCCCATATACAGGGGCTGGGTGAACATCACGCTCATGATGGCAGCATTCCGCGTGTCGGTGTCGAAGGCATCCACAATGCCCTCGCCCACCAGGTTCATGGTCTGCGCCAGTCCTCCGGCGAATGCCTGGCCATATTGTCCTGCCATCTGCTGTCCCTGCTGCACGAGGGGCGCGAGTTCGGGGTTGGCGGCAATCAGTTGTGCTGCCAGTTGCTGCATGCTTTCCGGGAGCCCTGATGCGGCGATGTTCTGCTGCATGCCCCCCACCAGCGTGCTGCCCATGGTCGAGAGTTTCTCCTGCTGCTCTTCGCTGAGGATGGAAATGGGTTTGCTGGTGCGCTGATAGGTGCCTATAAAGTCGAATTTCGGCAGGTAGTTGGCACGTGCTGCCTGATGGTTGTAGTGTGCCTTCTGCTTTTCCATATTTGCCATCATCATCGTTTTCCCCTGCCGGAGTGCCATGCTTCGGCAGGAATCGAGCGAAAGAGTGGCAAGTGTTGTCCCCTCACCGGTGGCAAAAGCCTCAGCCGCTGCCACAACGTCAGGTTCGTTCTCCTGCAAGTGGGCTGGCATTCCATAAGCGGCAGTATGTCCTGCGAGGGTCAGCAGGAAGATCCGGATGGCACGGCATGCGGTTAATGTTTTCCGTTTCATCTTCGTTATCATTTTTTTGCGGTGGGAATTTTGTAGCCCCACCTTACGTGTTGTCGAAAGGAATAATCCCTCGGGAACGGATATTCTCGTGGGAATATACGTCATCGTAGGAATATGCGTTGTCGTCGAAAAAAATCATGGCAAAGTTACTCATCCTCGCTATTCTTCGCCAGCCTTTCGGGAAAAACTGACCAATTTTTGACGTTAAAGGAAATTCTTGGGGCTGTTTTGGTGGCTTTGCCCTTCATTTTTCGCTCCCAATGATATTTCGTTGCGACATATAGAATTGGTGTTTCGCCCAAACGCCGGGCCTGTTTTCGTGAAACGTACATGGCGTTTCGCCCAAACTTGTCGGCCGTATTCTTCGCCTGTAAATGTTGGTCCTACCATGGCCTGCAAGCCCCGTTCTTGCCAAATGCTGTGCCCTCCACGACTACTTTTACAGAATTTTGCTGCTCCCCGTGGCAATAAAAGGGAAAGTTTGGCGTTATATAAAATTGTAGGGTATTCTGTCTGCACGTAGAACAGGCATCTGCGCGGTCGGTGGTTTCCCTTATTTGCCTAATATTGTCTCCCAAGTGGTATAGCCTCAACAACAACCATGAATCGTCTTCTGTCACTTATATTTCTCCTCCTCTCCGTCGCCTCGGCCCTGGCACAACGTTGCCGTGTGTTCGGCGTGGTGCGCGATCAGGATGGTGCGCCCATCGAACTGGCCAACGTGCGCATTCCCGGTACGGCCATCGGCACGGCCTGCGACCTGCAGGGACGCTATTCGCTCGCTTTCGAGAGCCGCGACACTATCGTGGTGCAATACTCCATGATTGGCTATGAGACCCGCAAGCGCACGCTGATGGCCCCACGCGATTCCGTGCGCATCGACATCGTGCTGCCATCCTATGGAGCCATGCTCGGAGAGGCCACCGTGACGGGGCAGGGCATACAGACGGGGACTACACAGAAGATAAAACCCGTCGACACGCATCTGCAACCCTCGACCACGGGAAACGGCGTGGAGGAAATCATCGCCACGCAGGCCGGAGTGTCGACCCACAACGAACTGTCGTCGCAATATAATGTGCGCGGAGGATCGTTCGATGAAAACTGTGTCTACCTGAACGGTGTGGAGGTGTACCGCCCTATGCTCGTACGCTCCGGGCAGCAGGAAGGGCTCTCCATCATCAATCCCGATATGGTGGAGAGCATCGCGTTTTCAAGCGGAGGCTTCGAGGCACGCTATGGCGACAAGATGTCGTCGGTACTGGACATCACCTACAAGCGTCCCACGCGTCTGGAGGCTTCTGCCAATGCCTCGCTGCTCGGCGCCGGAGTGTATGCCGGATGGGGCAACCGCAAGCTTTCCGCCATGACCTCCGTACGCTATAAGACCACAAGCTATCTGCTGGGAACGATGGATACCGACGGGGAGTACCAGCCCAATTTCCTCGACTATCAGCTGGTGCTGCAACTCCACCCCTCCGAGCGCTGGAGTCTGGACCTCATGGGAAACATCTCCAACAACAACTATACCTTTTGCCCCACGGAGCGCGAGACGAAATTCGGAACGATGGACAATCCGAGGAGTTTCTACGTCTATTTCGACGGACAGGAGAAGGACCAGTTTCGCACGCTCTTCGGAAGTGCCACGCTGACGCGCCATTTCAATCCCCACACTTTCGCTGCCCTCCAGATTTCATCGTTCAGCACACGGGAGCGCGAAACGTACGACATACAGGGGGAATACTGGCTGCAGGATGCGGGAACGCAGGAGGAAATGGGTGTGGGCACCTATATGGAGCATGCCCGCAATCTTCTGAATGCCAACGTTCTGGATGTAGGTCTGCGCTTCCGCACGCAGTTGGCGCAGCACACCCTGCAGGCCGGAGCCGACTGGCGGCGCGAGGTCATCAGCGAGAATGCTTCGGAATGGGAGATGCGAGATTCCATGGGCTATTCCCTGCCGCACGCTCCGGGAGAGCTGCGCATGATCTACAGCCTGCGGTCAGAGAACGACCTGACGACCAACCGCTTCGAATGCTACGTGCAGGACACCTGGCGGAAGCATGCGAATGCCGGACTCTTCAATCTCACCTATGGCCTGAGGCTCACCTATGGTGCCTTCAACCATGAGACGCTCGTGTCGCCACGGGCATCGTTGGGATTCCTGCCGGAGCGGAACGACCGCTGGACCTTCCGCTTTGCCACAGGACTCTACTATCAGACGCCGTTCTACAAGGAACTCCGCGACACAACCTTGCGCAATGGGGTAGCCACCGTGACGTTCAACTGCAACATCAAAAGCCAGAGGTCCGTGCATCTTGTGCTCGGCACCGACTATACCTTCCGTGCTGCCGGACGCCCCTTCCGCTTCACGGCAGAAGCCTACTACAAGGCGCTGTCGAACCTCATTCCCTACTCCGTCGACAACGTGAGGGTGGTGTACTATGGCCGCAACATGTCGAAGGGATATGCCGCAGGAGTCGACTTCAAGATTTTCGGAGAGTTCGTGCCCGGCACCGACTCCTGGCTAACCTTTTCCCTCATGCGCACAAAGGAGAAGCTCGGCGGCATCTGGCTGCCGCGGCCCACCGACCAGAGGTATGCCATCAATCTCTACTTCACGGACTATTTTCCCAACACCACGCGATGGTCGTTCACGCTGAAGGCTGCCGTGGCCGACGGGCTTCCCTTCGGCCCCCCGCATACCGACCGTTCGCAGCATAAATTCCGTGCTCCAGCCTATAAGCGCGTGGACATCGGATTGAGCTATAAGATTATCGGAAACGACGATGATGATGCCGACCGCCGGGGAGTGCGCCGCAGAACAGCACGGCGCGCCGAAGGCAAGGCTGGAAAGTATATCAAAAGCCTATGGGTGGGATTGGATGCCTTCAATCTGATGGGCATCAGCAATGTTAATTCCTACTATTGGGTGACGGACATCACCAACACGCAATATGCCGTGCCCAACTATTTGACGGGCAGACAGATCAATGCCCGTATAGCCATAAAGTTCTGACAAGGGGGATTCCCCCGCTCCCGGCCGCCTCCCGCCTCCTCTGTTCGCCTCCTATCCTCTGGGCCACTCTACGGCTGTTTCTGGCCGCTGGAGCATGGGGGTGTGGCGCAGGACTCAATCGTGTGCGATTTTGGTGGGGGCTGCCAGGATGCTGAGGCAGGACGGGCAGAGCTCTTTCTTTCCGGCATAGCTTGCTCCTTCCGGGCTGCGGTACATCAGGCAGGTGGGGACATTCTTCGCACAGCGGGTCAGCCCCCGCGTGTGGAGAAATTCCCGCATGGCTAACTTCCAGAAATGGGCCTGCTTCTTGCCGTTTTGGAAGGTATGGGAGGAGATGATGGCGGCATTCCCGGGACACGTGCTGAAGCCTTCCACGATCGCCCCGTTGTGGCCATAGAGCGTGGTAGAGATTTTACGGTCGGTCACGATGAAATGAATCACATCGTTGCGGTTGGAGTACTGGTCGGCTTTCAGCAGGAGATTTTCTGCGCGAAAGCTGTGGGTGGAAGAGTCGATGTCCGACTCTACCAACTGGAATTCCTTGCCGATGGCCACGATATAGCGGTCGACGATGTAGATTTCGTCGAGATGATGCTGCAACTCTTCTTTGAGGGCCGCCAGACAGGCTGCAGGAAAATTCGGGGTGGGGTGCAGGAATACCTCGTTTCTGGGCGTGTTGTAGCCCTGGAAGTCATCGTCGGGAGCCTTCAGGGTACTATCCTGCGGTGTTCCTCCGTTGAGGCTGCATCCAGCAGCAAGGAGGAGGAAAATACATAGAAACAGGGAACAGAGACTTTTCATGATGGAATGTGGGGGAATGGGCTGTTGACGAACGAGAAATGCCGAACGGAAACCGGGCCGAACGGACGAGAGGGTACGAAACTGGCGAGCGGAGACTGGCAATACGAAAAAGGAACTACGAGATGAACCATGCAGGAGGGTTGACGGCTGGCTGCCGAGTCTGCGCTAATCCCTGCTTTTCAATATCCTATGAATATGCTGCTCGCGATGTGTGAGCAGCACTTCTATGCCGAACCGCTCGTTGAGATGCTGTGCGAGATGCTCCGCACAGTACACCGAACGATGCTGTCCGCCCGTGCAGCCGAAGGCAAACATCAGATGGGTGAATCCGCGCTCCATATAGCGTTTGCAATGGGCATCGGCCAGATGATACACGGAGTCGAGAAAGGTGAGGATTTCGCCGTCTTCCTCCAGGAATCGGACGACGGGAGCATCCAGTCCTGTGAGCATTTTGTAGGGCTCGTAGCGTCCGGGATTGTGGGTGGAGCGGCAATCGAACACATAGCCTCCGCCATTCCCACTATCATCGGCAGGAATCCCCTTTTTGTAGCTGAAGCTGAACACGCGCACCACGAGCCTCGGCCTCACCACATCCTCCGAGGCGGCAGGATGGTCGGCCCCGGCTTCCGCGAGATGGCGCGTTTCGGCAGCCGAAGGAATGTTGAAGCGGGGCAAATCCGTGAGGCGTTGAAGCGTGTCCTTGAGGTATGGATAAGGGTCGGCAATCCCCTCGAAGAGCATGCGCCGGAGGCTGGAGAGGGCATGGGGGATGGAATCTATGAAATATTTTTTACGTTCGAAATATCCCCGTAGTCCATATGCCCCCAGCACCTGAAGGAGCCTGAAGAGCACGAAACGCTGGAGATTGGAGCGGAAGGCTTCGGGGTCGAAACTGATGAGTCCGGCAAGTGCCTGGATATACTCGTCAATCAGCATTTCGCGGAGACGTTGGGGATAGCGGGCGGAAGCCTGCCAGAGGAAGGATGCCACATCATATTGCAACGGGCCCTCCTGCCCTCCCTGAAAGTCGATGAAGAAAGGCTTGCCGTCGCAGAGCATGACGTTGCGGGCCTGGAAATCGCGGTAGAGGAAAGTGCTTTGTTGCGGGGCGCATGCCGCAAGATCTTCGGCAAGGGCATGGAAGTCATCCTCCAGCCGCACTTCATCGACGGGAAGGTCGGTCGTGCGCAGGAAGCAGTATTTGAAATAGTTGAGGTCGAACATGGCTGCCCGGGCGCTGAAGCGTTCTGGCGGGAGCAGGCGCGAGGGATCCATGCCGCGTGCCCCCTCCACCTGGATGCGCGGGAGCAGGCGTATGGTGGTGCGCAGGAGTGCCACTTCGGCATCGTCGTATTGTCCCTCATGGCTGCGGCCCTGTGCCAGGGCATCATAGAGGGAGCGGCATCCGAGGTCGGTCTGAAGATACCGCATGCCATCATCGCTCACCCCCAGGATTTCGGGCACCGGAAGCCCCTGCTCCCGGAAATGCCTGGAGAGATAGATGAAGGTACGGTTTTCCTCGATGGCGGTACCCACCACCCCGATGACGCTTCCCGGGACTTTTCCCTCAGGAGCTGTCATCCTGACGTATTGGCGGTTGCTGCCCGCCTTGGCTAAGGTTTCTACTTTTAAGGGTGCGTGGCCGAAGGTGGCTTTATAGAGCGTTTGAAGTTGTTGCATGAGAGGTAGAGGTTGTAAGGGAATGTTTCGGAGGGGGGATGTCAGAGCGTCGGGGCATGGCGTTTCCTGCCGTGGCCCATCCAATATCTGCGCTCCCTCTCCGGGAGTTTTTCGATGGCATAGCGGAGCATGGTCCGTGGCATGATGTCGGCATGGCGTTCGAGGAAGGCGGCCAGCATCTCCGGGCACGTCTTCCCCATTTCGCGGAGCATCCATCCCGTGGCCTTGTGCATCAGGTCGTGAGGGTGGTGCAGGAAGCGGCGGGCATAGCGAAGGGCCCATGAAGGGTCGGCCATGCGCGAGGGGTACCATGTGCTGACCATCACCATGCGCTGGTGCCAGAGTATGCCGTCGGCTGCCATTTCGTCCAGCAACTGGCGCTTGTGCTCTGCCGTCGGCATCCATTCTGAGGGAGCCAGGAGCCAATGGCCCAACATTTTGGGAGAGCTGAGGTCCACCAGATCCCAATTGTTCATTCCGTCGAGGTGGGAGAGGTAGAAGCGTATGATGTCATCTCGAAGGGCGATGGCGGATGAATCGTCGCGCAGACGAGGGGATGCGAGGCGCAGATAGCGCGCCAGCAGAATCAGATAGCCGCACAGCCGCACTTCATGCCAGGAGTGACGGAGCAGGGAGGGCAGTTCGTCGGGAGGCAGGAGGGCATATTCCTTTGCCACAAGCCTCACCGTGGGGTTTCGTATGCCCAGAAACTCGTCGCCCGCCCCATATTCGCCGGGAGCAGTCTTGAAGAAGCGCATGAGGACTTCGCGTTGGGCATCGTCGCGCAAGGCTTCCATCTGCTGGATGATATCTTCGGCTTTCATGCTATACATACTATCTATATGCTATACGTGCTAAATGCGATATGTGCTAAAGGGGTGTTCTTGCGGTTTTCTTCAGATGCGTGTAGGCCACAGCCATGAGTGCTGCGGTCTCCGTGCGCAAGCGGCTCTCTCCCAGCGTGACGGAGCGGAAGCCTGCGGCATGGGCTGCCCTCACCTCATCGATGGTGAAATCGCCTTCCGGCCCCACAAGTACCAGCGTGGGCACATCGCGGCGTACGGCATCGAAGAGGAAGCATTTCTCGCTCTCGTCGATGTCGGACTGGGCATAACAATGGGCGATGAACTTATCGCCGGCAAACGGGCGTGCGATGAACTCGCGGAAGTCGGCCATATCCTCCACCACGGGTTTCAGGGCCTTGTGGCTTTGTTTCATGGCAGAGACTGCTATCTTCTCCAGGCGGTCGGCCTTGACGACACGACGCTCAGAGTTTGCGCAGCACAGGAAGTGGAAGCCGTCGACCCCCACCTCTGTGGCCTTCTCCAACATCCATTCCATGCGGTCGATGTTTTTCGTGGGAGCCACTCCCAGATGAATGTCGGACGGCCAGGGCCGTTGCCAGGCGGTGGAGGATTTGATATTGACATAGCATTCGGGATGCTTGCCCGACCCTCCAGGCGATGCCGTACCCTCGAAGAAATGTCCCTGACCATCCGTCACCCATAGCCTGTCGCCCTCCTTCATGCGCAATACGCGCACGGCGTGGGCAGCATCGTCTTCGCTTAAGGCAGGGTGAATTTCGAGGTTCGGAGCATAGAAAAGATGCACTTCTTTCATAAAATCAATACGAATTTGGGCACGAAAATACGAATTTTTCGGAAAAACATCCGGCCTTACAGGAAAAAACGTTAAATTTGCCGCAAAATATCCACGTATGGACACGATTTTAGTCAAAGACCGCTACTTCAAGCCCTTCATTACCGCCGACGAGATTGCCCGCCGCGTAGAGGAACTGGGAGCAAGAATTTCCGCTGACCTTCAAGGCCGCAATCCCCTGTTCCTTGCCATCCTGAACGGTTCGTTTGTCTTCGCCGCCGACCTTGTGCGGCAAGTGACCGTGCCGTTCTCTATTTCCTTCATGCGCGTGAGCAGTTATGAGGGCATGGCGAGTACGGGAACGCTTAGGGAGGTGCTCGGGCTGACGGAGGATATTGAAGGGTGTACGGTGGTCATCATTGAGGATATCATCGATTCCGGACTTACCATGCGCTCGCTGGTCGACAGCCTGAAGGCCCTGCGCCCTGCCGACCTGCGCATCTGTACGCTCCTGACAAAGCCGGGAAACCTGCAGACGCAGCTTGACATCGACTATTGTGCCTTCGAGATTCCCAATGATTTCATCGTGGGTTACGGACTGGACTACGACGGCTTCGGACGAGGTCTGCCCGAAATCTACGTCGTGGAATAGCTGCACGGGAAGGTGCTTCCCCCTTCCCCTCTCCTCAGAAAACTTAATCCCATTATATCCCCCGAAATATCATGAAAAATATCATCATTTTTGGTGCTCCCGGATCAGGAAAGGGCACGTATAGCGCAGAACTCGTCAGCAAATACGGACTCGGACACATCTCCACGGGCGATGTGCTGCGTGGCGAAATCAAGGCTGGAACGGAACTTGGCAAGGTGGCCAAGGAATATATCGACAACGGCCAGCTGATTCCCGACTCGCTGATGATTGATATCCTCGCTGCCACTTACGACAAATACAGCGGATGCCAGGGCGTCATCTTCGACGGATTCCCCCGCACGATAGCGCAGGCTGAAGCTTTGAAAGCCATGCTTTCCGAGCGCGAACACGCTATGGGCGTTATGATAGAACTCGTGGTGCCCGAAGATATCCTCATGGCACGCTTGCTGAACCGTGCTGTGGAGCAAGGACGTGCCGACGACAACGAAGAGACCATTAAAAAGCGTTTCGAGGTCTACAAAAACCAGACGGCACCCCTCTCCGAATGGTTTGAAAAAGAAGGCATACGCATGGTGTTCCGCTGGGAGGACCATCCTTCCAAGGAGGAGATGGTTAAGGCCATCTGCGATGCACTCGATGTCCGCCAGTAGACTGGCAGCCCGCAAGGCGAGCCCTGGAAGATAGCGTTCCGGCAGAACCGCACAGGAGGGTTCTGTCCTTTCCTCCACCTATCCTTCCCTCCCGTACGCAAGAAAATGTGGGGAGAGGATGTCATAAGCGGGAGGAAGGGACAGAGCCTTTTGGGCGTAAAAACACGGCGTAAAAACACACACAAACGAAGAAGACCGGCGGAGGATTCATGGAATCCTTGAATGCCGGAACCATTTGCCGTGACAGTATCGTTTTTCATGATGGAATCACTTCTCATGATGGAATCACTTCTCATGATGATTATATGGCAGAAACCAATTTCATAGACTACGTAAAAATATATTGCCGCTCAGGCAAGGGCGGACGCGGCAGCATGCACATGCACCGGGCCAAATACCAGCCCAACGGCGGGCCTGACGGTGGAGACGGAGGGCGCGGAGGACACGTGTATCTGCGGGGCAACCACAATTTCTGGACCCTTCTACATCTGCGCTTTGACCGACATATCTTTGCGGGGAGCGGAGGCAACGGGGGAAAGTGCGGAAGTCATGGCGCAAATGGCGAAGACCGCTATATTGACGTGCCGCCAGGAACCGTGGCCTACGATGCCGAGACGGGCAAGTACATCTGCGATGTCACGGAAGACGGGCAGGTGGTGATGCTCCTGCGCGGCGGACGCGGCGGACTGGGCAACCAGCATTTCGCTACAGCCACACGGCAGGCACCACGGTTTGCACAGCCAGGAGAGCCCATGCAGGAAATGATGGTGATACTGGAACTCAAACTGTTGGCCGACGTAGGACTGGTGGGGCTGCCCAATGCAGGAAAGTCCACGCTCGTGAGCGCCATGAGCAACGCCCGGCCGAAAATCGCCAACTATCCCTTCACCACGCTTGAGCCTTCGCTTGGAATCGTGCCTTACCGCGACGGACGTTCGTTCGTCATCGCTGATATTCCCGGCATTATCGAAGGGGCTTCGGAGGGACGAGGCCTCGGATTGAGGTTCCTGAGGCATATCGAACGCAATTCCCTGCTCCTCTTTATGGTGCCCGGCGATACCGACAATATCCGAAAGGAGTACGAACTCCTCCTGCGCGAGGTGGGGAATTTCAACGCCGGACTGCTCGACAAGCACAGGATTCTTGCCGTGACGAAAAGCGACCTCCTCGACGAAGAGCTGATAGAGATGCTCAGCGAGGACCTGCCCGACGACCTGCCTGTGGTGTTTATCAGCGCTGTGAGCGGAAAGAATATGCAGCAACTCAAGGATATGCTTTGGGAAGAACTCAACAGCGAGAGCAACAAGCTGCAGAGCGTGGCCGAAGGTGGAAGCATCGTGCATCGCGACCGCGACATCAGTATGTTGGCAAGCGACTTTGCCGGATGGCAGGACGATTTTGACGACGACAGCGACGAGCCCCTCGACGACTATGACATGGACGAAATGGAGGAATATGACCTCGACGAAGTGGAGGACCTGGAGGACTATGTGATAGAGGAAGTGGATGCCGCTGAAGATGCTGAGTCATGATGCGGTATCTGCTGGAATACGATATGGGCAGGGGCATCCGCGCTTTCTCCACGATGCGGGGCGACGCGATGCCTGATGACCCCTATTCCTCGTTCAACATCACCCACTATTGCGACGACCGCCCGGAGCATGTGGCGGAATGCCGTGCCATGCTGTGCGAAGAACTTGGTATATCCGATGATGCCCTGATACTTCCCCGCCAGGTGCATTCCGACCGTGTGGTCACGATCGATACCCCTTATCTTGAAGTGTTTCCGCAATTCCGCCAGGAGGCCGTGGGCGAATGCGATGCGCTCGTCACTACCTTGTCCGGCTTGTGTATCGGAGTGTCGACTGCCGACTGCATTCCCGTTCTCCTCTGCGATGTGCGCCATGGTGTGTGTGCCGCCGTTCATGCCGGATGGCGGGGAGCTGTGCAGCAGATTGTGGCAAAGACCGTGCGCGTCATGCGGCAAAAGGGTGCGGAGCCGGAGAGCATATGTGCGCTCGTAGGACCGGGAATCGCGCTGGAGAGTTTTGAGGTGGGCGAAGAGGTGGTGGAAGCCTTTCTTGATGCGGGATTTCCGCCTTGCATTCTCTCAAGGGCCTGGCGAAAGCCCCACATCGACCTCCCTGCCGTGTGCAGCATGCAGCTGGAGCGTGAAGGCGTGCCTCTGCGGAACATCCGCATGACGGGTGTCGACACCTTTACCGATTGCCAGCGGTTTTTCTCCGCGAGAAGGCTGGGCATAGGTTCCGGGCGTATCTTCACGGGCATTGTCATGACATAGCCGCAGCGCGGAATCATCGTTCCTGGTCCTCTCTCCTCAGGCGACAGGCTTATTATATATATTATTATAAGGAGCGCGAGGGCAGGATGCCTGTTTCACGACGGACTCTCTGCCACGGCATTCCGACAACAACATTCCGACAACAGCATTCTGATTTCATATACAAACTACTTTGTGGTGGGACTACGTGATTCCCCCATAGCATCTACAACAGATAAATGGCAAAAGAACTAAAAGATCTTACCAAGCGCAGCGTCGACTATTCGCGCTGGTATAATGAGCTTGTGGTGAAGGCAGACCTTGCCGAGCAAGCAGACGTGCGTGGCTGTATGGTGATCAAGCCCTATGGCTATGCGATTTGGGAAACCATCCAGCATGAACTGGACCTCCGATTCAAGAAAACCGGCGTGCAGAACGCTTATTTCCCCCTTCTTATCCCCAAGAGTTATCTCTCGCGCGAGGCAGAGCATGTGGAAGGCTTTGCCAAGGAGTGTGCCGTGGTGACACACTATCGCCTGAAGACGAACGAAGACCATACGGGAGTAGTGGTGGACCCTGCCGCACGCCTGGAGGAGGAACTCATCATTCGCCCCACGTCGGAGACCATCATCTGGAACACCTATAAGAATTGGATTCAGTCCTGGCGTGACCTCCCCGTGCTCTGCAACCAGTGGTGCAACGTGATGCGCTGGGAAATGCGTACGCGCCTGTTCCTGCGCACCTCGGAATTTCTCTGGCAGGAGGGCCATACCGCGCATGCCACCCGCGAGGAGGCTGAGGAGCGTGCAAAACAGATGCTCAATGTCTATGCTGATTTTGCCCGCGACATTCTCGCCATCCCTGTGGTACGCGGCGTGAAGAGCGAGACGGAGCGTTTTGCCGGAGCCCTCGACACCTATACCATCGAGGCGATGATGCAGGATGGCAAGGCCCTGCAGAGCGGCACAAGCCATTTCCTCGGACAGAACTTCGGAAAGGCTTTCGATGTGAAGTTCGTCAACAAGGAAAACAAGGAAGAGTATGCTTGGGCCACCAGTTGGGGAGTCTCCACACGCCTGATGGGAGCGCTGATTATGACCCATAGCGACGACAACGGCCTGGTGCTGCCGCCTCATGTGGCACCCATACAGGTGGTGATTGTCCCGATTTTCAAAGGCCCGGAGATTGACAAGTTTGATAGCGTACTTGGAGCCTTGGCCGACCGTCTGGCTCAACGTGGCATCCGCGTGAAGTACGACAATGCCGACAACAAGCGTCCGGGATTCAAGTTTGCCGACTACGAGCTGAAGGGCGTGCCGGTGAGGGTAGTGGTTGGTGGCCGCGATCTGGAAGCCGGTACATGCGAGATTATGCGTCGCGACACGCTGGAGAAGCAGACCCTTCCCTTTGAAGGCATCGAGGATCATATCGCAGCCTTGCTGGAGGAAATGCAGACCGCCATCTACGATAAGGCAAAGGAGCGTCTGGATGCCAATATCTTCGAATGTAATGACTATGAGGAGTTCAAGAACCGCATAAAGGACGGCGGATTCTTCCTCTGCCCCTGGGACGGTACCGCCGAGACTGAGGCTCAGATCAAGGCCGACACGCAGGCGACAATCCGCTGTGTGCCTTATGGCGTGAGTCAGGAGAATCTTGGCGTCGATATGGTGTCCGGAAAGCCCGCCGTAGCACGTGTTGTAATTGCACGCAGTTATTAGGAATAAGGTGGCTTCTATAAATTCCCACCGTTAAAAAGATTAATAATTACGGATTAACGTTTGTCATCTTTTGGGTTCTTTTCGGCCTAAATTACAAGTTAAATCGGTCATGTAGCTCGCTACACTCCCTCTTTAACCTATAATTTGGCTTTGCCTTGCTCTGGCGCGACTCGGCATAATCCAAACATGTTTGGATTCTGCTCTCGCTGCTTCATCGCTTGGTCTCGAAAATAACTCCAAAATCTGACAAAGCGAATTTATGGAACCCACCATAAAACGGTTCCAGCATGAGCAATACCATCGCTTTTACGCCATCGGGGAAGGCACAGCCGATGACCACGCAAGAAGAATTTGAAAAGGTGATGGCCATTTGCCGCGACCTCTTCGTCAAGAAGATGCACGACTATGGCACGGCCTGGCGCATTCTTCGAACCACCAGCCTCACGGACCAAATCTACATCAAGGCCAATCGCATACGCACGTTGCAGATGAAGGGAAATGCGCAGGTGGACGAGGGCATTACCCCGGAGTTTATCGGTATCATCAATTATGCCATCATGGCACTTATCCAACTGGAGTTGGGAGTGTCGGACGGTATCGGCGAGGCCGACCTTCGCGACGGACGTGTGGTGGCTTTGTATGACAAGCATGCTGCCGAGGCACTTGCCCTGATGCTCAGGAAAAACCACGACTACGATGAGGCATGGAGGGCCATGCGCATCAGCTCCTATGCCGACCTCATTCTCATGAAGGTGTTTAGAACCAAGCAGATTGAAGATCATGAGGGGAAGACCCTCGTCAGCGAAGGAGTGGCGGCAAACTATATGGATATGCTCAACTATTCTGCCTTCGCACTTATCAAACTCGTGGTGGAAGGGCAGGAGGAAACGGAAAGCCAGTCGGCCCTGACTCCACATTCCTGATTCCCGGGCTCCCCTTTATTTCCATAATCCCCACAGTATGCCAGATTTCCGTCGTATCCTCTGCAATGTCCTGTCCCTTTTAGGACAATGGATTATAGGCGCCACATTTCTGTTCTCAGGATTCGTCAAGGCTGCCGACCCTTTGGGAATGGAACATAAGCTGGAGGCCTACTGTCGTGCCATCGGTGTCGACATCTCCCTTTTGGGCGTGAATCTTGTGGCAGGAAGTGCCGCACTCGATATTCTTGTCGTGCTGATTGCCCTTGGAGAATTTCTTATAGGACTCTACTATGTCCTGGGAATGCACCAGAGGGTGGTGTGCCATGTGGGTACCTATTGTATGGCATTCATGACGGCCGTCACCGTGTGGGTGTACTGGAAGAATCCCGTGCCCGACTGCGGATGTTTCGGCGATGCCTTGACCTTGACGAACGGCCAGACGCTACTGAAGAATATCGTGCTGCTGGCCATCGCCGTCGCTCTGGCATTCGGACGGAAATATATGGTGCGTTGTATCTCGCAAAGCAGCGAGTGGGTGGCCACCACGGCATCCTTCCTCTATATTCTCGGATTGAGCGTCTACACCTTGCGCCACCTTCCTCTGATTGATTTCACGGGCTATGGCGTGGGTACCGATCTCCGTTCGGCACTCTATGGCGAATACCGCACACGATATGTGTATCGTCGGGATGGCGAGGAGCGGCAGTTCTGGGACGGCGATGCCATGCCCGATTCTACCTGGACGTTCGTCACGGCCACCAGCGAAGAACTGGTGCCTCCCACCATTGGAGACTTCTCCATGACGGATGCTTCCGGCTATGAGGTGGGCGAGGATATTCTTGCCGACAGTGGCTACACCTTCCTGCTGACACTCCCCGACCTCTATCTTGCCGATGCCGGTTGTAGCGACCAAATCAACGATGTCTGCGATTTTGCCACCGACAACGGCGTTGCAATGTGCTGTGCCACAGCGATGCCTGAGTCCGACCGCCGGCAATGGTCCGACCGCACAGGGGCGGCATATCCTTTTGTCAGCGCCTCCGGAGAGACTTTAAAGGCGATGGTGCGCAGCAATCCAGGACTCATGCTCATCCACGACGGACGCATCGTGGCGAAGTGGGGACACCATGATATGCCAGATGCGGAGCAGCTTTCCATGCAGGCGCTTGAGGCTGAGACCAGAAATGCCGCATCATGGAGCCTCGACAGAATGTACGTGTTGCTCACGGGCATTTATATCGGTCTGATTCTGCTCGTCATCCTCATCGACCGCCTGTGGGCCGGCAACCGCTATTACCAGCGTCTGAAGCGGGTGCGCCTCTATAAGGGACGTGCGTCCCTCCTGAGTTGACACCCATCCCTTCAATATTGAAATATTCACCCCCGATACATTTAACCCCTAAAATAAACAATAACCGTTAAAACATGAGAAAGCACATTGTAGCAGGTAACTGGAAAATGAACAAGAACCTGCAGGAAGGCGTAGCTCTCGCTACCGAACTCAAGGAAATCCTCGCTGCTGAGGCTCCCAATTGCGACGTTATCATCGGTACGCCGTTTATTCATCTCGCCACCGTCAGCGAACTTCTCAAGGACAGCTGCATCGCCGTATCGGCCGAGAACTGCGCTAACCACGACAAGGGCGCCTACACCGGAGAGGTGTCGGCAGAAATGGTCAAGAGCACAGGTGCCGAGTATGTCATCCTCGGACACAGCGAGCGCCGGGAGTACTATGCCGAGACTCCTGAGATGCTGAAGGAGAAAGTCGACCTCGCACTTGCCAATGGCCTGAAGGTGATCTTCTGCATCGGCGAGAGCCTGGAGCAGCGCGAGAACAACGAGCAGGAGGCTGTCTGCAAGGCTGAACTTGCAGGAAGCGTGTTCCATCTCTCCGCTGAGCAGTGGAAGAACATCGTCATCGCCTACGAGCCCATCTGGGCCATCGGTACCGGCAAGACCGCTACTGCTGAGCAGGCAGAGGAAATCCATGCTTTCATCCGCTCTTGCGTGGCTGAAGTGTATGGCCAGGAGGTGGCCGACGAGACCAGCATCCTCTATGGTGGATCCTGCAAGGGCAGCAATGCTCCTGAGCTCTTCGGAAAGCCCGACATCGACGGTGGTCTCATCGGTGGAGCTTCCCTGAAGGCTGCCGACTTCAAGGCCATCATCGACGCCTGGAAGTAATATCCCAGACATGACACATAGGAGGCGGGCAGATGATTTTCCTGAAGATTCAAGCAGAAGTCTTGCCCGCGCTCCACGTGTGTAGTCGATTTGAAATCTGTGTCTAATTTTTTATTTTGGGGATTATTGATTTTTTTATTTTGGGGATTATTATTGAAATCTCTCCAAGTTGTCCCCCCCATTGTCGCCAAAATAATAATGCGGCAACCAGGGCAGGAGATACAAAAAAGTTGTTCGATAGTATATTCCCCTTTTCTCTATATCCCCCCACCTATAGTTTTCAGAATGCGTAGTCTTCTCGTAGTATTATTTTCTATGGTCTCCGCTCTTCTTTTGGCACAGACCCCCCCCCGTTTTTCCCAGCATCTTCAGGAGAAGCGTGCTGGGCAGGGCACGCTGACCCTGGTTCAGGACGAGGAGATTGCACGTCTTCTTGACAATCTTCCGGCCCCTCCCAAGGAAGCAGAGGTTCCGGCGAAGAAGACAAAGGAAACTCCTTCCACTACGGGAACTTCACGCCGGACTCATGCCGGACAGACATCTGCGGAGACAGCAGGCACGAAATATACGGGCACGCGAAAGCGCTATAAGGCGCAGGGTTTTCGCATTCAGGTGTTTTCGGGAACTGGCAACAGCGAGGCTAAGCGCCAGGCAAAGGAGATGGAAAAGCGCGTGCGAAAACTCTTCCCCGAGCTTTCCGTCTATTGTCATTTCAAGTCGCCACGGTGGATATGCCGTGTCGGTGACTTTGCCACACGGGAGGCCGCAGAACGCTATCTCCAGCAGATTCGAGCCAAGAGAATATCGCCCGAAGCCAGCATCGTGCATGACACCGTGCTGCTGGCGGAATGACACCTGTTTGTCCCCCAGGCGGGCCATCCATCCCCTTAAATGAAATTTTCTAAATTATATATAGATCACCCTATAAATGAGTACATCCGAAAATGATGCCCGCATAGAGGCGATGATGCCTCATGTGGAGGCTCTTTTGCGCATGATGAACGAAAATCCCGAGCGTGAAGGGCTGGTCAAAACCCCACAGCGTGTAGCAAAAGCCATGTGCGACCTTACACGGGGGTATACGCAGGACCCCATTGCTACGCTATGTTCTGCAAAGTTCAACGAGGACTATAATCAGATGGTCATCGTTAAGGACATCGAGGTCTACAGTCTTTGCGAACATCATCTCCTGCCTTTCTATGGCAAGGCACATGTGGCATATATCCCCAACGGCTACATCTGCGGACTTTCAAAGATTCCACGTGTGGTGGACATTCTCAGCCATCGGCTTCAGGTGCAGGAGCGTCTGACCATGCAAATCAAGGAAGCCATCGAGACTGCACTCCATCCCCAAGGAGTCATGGTGGTCATCGAGGCCGAGCATATGTGCATGCAGATGCGCGGAATTGAGAAGCAGCACAGCGTCACCACCACTTCGGCCTTCTCTGGAGCATTCCAGCAGGCAAAGACACGGGAGGAATTTCTCCAGCTCATTCATAAAAGCTAAGCGTCCTCGGGGAGCATATCTTCAATCCCCCTCCATCGCCCCCTTCCCTCTCCCTATTCCTAACTCCAAAACATTTTGTATTCGTGAGGAAAATTTGCTGTATAGGCCATATCACCCTCGACAAGATCATTACCCCTGATGCCACCACCTACCTCAACGGCGGCACATCCTATTATTTCGCCCATGGGATGTCATGTCTTCCTGATGCCAACTTCCAGCTCGTGACCTCCTTGGCAGAGCAGGAGATGAGTGCAGTCGAGGCCATGCGTCGGAAGGGTATCGACGTCGTGGTGTTCCCCTCCCTCCGTACTGTCTATTTCGAGAACAAGTACGGTGCCAACCAGGATCATCGTACACAGCGTGTGCTGGCCAAGGCCGAGCCTTTCCGCATAGAGAATCTGGTGGGCATACATGCCGACTATTTTCATCTTGGCACCTTGCTTGCCGACGATTTTCCACCCGAACTCATCCGCTATCTCAGCACGAAGGGTATCGTCAGCCTTGATGTCCAGGGCTTCCTGCGTAGGGTAGAGGGGGAGTCGGTCGTGGCTGTCGACTGGCCCGACAAAATCCATTATCTGCGCTATGTGGACATTCTGAAGGTCAACGAGCACGAGATGTATGTCCTTACGGGCGAGACGGAGGTTGCTGCCGCTGCCAGGTGTCTGGCGGGGTGGGGTGTACGCGAGGTCATCATCACCGAGGGAAGCCTTGGCAGCTATATCTATACCGAAGGCAGGCTGATAGAAGTGCGTGCCTATCCTCCCAAGAAAATAGTAGATGCCACCGGCTGTGGCGATACCTATATGACGGGGTATCTCTATAAGCGGTCGGCAGGAGCATCCATCAAGGAGGCTGCATGTTTTGCCGCCGCCATGTCCACCCTAAAGCTGGAGGGCTTCGGGCCTTTCTCCAAAACGATTGACGATGTGAACCGAGTGATTGATTTCCGCGAAATCGACATGAAAGTCAAGGTGGGTTCTATAAATTAGCTTGGCAGACACCCCAGGGCAACACCCTGGGCATTCACAATCAAATAGAATTTGCAAAAGTTGAATAAAGGATAATATACTAATGGAACCTACCCCAAATAGTACGCTCAAATCGCAGGCTTCCATCGTTTTGAAACCTGCCACTATATTCAGCAGCCTACCAGCCTTGCACTCATAGATATATATATATTCCCATTTATCCCCCCTCTCTCTTCTATTCCTTTCTTGTTATGAGACAATTCTGCACATTCCTTACGCTTTTCTTCATTTCCCTTGCGGCCCTTGCACAAGTTCAGCAGCCACAGTATGCCGCCGAAGAAGGGTTTCTGTGGTGGAACTACGCCACCGATGGTTCGGGTACTGGTCTTACCCTGAATTTTCCCAAATTGACCACCTACGATGAGAGTCTGCAGCCCTACAAGGGCCAGAAGAAGTATAATCTCTGCTCCGTTGTACCCGGAAAGTTTGCCGGATGCGTCATCAGCAAGGTGAAGATAGCGTTGGCTCCTCCAAAAGTCAAGTATGCTGATGATTACATACGCCTTTGGCTCTCGCCCGTCAAGCTTCGTACTTCAGAGGATGGCAGTACGGAATATGATATTCCCGCATCCTCCGCTGAGGCTGAGAATGTGACGAAATATGCCACGGCACGCACCAATGGCGTGTATTTCCAGTTCTATACCATCACCCTTAAGGAGCCTTATACCGTTCCCTCTGGCGGATGCTATGTGGGCTATGAGTTTGAAGTGGATTCCGAAGAGGATGCTTTCTTCCTTTGGGGAGCGAGCGAGGAAGGCGGGTGTTTCCTCCAGTTGGAAGAGGCCGATGGTACTTCCACGTGGAAAAATATGACGCCTTTGGGCTTGGGAAATCTGACCACTTCCGTCTATATGGAATTGAGCGACCTTATCGTGACGGATGCCACCGTGAAGGCGCAGGATGAGCGCAATTACCGCTGTGGTGAGGAGTTCAACTATGCCTGGACGGTTACCAACAAGAGTTCCGTTCCCCTCACTTCCTTCGACCTTGCCATTACCATCGACGGCAAGCGCGACCCGGAGGAGAATGTCAGCATAGGAGGGGCTTTGCCCGTGGATGCTTCCTGCACAATCACCCGTACCCTTCATTTCGACGAGCCCGGCGAGCATACGCTTGCTCTGGAGGTCACGAAAGCCGATGGCAGGGAGAACGAATCGCTGTATCGTACGGCAGTAGGCAATATCCTTGTCATCGAGCCCGAAGATCTGTATCCTTCCATTCCCGTGGTCGAGGAGTTCACCTCCACATCATGCAGTTGGTGCCCGCGTGGTATGGTCGGGCTGAATCTTCTGAAGGAGAAATATGGCGACGGCATCATCACCCTTGCCGGCCACACCAATCTTTCAGCCACCGACCCCATGCTTTGCCGTGATTATGCGGAAGTCATCGGTTCTTACGGCCAGAGTCTTCCCAGTGCCGCCTTCAATCGTGTGGCGATTTCCGACCCCTATCTTGGCAACAGCGGAATGGATGCCAATGGGCAGATGCACTTTGCCGCCGATAAGTTTGTAGAGAAAATCCGCGAGGAGTTTCCGGGCGAAGGAAAGGTCGAGGTGGAAGCTGTCTGGACCGACGATGCCCGAACAGCCCTCCGTGTACGCACTCAGTCCACCTTCTCTGTCGACAGGGAAAAATCCCCCTATCGTCTGGCTTTCCTGCTTAGCGAAGATGGTATGACGGGCAAGAACGGCCCCGACGGACTCTGGTCGCAGTACAATGGCTATTCCTATGAGCAGGGCGACAAGTCCGGCACCTATCCGGATGCCGATATGGAGGAATGGATTTCCGGCCCTTCGCTCGTTGATGTTGCCTATGACCATGTCATCGTTGCAGCATGGGAGCCGATGCGCGGTATAGAGGGTAGTGTGCCCGGACCTATTTTCAAAGCCACCCCCATCGTCTATGAGACAACGCTCGACATTTCCGACAATACGCTGATTCAGGACAAGGATCGCCTCTCGCTCGTCGTTTTCCTCCTGAACGACAACAATGGTTTCATCATCAACGCCGCCCAAAGTCCTATTGCCGATAACGAGCATTCCGGTGTGAACACTCTCATCGCGCCTCCATCCTCCAGTACGATGGTTTATACGTTGACGGGTGTTCGTCTGCCGGCTGTACGGAAGGGCTTGAACCTCCTGCGTGGGGCCGATGGCCGCTATCAGAAAATATATCAGCGGTAAATAATGAGAAATGAGAAATGAGGAATGAAGAATGAGGAACGAGGAATTGCCCATCCGGTTCCCTCCTCTTCTTCATTCCTCATTTATAGAACATTCCTTCAACGATATGGAAAATATGTCAGCACCACACGGCAAGCCAGGTACACAACCGAAGAACAAGACTTTAGCCGGAAAAACGGGCAAGAAGAAGACGGCAACGGGCAAAAGAGCCGCTGTGGTCGAGCCCAGATTGACCAATGTGATGAAGCCGCAGGGTATGTCGCTCGAAGAATGGCAGATTGCCTTGCGCAAACTGCAGGCAGAGAAAGAAACTTTTGCCATAAGTGTCGTCGATGAAACCTATAGCCCCGGCGAGTACTGCGTTGTCAACGCGACGACACGGAATAAGTACAAAGTGGTGTATAGAGGACAGGACAGCATCTGGAACTATTGCTCATGTATGGATTTCAGGACTTCACAGCTTGGCACGTGCAAACATCTGGAAGCAGTCAAGATGTGGACGAAAAACAAGAGGAAGAAAATCCATAAGGAGGCCCCGGATTATAGTTCCGTTTATTTGAGTTATGTGGGTCCACGCTGTGTGAAGATACGCCTCGGCGAAGATCCCGAAGGCGTGCTGGCTGCACTGGCACGCGAGTATTTTGACGAGAATGGAGTGATTCGCGAGGAGACGTATGGAAAGTTTGAGATGTTCTTGCATGCAGCAAAGACTGTCGATCCCAATTTCCGTTGCTATGATGATGCCTTGGATTATATCGTGGAGCAGCGCGAAAGTATGCGTCGGGCGCGGTTGGTGGAGAGCAAGTATGACGGGCCGACGCTCGATACTCTGCTCACCGTGAAACTCTATCCCTATCAGAAAGAAGGTGTGCGCTTTGCTGTGAAGGCCGGTAAGGCTATCATTGCCGATGAGATGGGTTTGGGCAAGACTGTCCAGGCCATTGCTGCTGCAGAGATTTATCTGCGAGAAGGTATGGCGGATAATGTGCTTGTTGTATGCCCTACTTCCTTGAAGTATCAATGGAAAAAGGAAATAGAAAAATTCACCGGAACCGATAGGGAAGGGACGGACAGCCGGGAGGACGACGTCGTGTGCAGTTGCCCTAAGGTGATTGTGGTGGAAGGCAATCCTTTCAGGCGACAGAAGTTGTATCGCTCCAAGGCACTCTACAAAATTGTCTCGTACAATACGATGTGCAATGATGTCCGTGAGTTGGGGAAATTGACGACGGATGTTCTGATCATGGACGAAATCCAGCGTCTGAAGAACTGGAACACGCTTATATCCCGTGCTGCCCGCAAAATAGAGTCGCGCTATGCTGTCCTGCTTTCAGGTACTCCTATGGAGAACAAACTGGAGGAATTGTATGCCAACATTGAACTTGTTGACCAGTTCTGCCTTGGACCTTTTTATAAGTTCCGCGATAACCATATCCTGCTTCATCCTGAAAAGGGAAGTATCGTAGGATATAAGAATCTGAATGAGATAGGCAATCAGATCAAGCACAGGCTGATACGCCGCACGAAGAAAGGCGTACGCCTGCAGTTGCCTGAGAGGAGCGACCAGTATATCCTTGTACCCATGACGTCCGCCCAAAGCGATTATCACGAAGAGTTTAAGGCGGAAGTGTGCCGACTGCTCCAGAAATACAAAAGACTCCACTATATGTCCGAGCAGGACCGCCTTCGGCTGATGATGCTTCTCGGGCAGATGCGTATGGTGGCTGACAGTACCTTCATTCTTGAGCAAAACCTCCAGACGAGAGCCGATGTCAAGATTGCCGAGGTGATGAATCTGCTCGACAGCGTGTTTGACAACGGTGATGAGAAAGTGGTGATATTCAGCGAGTGGGAACGTATGGCTCGACTCGTTGCCATAGAACTCGAAAAGCGGAAAATTCGCTACGAGTATCTCTGCGGAAAAGTCTCCGCCAAGCAGCGCGGACAACTGGTGGAATATTTCAACACCTTGCCTGAAAGCCGCGTGTTTATCTCCACGGATGCCGGTTCCACAGGGTTAAACCTCCAGGCGGCCAGCATTCTCATCAATCTTGACTTGCCGTGGAATCCTGCCGTTCTTGAACAAAGAGTGGCACGCATCTTCCGCATCGGGCAGGAACGTCCTGTGCAGATTATCAACCTCGTTTCCAAGGACTCCTTCGAAGAGGGCATGATTGACAAGCTCCGCTTCAAGACCTCCATGTTTGAGGGCGTGCTTGACGGTGGAGCCGATGCGGTGTTCGTCGGCGATGACAAGTTCAAGCAGTTCTTGGAGGATGTCTCATGTGTCCTTGACGACACCCCTGAGCCTCCTGTGGTGGATTATATCGATGATGATACTGAGGATGCGTTGCCGATAGAGGCGACAGCACCGGCCTCTGATTTGGATTCTGCCGGCGAACAACTCCCTGCTGAGGAGAGAGGAGAGGGAATGCCGTCCCCGCAGTCGCCCACTCCCGACGATGTGCCGGCTGCTCCCGCAGATGCCGATCCGCATTCCTCTACCGTGCATTCCCATGCCGCCATGTCAGCTAATCCCGAGCAACTGGTTAGCCAAGGCATCTCTTTCTTCGCCGGCCTGGCGGAGGTGCTGAAATCCCCGGCTTCGACAAAGCAGCTCGTTGACCATTTGGTAGAGGTCAACGAGGAAACCGGCGAGGCCAATATCAAGATTCCCGTGGCAAACAAGGAGACTGTTTTCCAGATGTTCTCCATGCTCGGAAAATTGATGCAAGGGTAGTGGAAGTAAAGGACATGGGATGATTGCCTGTAATGCTGATGGGGTGTTCTGTAAATTTGCGAATTTATGGAACACCCCTGTTTTTGTGGAGTTGAAGGTGCACGTCCTTTTGGATTCTCCATACGCTGTCCTTGTGAAAACATTCATGCGGGCTGCGTGTTGCCGCAATAGCGGACCTTCGGTTATTGGTGGCAGTTTTCTGATTTCTTTGTTGTTCAAGCATGATCGAAGGATAAATGTGCCCGATTTAGTATAACATAGGGTAGCATAATATATCGTGAGTTTGATGAATTGGTGCCGACAGGAAAAACATATACAACATTGTTGCCGGTAAGGTTATTAACCTTGCAGCCGTAAGGTTATTAATCTTAAAGCCGTAAGGTTAATAACCTTATTGCCCATGAAGTTGACATGCATCGGCAATGCAGCTAATCATAGTGCCGTTGTCTTGCAATCATGTCTCAATTGGAATACATCTTACTCACGAACGAAGCATGGGCAGAGATGAACTTACTCAATCTTTGCCATGTAAGGCAGAAGAAAACCAAGTCAAGACGAAGGATGACATCCAATCCATTTTTTACAACATGGCAGGCTTGATAGGAGGCAAAGGAATTGGTATTCAAGGATTCTCTTCCAAGGCACTGCATAACACCATTGTACCTCTTCCCCTTTACATTACCCCAATAGACAGACTTACTGAGCAAATGAAATACTGAGCAACTGAACTAACAGGCAGGAGTTAAAAAGTTCTTCACCGCCCCTTTGATGTGTAACTGACAATAATAAGCGAAATAAGGGAAACGTATTGGTTTGAAGGATATTTATCTGCATCATCTTATTGAAATCTGCATCATTTTTGGGTTAAATGATGCAGATTTCTCCATGATGATGCAGATAACTAGAAAAATAATTCTTAACTTTGCAAGGTATAAACAGATTCAGCTATGCATACATTTGATTACATAGAAGCCCCGAAGCAGCTGTTGACACCCGACATTGTCAATTTGTTATCCTCATTGCACGAATTCAGAGGGAAGCAGGAACTGTACATAGAAGCAGAGTCTGATGTACTGACAGCACTATTGGACATAGCTAAAATCCAGAGTACAAAGGCATCCAATAAGATTGAAGGTATATATACATCTGACGAGCGATTGGAAGCATTGGTCATGGAAAAGACAGCACCTCAAAACCGCTCCGAACAGGAGATTGCCGGATATAGAGAAGTGTTGGCTACCATTCATGAGAGTTACGAATACATTCCTATACGCTCCAATAATATTCTGCAACTGCATCGTGACCTGTATAGTTTTAGCAGCGGTGATGCAGGGGTCAGATATAAGAATGCGGATAATGTAATTGCAGAATCAGGCAAAGACGGATAGCAACGAGTGAGATTTATACCTGTCCCGGCGTTTCAGACACCAGAAGCGATGGATAACTTGTGTAATGAATTTAACAAAGCCATTGAACGGGCAGAGTATGACCCTCTATTATTGATACCTATGTTCATTCTTGATTTCCTCTGCATCCACCCTTTTAATGATGGTAACGGACGTATGAGCCGTTTGTTGACTTTGCTGTTGCTGTATCGCAGTGGCTATATCGTGGGAAAATATGTCAGTATGGAAATGTTGATAGAAAAGACAAAGGAAACCTATTATGAGGCCTTGCAGAACGGTTCCGCAGAATGGCATGATAACAAGAGCGATTATACCTCATTTGTCAGATATTATTTGGGAATTGTATTGAAAGGATACAATGAGTTTCAAGACCGTATCGAGCATTTGAAGTATCGCAAATTTTCAAAGGCAGATAGAGTAAAATCCGTATTTGACAAGAAACTTGGAATTGTCAGAAAATCAGATATTGCCATACTATACCCAGACATAAGCGAAACGACTATAGAACGCACCTTGAAAGATTTGTTGGAGGCAGGTTTTGTCGAAAAGGTCGGCAAAGGACGAGCTACAGGATATGTAAAAAAGGATTGTGTGCCTAGATAGAGTTTCTGAGCAATCCCCACCGTAAAGCGTAAAGTGTAAACTATTACCGATTTGCAACACCTAACCCCCTCAAATCCGAGGGGGTTAGATTTTAGAGTCCCATGCTATCCATCTCTCATATATTGATTACCATGTGATAATCTTGTCTACGATTTCCTGTTGTTCCGTACTGCTGCGTCTCAGATAGATTCGTGTCGTTTCAATACTCTCGTGTCCCATCAAATCGGCAAGGAGAGAAATGTCATTGAACTTCTCCAAGAAATTCTTGGCAAAGCGATGACGGAAGGAATGTGGATATACCACTTTCTCGTTTAGTCCATATTTTACGGCATAGTTTTTCAACTGCTGTGAAATGCCTCTGGTAGTGATGCGCTGTCCGAAACGGTTCAAGAACAAATAGCCTGTCGTACGCTTCAAGCCTTTAAGCCATTCCGCAGTTTCTTCTCTTAGTGTCTTCGGGATATAGATACGGCGTATCTTGCCGCCTTTGGTATAGATGTCATAATATCCCGCTTGCACATGCTCAACCTTAATTTGGACAAGTTCGCTGACACGTGCGCCTGTTGCTGCCAAGAAACGAACCACGAAGTACCACTCCTTGTTCTCTTCCTGCTT
>CAMGOT010000004.1 GCA_946060685.1 uncultured Bacteroidales bacterium
TGCTTCGCAGAAAGTGCTGAGTGGGAATGGCTGTAGAAAGAAGAGGGGGGAGTAGTGATAATAGAAGTTCTAGAAATTCTAGATATTCTAGAGGTTCTAGTTCTTCTAGATATTCTATAGGCTCCTGTTCCTCTAATATTTCTGATTATGCTCCTATCAATTGGTAGATGATGTAAGCGGGGGATGACTTTTCGGACCCATATAGAAAACAGAATTCAAAAACATTACCCTCTTATGCTGCACAATTTGTGCGGCGGTGTAGAAGGTCGCTCAATATAAAAGCAGGAGGTAAACGACTATGATTAGCGCTTACCTCCTACTCGATTATGGATGGGATGGGATTTGATGAGTCCTGATGCCTGCAGGCCGCATTGTTCTGATGTGTGTCCCCAATCTTACGGAATGTGGGGAGATTAAGGGAAGATCGGCTGGATTGACGGCCACGATGTTTTTGCTGTTCTGTACTTTGCGATGCACGTGTGTCAGGGATGATGCCCACTACAGTGGGCAACGCAGGTTAACATGGATACGGCTTTGAAACTTATCTCCTGCGACCTCTTCCTTTGCGGCTGAATTTCTTGTAGAGTTTGTATCCGAAGATGATGCCGTCGGCCAGCGTCCATGCCCGGCTGGCGGCGTTGATGGCACGCTCCAGGTTGTTGCTGGCTGGTGTGGGAGGATTTGTCAGGGCAGCATAGTCCGCCGCTATGGATTCCTCAAGTTTGCGCAATTTCTCGGCATCGGGAGCAGGCTGCAGGGCTTTCTCCCTGAGCAGTATGATGGATAGTGCCTTGCTGATGGGCGCGGCAATCCAATTTTTGCGGTTGGCCCACAAGATGCAGAGTGCGATGGTATGGAATAGTCCTACGAGCAACGTGGCCTTCACCAGTCCGCCTACGTGGGGAGCAAGGGCAAAGGCTACACTCGCGCTAAGGCAGAGGACGACAATCATCACGACAAACATCACGATGCCACCCATGATGATGCCCGTCATGATGTTCGTCAGTTTCTCTACCGTATTGCGTTCGGCATTTTCCATCTTCATCTCGCCATACGTCTTTACCTTCCGCAGAAGGTTGGCCAGGGTGTTTACGTTTTTTTCGGTGGAGAACATTATGGTTTTGAGAGGGAATTAGAAAATTAGGAATATGCGGTTGTGAAGTTTCGGCAGGTACAGATTTCCGTGCTTTCCGGCCGTGCCGTTCGGCATGTATATGGAGGTGTTGCCGGCTATCGTGTTGAAAACGTATGACCGCGAAGGTTGGAGTGGCTTGCCGGCTTCCAACCCACGCGGTCAATCAGTCAGTCTGTGATAGAGTGTGTGGTGGTGAGGTCATGGCCTGCACCGCACGTGAATTAGTCGGCGATGGGCTGCAGCTCCTCAGCGATGTCGTCAACAAGGCTTTCGAGCTCCTTTCCAGAGAGTTTCACACCGCGCTTGCGGATAGCTTCGGCGATTCTGGTACGGGTGGTGTCGCCCTTTTCTGGTGCGAAGAGAATACCGCAGGCTGCACCTACGGCTGCGCCGCCGAGAAATGCTGCGAGAATGCTAAGTCCTTTCATGGTGATAAAGTGTTTTTTAGGTTAGGAATAATCTGATATTATGCGTATACAAACGCTTTTACAGGGCAAATTTATGAAATTCTCTTGTAAAAACACGAATGAATGGCGTTTTTTTTAGGGTAGGAACTAATTTTTCCCGCTATTTCTATGAAGAGTGCAGAGAAATTTGTAATTTTGCATCATCATCGTCGGTCAAAATGAACATTTGCGGGCATTCCTGGCGGCGATGGGCATGTGTGGCATAAAGGATGAATTTTGCATCCTTGCCGGCAGGAATTTCTAACAGAACAAACAATAATCATCAAAATCACTTCGATACCCCGTTTCTATGAAAAATCATGTCATCGCTTGCATGGGTCTTTGCACCCTCGCCATGTTCACAGCCTGCAAGTCGCAGGAAAGTGCCTATAGGGCAGCGTATGAAGCAGCAAAGGCTAATGAAAGTTCTGAGACCGTGACTGTAGTGCCTCAGGAAGAGACCGTTGTGACTCCGGTCGTTACCACTCCTGTTCAGGAACCTGCTGTTGACAACACCCCTGTACGCACTATCGCAGGAGGGCTTACCGTACTCAAGGGCGAGCCTCTGAATCAGTATAGCGTCATCGTGGGCAGTTTCATGAACCAGACGAATGCTGAGGGACTTTACACCACACTTGTTAATCGTGGTTATAGCGCACGCCTGGTACGTACGAACGAGACGATCAACGGTCATACAGGATGGTATCGTGTAGCAGCATCGTCCTATGACAACAAATCCTATGCCGTCGACAGCAAGAACCAGCTGAAAGGCACCTATCCCGATGCCTGGCTGCTTCTGAACAAATAATCCCTCCAGCGGATACTGGGAAAAGGAAATCCCCCTTGTGGCAATCGTATGCACAAGGGGGATTTTTGATGCAAGGGGGAGTAGGCTATTTCTCGTTTCGGGCTTGCAGCGTCCGCGAGGCAAGATATTTCTGGAGCGTTTCCTTGTGCGACTCTGACACAGGCACACGCTTGTCGCCGAACAATATCTGCCCACGCTCGTAGGCCTCCACCTTGTCGAGATTGATGATGAACGAGCGGTGTACGCGCAGAAAATGGCGCGAGGGGAGTATCTCCTCAAGATAGCGCATGGCAATAAGCGAGAGAATGGCATGCTGACGCCCTTCGACGTAGATTTTCACATAATCGCGCAAACCCTCTATGAATATCACATCCTTGAATCTGACGCGGATGAGTTTGCAGTCGCTTTTGGCAAAGAAACTATCCTCAAATGCGGCAGGAGACCCGTCGGCTTCAGCATCTGCCGGCCCGCTTGTTTCGGCCTCCTTCTTCTCTGTCTGGCCATGCTTCAGTAGCTCCTGCATTTCAAACCATCTGAAGGCCTTTGCCACGGCTTTCATGAAACTGGGATAGTCGATGGGCTTGAGCAGATAGTGCAGCGCATCCGTGTCCCAACATTGCACGGCATACTGGTCGTAGGCCGTAGTGAAGACGATGCGCGTCTTGTGGTGGCTGAGAATGCGTGCAAACTGGAGGCCGTTGAGGTCGGGCATCTGGATGTCGCAGAAGATGAGATCCACTTCATGATACGTGAGGTAGTCAAGGGCCAGCGGAGCACATGATTGCGTGCAAGCCAGGGAGAGGCCTGGGGTCTTTTCTACGTAAGACTGCAGGAGTTTGACGGCGAGAGGCTCATCGTCGATGATCATACAGGATAGCGTCATGGGCGTTTTTATGTTGAGTGTTTTTATGCAGAGTGTTTTTATGCTGGATGTTTTGGTGCAGAATGTTATGATGCAGAATCTGTCGTTGTGTCTTCATCGTATGCCGGAACCTGTCGATGCTCATGAGGATAGATGCAATCGTGGGGAAAGATGGGCTGTTGAAGAAATGTTTTTGACCTATAATAGATGAAGCAGATGACCGAAAGTTAAAGGGGGGAAAGCTTAAAATGTTGTTCCTCCTGTGCGGTAGCGTGTCTTTTCCTGGCGGTAAGTCTCCCGAATATATCCAGCATATAGCCTGCCTGCCTGTGCTTATAGCCTGATTGTCAATACCGACTCATAGTGCTTTCCGTCGGTGCTTACGCCATGCGTCCATTCATGGCGGTCAGGGTAGTGGATTTGCAGTAGGGTCTTCACCTGTTGAAGCCCCAGCCCTGTAGCATTATCTGCCTGCGGAATGGCTGTGCCGGCATCGAGTGGCATGAGGATGGTTTTCTTGATCGTGTTCCGGCAGGTGAAAGTCAGGCATCCCTCATGTGTGGTCAGGCAGAGTTCGATAAGAGAAGGGCAGGAGGGCTGTACGCCATGCTTGAAGGCGTTTTCCACGATGTTGATGAGCAGGTTAGGGGCTATGATCAGGTTGTCGTCATCAATACGGAAAGTGGCGTTCACCCTGGTGTTTTCCGTGATGCGCGTCTGCATTAGGGCGATATAGTTTTGCAGAAACTCCACTTCTTTTTTCAGCGGCACGTATGGCGCGTTGCTCTCATAGAGTTGGTAGCGTAGCATCTTGGAGAGTTCCACGAGCGTACGTTGGGCTTTATCGCCATCGAAAGTCACGAGCGAATAGATGCTGTTGAGTGCATTAAGCAGGAAATGCGGGGAGAGCTGATGTCGGAGGGCGCGCAGTTCTGCCTCTGCACGCGCAGTCTCGGCCTGTTGACGTTCCGTTTCGCTCTGGTGCCAGCGATGGGAGAGATAGAGCGTGAAGGCTATGCCGGAGGTGGCAAGCAGCGTCATGAAGTTGCGCACGAAGCCCCAGATGAAAATGTGAAGACAGCCGATGCGCACAAAACTGATGTGGGAGGGCTTGTCGCCCGTGGGAGACATGAAATGCCGGAGCGGGAAATTGAAGAACAGTTCAAGGAGGGTGGCGAGTACAAAGGCGTTGTACAGTCCTGTGATGATCAAAGTCCTGTATGCAGCCTTCTCCTTCTTCTGCATCAGCAGGGGGATGAGATAGAGATAGTTGAAATAGAACAGGGCGCACATGGTGGCCGTAGTGGCGAACTGGGGCACGCAATGGCGCCAGTTGAAATCCGGGCCGTTCCTGAAGAAGAATACGGGGAACGAGAACAGATAGACCCATGAGATGATGTGGGCGGTGGTCTCGGCAGAGCGCAGTAAGGAGAATTTCGACATGGCGGGGTGAGGGAAGAGGGGGGATGGTAGGGTAGAGTTGTCGTGAGGGAGGAAAAGAGGAGAGAGGACAGGCCTGGCCTGGCCCGCCCTCTCAGTGGCTTTCTCGTGTGCATTGGCCCACGCCTCTTTTTTTCTTCGTGGTGTTGTTAGATAATTGTTCAGAGGTTTTCGTGTGCGCACATCGTGTGCCTGTTGTCGTTGCCTGTGAATCGTCGTTGCCTGTGCATCTTGGTATTATTCATGGCGTATGGCCTCAATGGGGTCGAGGTTGGCGGCACGGCGGGCAGGGAGATAGCCGAAGAGCACGCCGATGCACGTGCAGACGATGAAACTCACGCAGACCGACCATAGCGGAATGCTGGCAGGGAAATGGAACACGATAGTGACGAGCGAGGAAATGCCCCATCCCGTGATGATGCCAATCACTCCTCCTGTAAGGCTGATGAGAATGGCCTCGATGAGGAATTGCAGCAGGATGTCCATGCCGCGTGCCCCGACAGCCATGCGCAGTCCGATTTCGCGTGTACGCTCCGTGACGCTCACCAGCATAATGTTCATGATGCCGATACCTGCTACGAGTAGCGAGAAGGCAGCTGCCACTACGAGGATGATGGTCACGGTGTCCATTGTGGAGGTCATCGTATTCATCATTTCCTGCTGCGAGCGGATGGTGAAATTGTCGTCGGCATCGTCCTTCAGTTTGTGGTTGGCACGCAGGATGGTGGTGATTTCATCGATGGCATCATCGCTGAGTTCCTCCGTGAGGGCGGAGCAGACGATGCTGGAGAGGTAGGTCTGTGCCTGTATGCGCTTCATGACGGTGGTATAGGGAGCGATAATCACGTTGTCCTGGTCCATACCCCAGTTGTTGTAGCCCTTCGATTCCAGCACCCCGACGATGCGGAAGGGAATATTCTTGAAGCGGATGGTCTTTCCGATGGGCGATACGGTATTCTTCTCGCCGAAAAGTTCCTTGACGATGGTGGCACCCACCACGCATACCTTTGCACTCTTCCTCACATCCTCGTCCGTGAAGCATGCCCCACGCTCTATGTTCCATTGCTTGATTTCGAGATATTCGCTGGTCTCGCCGTAGATGGTGGAAGTGGTGTTGTTGCCTCCCAGAATCACTTGGCCGGATGCGCTGACCTCCGGGCTGATTCTTGCCACGAGTTTTGCCTTGTCGCGGATGGACTGGTAGTCCTCGATTTTCAGGGTCTGCATCTCGGAAGGATCGCGTCTGACTCCGCCCCTCATGTCGCCTCCGGGACGTATGGTGAGCAGGTTGGTACCCATTTTGGAGATTTCCTCCCGTATGCTTTCCTTGGAGCCTTGACCGATGGCCATCATGACAATCACGGCAGCCACGCCGATGATGATGCCCAGCATGGAGAGAAGCGTGCGGCTCTTGTGTGACAGGATAGCCTTGATGGCCACCTTGAAGAGATTGTTGTAATTCATGTGTTGTAAGTTGCTTTGCCTTCGTTGTGCCTTTATGGAGGTACGCCGTCAGTCATCCTGAGGTGCAGGGAGGGCAGCCAGGGCCTCTGCGGCAGAGAGGATATTGGAATTCTCGCGGTCGTCGCGGATCTTGCCGTCGCGCAGCATGATGTTGCGGCTGGAATATTGGGCAATGTCAGGGTTGTGGGTCACAAAGATGATGGTGCGCCCCTCGCTGTGCAGCCGTTGGAAAAGCACGAGCATCTCGTAGGAGGTGCGCGTGTCAAGGTTTCCCGTGGCCTCGTCGGCAAGGATGACGGCAGGATTGTTGACCAAGGCCCTCGCTATCGCCACGCGCTGCATCTGTCCGCCCGACATCTGGTTGCTCTTGTGGTAAAGGCGGTCCTTCAGGCCTACGCTCGTCAGGGCCTCGATGGCAGCCTCGCGCCGTTGCTGCGCGTTGTAGCGCTTGTTGTACATCAGCGGTAATTCCACATTCTCCACGGCCGTAGTGTTAGGCAGGAGGTTGTAGTTCTGGAACACAAATCCTATCTTGCTGTTGCGCAGGCGTGCGCGTTGCGAGCGGCGCATCTTCCTTACGGGAGTGCCGTCAAGGATGTATTCCCCGCTTGTGGGGGTGTCTAAGCATCCCAGCTGGTTGAGCAGAGTGGACTTGCCGGAGCCCGAAGTGCCCATGATGGTGACGAACTCCCCTTCGTGAATCTTGAAGCTGATACCACGCAGGGCATGTACGGTCTCGTCGCCCATGATGAAGTCGCGCTTCACGTTTTGCAGTTCGATGACGATTCTGCGGTGTACTTTGTCTTCCTCCCGGATGCCGCTGTACGCTCCTTGCGGTGCAGGGCTTCCGCCTGCGGCAGGCTGTCGTTGGTCGTGTGCTGACATGATGATCGATGCGTTTTGTGAGGGTTATTTCTTCGTCGTACGGCTGCTGGCCGGGCGTTTGGGCATGAAGGGGTTCGTGTTGGCCTTCTCGGCAGCGGGGGCGGCATTGGCAATCGTAAATTCTGTGATGACCTTTTCGCCACCCTTCAGTCCGCTCTTGATTTCCGTGAGCACACCATTCGATTCTCCCGTCTCTACGGCAATGGCCTTGAAGGTGTTGCCCTCGCGCAACCATACTTTCGCCTTCCCCTGGCAGTCCTCCACGATGTCGTCGGGCTGCAGCAGGTTCTCGTTGGGCTTGAAGGTCAGGGCCGATACGGGAACAGCCAGCACATTCTCCACCTCCTTCGTGATGATGGTCACGTTGGCGGTAAGTCCGGGCTTGAGCTTGAGGTCGGGGTTAGGCGCGCTGATGACCACCTCATAAGTCACTACGTTGCTTTCCGTAGTAGCCTCCTGGCGCACCTGCGTCACATTTCCCTCAAAAGTATCGTCGGGGAAGGCATCCACGGTGAATGTCACGCGTTGTCCCTCGCGCACGCCGCCTATGTCAGCCTCGTCGATGTCGGCGATAACACGCATGTCCGTCAGGTCGCGGGCGATGGTGAAGAGCGTAGGGGTGCTGAAACTGGATGCCACGGTCTGGCCTTCCTCAACAGCCTTGTTCAGGATAATGCCGTCGATGGGCGAGGTGATGGTGGCATAGCCCAGATTGGTGCGTGCGGTGTTCACGCTTTGTATGCGCTGGTCGTAGGTGGCTTGTGCCTGGTCGTAGGAGAGTCGTGCAAGCTCGAAATCGTTGTCGCTGATGTGGCCCTTCTCGTGTAGCGTCTTCTGCCGGTTGAAGTTCAGGCGCTGGTAGTCCAGATCGCTCTTTGCCGATTGTAGCTGTGCCATGGCGGTGGCAAGCTGGGCGTTGAGGTTCTCGCGGTCCAGTTCGGCAATCACCTGCCCCTTTTTCACTACGGAATTATAGTCCACGTAGATATGGCTGATGATACCGCTCACCTGCGTACCCACTTCCACCTGAGTCACGGGCTCGATGGTACCCGTTGCGGTGACGCTGCTTTTGATTTCCTGGCGTTCGACGGTGGTCGTCGTATACTGCACCTCAGGCTTTTTCTCGCAGCCTGTCAGCATGAGCGCGGCAAGGGCGAGAGTGCTGCCGATGAACTGGGTGGATTGTATCATCCGTGTGGCGAATGTATATTTCATATTCTAATATAGGTGTATGGTGTGAATATGGTGATTTTCAGTGAGTTTATAAACTTATCTTTTGTCCTTGGTAGAAGTTGAGCAGGAGCATGTTGAGTACGGCTGTGTATTTGTCCTGCAGGCAAGTCTGGCGTGCGGTGAGCAGATTGCTCCGGCCTTGCAGCAGATTGGTGATGTCGGTCATGCCGAGGCGGAACTGGTCGTCCAGAAGTTCGTAGGTAGTGGTGAGGCTCTTCACGTTTGCACAGGATGCGAGGAATTTCTGCTGGCTGTTGTTGGCGTTGAGCCAATAGGTCTCGATATTCTGGTAGAGTGTTTTCTGCTCGTCGGCCAGGTCAAGTTGAGCGATGGTCTCGTTCACCTTCGCGCGCTCTATGGCGTTGCGTGTCTGGCGTTGGTCGAAGAGCGGTATGGAGACACCCAGGCTTACGTTTCCCGAAAAATTGTTCTTCAGCTGCTTTCCCATGCCGGTACTGCCGCTCATGTGCGAATCGCTGAATCCGGCCCCCAGGCTGAAGGTGGGTATTCTCTGCGCTTTGGCTATACGGGTGGCCATCCGGCTTTGCTCGATGCTCGCCTGTCTGCTCTTAATTTCAGGGCGGTGCTCCAGGGCATAGGCGTAGACATCGGCTTTGGATGGCAGGAGTTGCAGCACCTGGCTGTCCTCGATACTTGTGGCCGATACCGCGAGCTCGTCCTCCGGTGCCAGTTCCAGCAGTTGTTTGAGTGCCAGCGTGTTTTCGGCGATCAGCGTCCGTGTGTTCACCACATCATATTCTCCGCTTGCCACCTGTGCCTCCAGTTGTGCCAGTTCGGAGCGCGACATCTGTCCCTGCTCCACCATGTCCTTGCCACGGTTGTAGATGGTACGGTCGTGTTCCAGCAGTTGCTCGTTCACTTTCAGTGCCTCCTGCATATAAAGAATCTGCACGAAGCGTTGTGTGATTTGCTCCGTGATGCTGTTGGCACTCTCGTCGGCTCCTAGTTGTGCGATGTCGCGTGCGAGGAGGGCATTTTCGATGTTCATCATCCTCCTTCCGCCGTTCCATACGGTCCATTGTGCGTTCACTCCATAGTTTCCGCTATAGTTGGCTTTCTTCTGGGATGTGGATGTGATGCTTCCGTTGACGAGGTTGCTGGCACTTTCTGACAGCGGCCGCCAGATGAGTCCTTGCTGCACGCTTGCCGAAACCGATGGCAGCAGGCTTCCCCGCTGCTCGTTGATGCTGACTTCGGCGGTCTCGATATTCGCCCGCGTCTTTTGCAGCGAAATATTGTTCTTGACCGCATAGTCAATACATTCCTCAAGCGTCCAGGTATGCTGTGCGGCTGCCGGCAGCATCATTGCGGTGAGAGCCGCGCTAAGCATGATTTTCTTTCTCATTTCTTTCTTGTCGGTATGTTCGTGTTATTCTCTTCCGAAGGGAATATGATGTGGAAATCCGTAGGAAGTTACGGAGATTCGTGAAATTGACGGGCATAAAGATTTTGCAAAGTTAGGCAATTTGTCTGTAATTATGTCCAATATGACGCATATATTATCCCTTTTATCGATGAAATGCTATGTTTTGTCCGCTAAGTTCCTGCGTCTTTGGCGGGATTAAGAAATTTTGGGTGAATTCTGTAGTGTAAATGTGTGTAGGGGGGGGCGTGTTTATGAGGAGGGCACAAAGACTGTTCGCTTTCCGAATCTCGAAATGTAGAGAGGAATAGGGGGGACTGTATGGGAGAACTTTATGCAAATTTTTCTCGTAATAAAAGGTAATACGTGCAATGTGTCAGAAAATAATTTGGCTTCATATTTTGCAGATTCGGCAGAATCTTGTAATTTTGCACGTGATTTCAAATATTTCAAGGAAGCGGATGTGCACATCCAGCCTTAAATATCACTCATCTTATAATATTATAGAACAGCATGTTTTCAGGAATTGTAGAAGGAACTGGCGTGGTGGTCGGCATCACGAAAGATCGCGAGAATGTACATTTCACCCTGCGTTGCCCCTTTGCCTCAGAATTGGGCATCGACCAGAGCCTTGCCCATAATGGCGTTTGCCTGACCGTCGTGGCGGTAGGCGATAAGGGAACAAACCCTGTGCAGGCCCCTCTCGCGGCCGACGAATATGTGGTGACGGCTATGAGCGAGACTTTGGAACGCTCCAACCTCGGGCTCTTGAACGTAGGGGATGAGGTGAACCTTGAACGCTCGATGATGATGAACGGACGTCTGGACGGACACATCGTGCAGGGACACGTGGATCAGACGGCCACCTGCATAGCGCGAGATGATGAGGACGGCAGCTATCGATTCACCTTCAAGTATGAAACTTCACCGGAGATGGCGCGTCGCGGGTATTTCTGTGTGGACAAGGGAAGCGTCACCGTTAATGGCGTCAGCCTCACGGTATGCAATCCCACGGAGGATTCCTTCCAGGTGTGCATCATTCCCTATACTTTCGAGGTGACCAATTTCCACAATATCCTCCCCGGTACAGTGGTCAACCTGGAATTTGACATTATAGGAAAGTACATCAGCCGCTACAGCGAAATTCTCGCCAAGTGAGGGTGGGCTGGCTGAAGGAACACGGAAGAAGTTATGCGTAAGAAAGAACTTTTCGATCATGTGCTCAATTATTTTCTGCAGGAGCATGCCGACGATGCCATCGTGGTGGATGAAAATGCACAGGAACATGTGGACACCGAATTGCATTATGGCACCACCTTCCAGTTGCTCGTGGCAGTAATGCTGAGTGCGCAATGTACGGACAAGCGCATCAACATGGTCACACCACGCCTCTTTGCCGACTATCCCGATGCTGCCACGATGGCAGCAGCTGAGCCCGATGTCATTTTTGAGTACATCAAGAGCGTCAGTTATCCGAATAACAAGGCGAAACATCTGGTGGGCATGGCGCGAGGGCTGATGGAGCGGTTCGGGGGGGAAGTGCCCTCGACATTGCAGGAACTCACCTCGTTGCCGGGCGTAGGGCGCAAGACGGCCAATGTGATTCTTGCCGTTGCGTTCCGGCAGCCGGCATTGGCAGTCGATACCCATGTGTTCCGGGTCAGCCATCGTTTGGGACTGGTGCCCAAGACCGCCACTACCCCCTATGCCGTGGAGATAGCCCTGCGCAAGTATATCCCGGATCATCTTGTGGCGCGAGGACACTACTGGCTCCTGCTGCATGGCCGGTACACCTGTACGTCAAGGAGTCCGAAGTGCGCAGCATGTGCCTTGCAGGATGTGTGTGTAAGCGGAAAAAAGGCAAGATAATTGAAAACGGCAAATTTGCCGAGGTAATAACATAACGTGAGTTCGATGAATTGCGTTTGAGACAATCTATGTGAGATAACGGCATTATATTTACTGCGTGATTGATGTATGTCAACTTCACAGCCGATAAGGTTAATAACCTTGCAGCCGTAAGGTTAATAACCCTACAGCCGTAAGGTTATTAACCTTATCGGCGATACTGTTGTATAGGTTTGTCTTTCCATTCAGTACAAATTCATCGAACTCACATTAACATAAAAAATACATCCCCTAACAACATTCTTATGAGAACATTTTTTCAGCACTCAGTTCTTAGCCCGTCAGTCATCCTGCTTTCCGTATTCCTTTTCCTCACATCCTGCTCTCAGTATTCGGGGGGGGAATTTTGATGATGATTCTGAAAAAAACAATGGCAATGGCCTCGTAGAGGTGAAAGTGAGGATGGGCGGCTTCAATTTCTCGTCGTCGTCCTTCTCGCGAACGCGAGCGGAAGAGATTTCCTATCCTCCAGGAATAACTGCCATCTCCATTGCAGCCTTCAATAGTGAAAACGTCAGGGTCGACAGCGTGAAGGCTGTGAAAGACGTCGATTCGAATACCTTCTACGCACCTAAACTGCTGCTGCCCATTGGAACCTATACTATCGTGGCCGTAGCCCATGGAGTTTCCGGAACAAGCATCGAGGCAGCATCGATCGATTCTCCCACATTGGCACGGCTTCACGAGGACAAGACATTTGGGGTGTTTTCCTGCGTGAAGGAAGGCATCAACGTGTCGGGGGCTGCCGTCACGATAGACCTTGCCATGGGCAAGAGAAAGAACGCCCGCTTTGCATTGGAGACAGAAGACATCGTGCCTGATGGAGTCGCATCCATCTGGATTCAAATTAACCTGGGGGGAACTACCATGCCGAAGGCCCCTACTTTCAACCCTGCAACGGGCTATGCCACAGGCAACTGGAAGACATCGAGGAATATAAATACAGGGCAAGGGAAAATGTTCAGCAGTACGGTCGACCTGCTGCTTCCTGCCGCCGACAGCAGGATGACTGTCAGCCTTACTCCCCTGAATGCAATCAAGAACCCACTTACCCAGTACCAACATTCATTCTCCGATGTGCCGTTTGCCCAAAACACCATCGTGCGCGCCACAGGCTTTCTCTTCGGTCCCAACACCTCCTTCAACATCAGTTTTGACACGGAGTGGGAGCCGGAGTATCCCCTTCCTTTCTGATTTCAAAGCAGCAAGGTGTAGGGTTTTCTATGGTGTGTTTCTAATAATTCGAAAAATTATCCGCCTGTGCTGTTGAATGAAACCCCTGTCGGGAAAAGCATATTTCTCATTACGCTTGTCTCCCTACTCAGGGTGTTGTCATGTCGCTGCGGGTGTCACTCTATTGTACTTTTCCACCATCTTCCACACTTCTCCGTAACATTGATTTCCGCAAGTTCTATTTGGTTGTGAATGCCCAGGGTGCCCGCCTGGGGATTTTACTTCGTCACTTTTGTGTCATCTTTTTGGCTATCTTTCAGCATTTGCTCGGTTACGATGCCCGCATCGCACCCTCACAAATCCTGCAATATCACTCAAAAAAACTGAGGCAAAATTGCCGAAGTCCTTATTTTGGGAACATTTCTTACTGTCTGTCTGGATGTTTGTAAAGATGTGGTGGCAGCATCATGCTCCGCATCAGAGAGCATTTCACCTTTCGCTTCCGGGGACAAAAAAAGAGAGAACCTGCAGCCGCCCAGGCTGCAGGTTCTCATATTCGTTTGTCGTAGACTTTAGGTGGGTTCTATAAATTCCCACCGTCAAATGGGATAATATTGTGTGTGGGGGGTGACGTTTTGTCATCTTTTGGGTGCTGCCTCGGTCCTGATTGTAGGTTAAACCGGTCACGTAGCCCGCTATGCTTCCTCTTTGACTGACAATCAAGCCTCGAAAAAAGCTTCAAAATTTGACAAAGTGAATTTATATACCCCACCTTTATTCCTTAGGTGTCAGGCGTGGGATTTCAATCTGCTGTCCTAACCGGATGAGGTCGGGATTGCTGATTTGGTTGTGGAAGATGATGTAGGACACCATTTCCTTGTTGCCATATTCCTTCTTTGCTAGAAGATAGAGATTGTCGCCCGCTTTCATCGTATGTACGCGCACCACCCCTGTGATGAGATATGGTCCTGACATCTGCCTGTACTTCTTGGCTGCTGCCAGTTCAGCCTTTTTGGCCTCCTCGGCCGGAGAGATAGGCTTTGCTTCCTCCTTTGCAGGCTTGGCGGTAGGCTTGTCCTGTGGTACAGGCTCCTCCTTGCCTGCTTCCGTAGCCGTCTGGGCAGGTGTGGGGACAGGTTTGGAGGATGTTGCCGTTTGCTTTGTGGCCGCAGACTGCCCTTTGGCGGGAGCAGGGGTAGCCCCGGAGGGTTCTTCTGAAAGAGTAGGGGAGGAGAAAAGGAAATCCCCATAGCAGGGACATAGCAGACGATAATATCCGGCGTAGTAGCTGAGCGTCATCAGTACCAGTATGGTGAGCACCATGAAGGCAGTACGCCAGCGGTTGTGGGTAGGAGTAGGCATAGTGTTGTTGATGACGATGGAATGCGAATCCGAACCGTTGGCAGGTTGTGCTGATCCAGGCTCCTGCAGTTCCTTCGTGATGGCAGCCTCCTGTCCTTCTTTGTCAGATGATGCGTCGGATAGCGTGTCGGAACGTTCGTCTTCCTTCGGGAAGGCTATTGCCGCGTGGTCCGGCGTGTCGCAGTTCTCGTCGTCGCAGTTCTCGTCGGGGAATGATCCCGCTACGGTGGCAGGAGTTGCCTCCTCTGTCCCATCCGCGTTGCCACCACCGTCGGCCATGACGACCATGGCTTCGGCAGAGTCCTGCCCTTCTTGGTTACGGCCGTTTGTATCTCCTGTTTCGCCGAAAGTGGCAGGCTCTTCGGCCGAATCTTCACCAGTCGCATACCCATGTCCTGCTTCTCCAGCCGGCATCCCAGGCTCCACGACGCATGATGATTGGCTGTCTTCCTTCTCGCCAGTATCGAGTGTTTCCTCGCTGATGATGTCTGCCGACGCTTCATCGGTAGAGGAGGAAGATTCCTGCCGCTCTTCGGAAACCAGTATGGGATGCACCTCCTGCACGATTTCCAGTGCTTCAGGTTCTTCCAGGAGAGCGGAATCGTCCGTCCCGGAGGCATTCGCGGTCGCATCGTCAGGCAGGTTGGGGACCAGCGTATCGGCCTCGGCCAATTCGCTGATGTCGAGATCTTCCTCAAGGTTGATGGTCGTGAAATGATTGAACGGACGGTTCACCAAATCCTTGAACGTAGAGTCGGGTGTGAAATTTATTTTCTCATGTCCGTTGATTTGGAAACGTTCGCCCGTGTTGATGTTCACGCTCTCGCGGTCGCTGACGGTGATGATTTTGAAGGTGGCAAAGCCTTTGATTTTAAGGAAAGCCTCGGTGGTGAGCCCCTCTTCAGCAAGTTCGAAGAAGGCACGCACGAAGGCATCGGCTTTCCGCTTCGTGATTCCTGCCCGAGAGGCCAGGGCATCGGTAAGGTGCTGCAAAAGTATTTTGTTGTCCATTTTGGCAGAATTGGGGTAAAGACCTTTGGGCAAGGCAGAATCTCCTGTAGGTCAGAACATGAGTGGCCGCCAACGTAGAGGTGTGTGGTCGATGCTGTCAGAAAAAACGTTGGATTGTATCCGACGTTTTCTCGCCATGGCAGAGTTCAAACACGTTTGACTCTGCTCATCTGGCTTAACGAAAACGTTCTGATATGTGCAGGGAGAAGGTGGGGGGGAAGGCCGGATGCCCCTCAGGAGTCAGCCTGACCTTTCGTGCCCGATTTGATTTTGTCCTTCAATACTGTGCTGGGCTTGAAACTGACGGTGAGTTTGGGAGGAATCAGCTGGCGTTGCTTGGTGGCAGGATTGACGATGATGCGCTCCGTCTTTTTCCTGGTCTCAAAGCTGCCGAATCCCTGGATGTTGATGGTGTCGCCATCATCGAGGGCATCGGCCATAATCTCGATGAGCCGATCCACCAGTTGCTGCGATTCCTTTGCAGTCATTTCGGTGCGCTTGGCCAGTTCGGCAATAAATTCTTTGTTGTTCATAGGGGAGGGGGGAAGGGGATAGAGAGAAGTCAGATGATTTCGCCATAGAGGTCGAACTCTTCGGCTTTGGTGATGCGTGCCTGACAGAAGTGTCCGATGTGGCATTCGGAATGGGTGGTGCAGGGTATGAGCACCTCGCAATCCACTTCCGGGCTGTCGTGTTCGGTGCGGCCTATGAACCAGTCGCCCTCACGACGGTCGATGACAATCCTGTAGTCGCGTCCTACCATCCGGCTGAGCACCTCGGCCGAGATGTCCTGCTGCAAGGCCATGAGTTTTGCAAGCCGCTGCTGCTTCACTTCCTCCTCGATGTCGTCGGTATAGTTGAGGGCAGCAAATGTGCCTTCCTCTTCGCTGTAGGCAAAAGCTCCCATACGCTCGAAGCGAGCCTGACGCGTAAATTCCATCAACTCGTTGAAATCCTCCTCCGTTTCGCCCGGGAATCCTACCATCAGCGTGGTGCGCAGACAGATTCCCGGAACCTCTTCCCGGATTTTTCGGATGAGTTCCAGCGTTTCCGCTTTGCTGATATGGCGCTGCATACGTTCGAGCATAGGGTCGGAAATGTGCTGGAGGGCAATGTCGAGATATTTGCAGACATTGGGGTTCTCACGAATCACGCGCAGCAAGTCCATGGGGAACTGTGCGGGATAGGCATAATGCAGGCGAATCCATTCCACACCGGGGATGCGAGCCATACGCTCCACCAGTTCGGCAATCTTCTGCTCCTGATAGAGGTCGATGCCATAGAAGGTGAGTTCCTGGGCGATGATTTGAAACTCGTGTACTCCAGCAGCCACCATGCGCTCCATCTCGCCGAGAATATCCTCCATGGGACGGCTTTTGTGCGGTCCCGTGATGATGGGAATGGCACAGTAGGCACACTTGCGGTTGCATCCTTCGCTGATTTTGATATAAGCAAAATGGCCGGTAGTGTGGAGGGTAGAGGTTGCCGCTGCATTCATGCAAGCCTGTGGCGAGGGGTGGCCGGGCATCTGCTCACGCTCCAGGTCGGCCACCATCTCCTTCCAGTCGAACTTTCCATAGAAACGGTCGACTTCGGGAATCTCCTCCTGAAGTTCCTTGCGATAGCGTTCGGAAAGGCATCCCATGACGAACACCCTGCTGATTTCCCCCTCCGTCTTTCGGTTGCAGAGGTCGAGAATCTCAGTGATGCTCTCCTCCTTGGCATCGCCTATGAATCCGCAGGTGTTGATGACGGCAATATCGCCGTGGAGGCTTTCGGGATTGTGGTAAAAAGTGTAGCCAATCTGCTCAAACTGGCGCATCAGGTTTTCCGAGTCCACCAGATTTTTTGAGCATCCCATAGTGATGACATCGATTGTGTGTTTCATCGTTGTTTTTTTCCGGAATGTCAGAATATGCAATAGTGCAGGATATGCAACTGTCAGGAGAAGAGTGAATTGACGAAGTCAACGCGGTTGAACGGCTGGAGATCCGTCATCTTCTCTCCCAGTCCGATATATTTCACGGGCACTTTCAATTGATGGCTGATGCCTATCACCACGCCACCCTTTGCCGTTCCGTCGAGTTTGGTGATGGCCAGTGCGGTGACTTCCGTGGCCTTGATGAATTCCTTGGCCTGGTTGAAGGCATTCTGTCCTGTAGAGCCGTCGAGCACGAGGAGCACCTCGTGCGGAGCATCGGGCTGGAGTTTCTGCATCACCTTCTTTATCTTGGTGAGTTCGTCCATGAGTCCCACCTTGTTGTGCAGTCGGCCGGCGGTGTCGATGATGACCACGTCGGCTCCGTTGGAGCGGGCATGGTTCAGCGTATCGTAGGCCACGGAAGCGGGGTCCGACTTCATCTTCTGCTTGATGACGGGTACTCCGATTTTCTCTCCCCAAATGCAGAGCTGCTCGATGGCGGCCGCCCGGAAAGTATCGGCAGCCCCCAGCACCACGTTCAGCCCATCGGCCTTGAACTGATAGGCCAGTTTGGCAATGGTGGTGGTCTTTCCCACACCGTTCACGCCCACCACGAGGATGACGTACGGGCGCTTTCCCGTGGGGATTTCAAAGCCCTCATTGGAGTCGTTGCCGCTTTGCACCAGAAGTTTCATGACCTCCTCGCGGAGGATGCCGTTGAGTTCGGAGGTGGAGACATATTTGTCGCGCGCCACACGTTCCTCAATATTACGGATGATATCGAGAGTGGTGTCGACGCCTACATCGGAGGTGACGAGCACGTCCTCCAGTTCATCGAGCACATCATCGTCGACTTTCGACTTGCCCGCTATGGCATGTGAAATTTTGTCGAAGAAACTGCTCTTGGTGGTCTTGAGTCCGTTGTCGAGAACCTCTTGCTTCTCCTTTTTGGAGAAAAATTTGCTAAAAAACGACATAGTGAAAATAAGGTGATGTCAATGATTGTAATGTCAATTATAAGTGGTCTCAATTATAATTGTGTGCAAAATTACGAAAAAAAATGGACTTGGGGTCACTTTATGTTAAAATAGGCCATGAAAAACTTGAAAATCCGTGTCTTGCGCGTTGGAATTGTCAGGTGTCCGCGCCTGAAGGATGGCGATAAGGGGAATGCGGCGGATGTGGCTGTGGCAGCAGGAAGAAGGCCTGCCCTGCCTTTGCGAGTATTTCGTCGGGGCAAATTTTCATTGGCTACAGCCTTACTTTTCCCCGTGTATTCTCCCTTTGTTCTGGTTCACAAAATCGGCCCATGATGCGGCTTTCTTCCCTCCTGCCGAGCGTTTGTGCGGCAGGATGTCGGCCACAGTCCCTCCTCTGCCCGCAGGTGCCGTACGCAGGAAGTGACAGTAGGCTGCGGCGAGGGCATCGGTGGCATCAAGGTACGGCAACATCTGGCTGTCGCTGATGCGGAGTGTGTGCTGCATGATGTGGGCCACCTGCTCCTTGGCCGCTCCGCCACGTCCGGTGATGGCCAGTTTGATTTCCGACGGCGAATACTCGCAAATGGGAATCTGACGGCAGATGGCAGCCGTGATGACCACTCCCTGCGCACGTCCGATTTTCAGCGTGGTCTGTATGTTCTTCCCAAGGAAAGGAGCCTCGATGGCAAGCTCGTCGGGAAGGAAGGAATCGATGATGCCCACGATGCGCTCGTAGATGCGCCCCAGTTTCAGATAGATGTCGGCCACGTGCCGGAGGTCAATCACGCCCATGGCTATCATCCTCACCTCCTTGCCCCGAATGCCCAGCAGGCCATAGCCCAGCACGTTGGTGCCGGGATCGATGCCGAGGATAATGCGCTCGTCGTTTTGTGCTTTTGGGTGTTCCATACAGCAAAAATAGCATATTTTAGGTGGGTGGGGGATATAAAAAACGGGATATTTCGCTCCATTTGAAAAGTTTCTCTTATTTTTGCATCATTAACGACTCAAAAACAGGCAGGTCAGGCTATATGACTTGCCGGAACAAACATAGGGAAAACAACCATTCTGAACACCAGCAGACATTCTTCCTGCAGCCATTATTATTAACACCACAATATGACCATGAATATTATCCCCATGAATATGTTTAGGAAATTATCCTTGCTTGCTGCAGGCATCGTGCTTGCAGGCATGAATGTGGCGAATGCCCAGGCCGTGATAAAGTTTGAGAGCACGACTTATGATTTTGGAAAGTTTTCGGAGGACAAGGTGCAGACATGCGTTTTCACCTTCAAGAACGTCGGCGATCAGCCCCTCGTCATCCATCAGGCGTTTGCATCGTGCGGTTGCACCGTGCCGACCTTCAGCAAGGAGCCTGTGGCTCCCGGCAAGACGGGGCAAATCAAGGTGGAGTACAATGGCAAGAACAAACTGCCTGGACATTTCAAGAAGAATGTCAGCGTGCGTTCCAATGCCTCCAATGCCCTTGTGCGACTGTACGTTCAGGGAGAGATGACCGAAGCTGACAAGGGTAAATGATACCCCCTCCTCCTACTCCCTATGATAGCAGACCTTTCGGACAAAGAAAAAAGACTATAATGAACATTTCAGACAATCATCTGGTGGTTATGGCTGGCGGTGTGGGAAGCCGTTTCTGGCCCATGAGCACCCCTGAACGCCCGAAGCAGTTTCTCGACATAATGGGAACAGGGCGCACGATGCTCCAGCAGACCGTCGACCGGTTTAGCGGAATCATTCCCATAGAGAACGTATGGGTGGTGACGGGTGCCTGCTTCGCTGCCCTCGTGCGCGAACAGCTTCCCGGCATTTCCCCTGACCATATTCTCCTGGAGCCGTGCGGACGTGGCACAGCCCCTTGTGTGTGCTATGCCTCCTGGCGCATCAAGATGGAGAATCCCAAAGCCAATATGGTGGTGTCGCCTGCCGACCACGACATCCGTGATGTGGAACTGTTCCGTGCCACTATTGACAATGCCCTCGATTTTGCGGCCGAGACGGATTGCATCGTCACACTCGGCATGCCCCCCACACGGCCTGCCACAGGATACGGCTACATCCGTGCCGACTTGGGGTTGCCAGCCCTGAGAAAACGCAACCTCTTCCGTGTGGATGCCTTCAAGGAAAAGCCGGATCTTGCCACTGCCACGGAGTATTTGCGCAGAAACGATTATTTCTGGAATTCCGGAATCTTCGTATGGAGCGTCACGACCATCGTCAATGCCTTCCGCGTGTATGCCCGCGACATATCCAAAATCTTCGAGGGATTGCAGAGCGTGTACGGCACGGAAAAGGAGCAGAGCGTGATTGACGAGGTGTTTCCCTCCTGCCCCAATATCTCGATCGACTATGCCATTATGGAAAAGGCAGAGGAAGTGTTCGTCAGTCCTGCCGACTTCGGCTGGAGCGACCTCGGCACATGGGGCTCCCTGCGCGACCAGATGGAGAAGGACGAATATGGCAATGCCATCGTGGGCGAGGGCGTAAGGGCGGTGGAGACGGAGAACTGCATCATTCATAGCCATTCGGCAAAGAAAATCATCGTGCAGGGACTGGAGAACTGCATCGTCGTGGAGAATGATGGCAACATCCTGATTTGCAAGCTCTCGGAGGAACAGCGCATAAAATCGTTTTTGGGATAATCTGCCGTCCGCAGGCAGGACTTTTCCTGCCGGATGGAGAAAGGCAGCATTTGAGGGCTTTATGAGGATTGGCACGTCCCCCCCCCTCCCTTCTCTCTTTAAATATATATAAGACAAGTCCCTCGCCCCCCCTATAATACAATGGAATTTTACGAACTTCTGGAGCAATGGTTCGCACGGAACGGACGCGACTTGCCATGGCGCAACACCCGCGATCCCTATCGCGTATGGGTGAGCGAAATCATCCTGCAGCAGACGCGTGTGGAGCAGGGACGGGACTATTATATCCGTTTTCTGAAAGCTTTCCCTACGGTAGGGCAGTTGGCAGCCGCCAGCCAGGATAGTGTGATGCGGCAATGGGAGGGGCTCGGATATTACAGTCGAGCCAGGAATCTGCATGCGGCAGCACGTCAGGTGGTGGAGGCCGGCAAGTTCCCTGCCGATTATGCAGGGTTGCGAAGCCTGAAGGGTGTGGGCGACTATACGGCAGCAGCGATAGCCTCGTTCTGCTATGATGAGCCGCGGGCTGTGGTGGACGGCAATGTGTATCGTGTGCTGTCGAGATGTTTTGGCATCACCACGCCAATCGACACCACCCAAGGCCGTAGGGAATTTGCCGAAATGGCCGACATGCTCCTCGACAGGCAACGTCCGGCCTTGTACAATCAGGCCATTATGGATTTCGGAGCCTTGCATTGTACGCCGAAATCGCCCTTGTGCAGCACCTGCCCGATGGAAGCGATGTGCAAGGCGAGAGAGTGGGGGCGTGTGGGCGAATTGCCGGTGAAGAGCAAGCGTACGGCCGTCGCCATCAGGCATCTTGTCTATTTCATTCTGGAAGAGGAGCACGGGTGCTTTCTGATCCGTCGTCGTGAAGCCGGCGATATATGGAAAGGGCTTTACGAGCCCCTGTTGCTGGAGATGCAGCATGAGGCGGATTCTGATGAGGCAATGGCGGCACTTGGCAACTGGCTTTCAGAAAATGCCGGGGCATGGGGAGAAGAAGTGGATTTGCACCTGAAAGAAAGCGTGCAGGGACTTCGCCACCAGCTTACGCATCGCCTCCTTCTTGCCGATGCCTACAGGGTGCGGGCAAGAGGGTGTGATGCAGAACGTTGCAAGGCTCCAGAAGGCTACAGGTGGGTAAGTCGCGACGAACTGGTGGAGTTGGCAGCCCCACGGTTGGTGAACCGTATTTATGAGCATTTTGGAATGGCGGAATGAGCGGGAGAAAGAGGGATTTGCACATTGCGCGCATCCTGTTGTGTACATCGTATGGCGCATACTGCACCTCTTTTAATATTCGCGTACGTACGCGCGCGTACCGCGTATATTTATTTATGGTGGAATAGTATGCAGGTAAAGAGCTGATGACGTCCCCAAAAATGCGCTTAAGACTTTCGCTATAATACTGATATTTCAGAGAAGATATACTTCATCGGCCAAGTAAGTATATCTTCTCTGAAATATCAGTAGTACTTCTCTGGAAATGGCGATGTCAAGATGACCTCTGCGTCCTGTTGATGCCGGAGGTCGTTTCTGGTCAAAAGTTTTCTGTGTATTTATGGGGAGAAAGTGAGTGTGATGGCAAAGGTCATTCCACGCGCAGCAGGTCGTTGGTATGGAATCCCCGAAGGAAATCCTGTATGTCCATGCGCTTCTTGCCGGAAAGTTGGAGCGAGGTGATGCGGAGCCATCCGTCGGCAAGTGCCACCTTCATGGTCGTCTTGCCTTCGATAACCACGGTTTCAGCAGGAACATCAGGCATGTCGGAATCCTTTTCCGTAGCAAATATCTTAAGCATCGTCCGCTTCTCTCCACACACCAGTTCCGTCCATGCCGCGGGGTAGGGCGAAAGGCCGCGTATAAAGTCGTACACCCGCTTCGTGGGGAGCGACCAGTCGATGCGGCATGTTTCCTTGAAGATTTTCGGGGCAGGATGCAGAATGGTATCGGCAGCAAGTTCCTCCTGCGGTATCGGTACCACATTGTCGGCAATGATAGCATCGACGGTCTCCGTCACCAAGCGTGCGCCAAGCACCATCAGCTTGTCGTGAACGTCCTCTACATTGTCGGTGTCAAGAATCTCCACGGGTACGCGCCGGATGACCTTTCCCGTGTCGATATCGTGGTCGAGGAAGAAGGTGGTGATGCCCGTTTGCGTTTCTCCGTTGATGATGGCCCAGTTGATAGGTGCAGCCCCACGGTATTGAGGCAGCAGGGCGGCATGGAGATTGAAAGTGCCGCAAGGGGGCATGTTCCACACCACCTCAGGCAGCATTCTGAAGGCGACGACAATCTGAAGGTCGGCATTCCATGCTTTCAGGGCCGCGAGAAACTCCTCGTCGCGAAGCCGCTCAGGCTGCAGGACGGGCAGACCATGTGCCACGGCATATTGCTTCACCGCTGAAGCAGAGAGAGTCGTCTGATGGCGGCCGACGGGCTTGTCGGGCATCGTGACAACCCCCACCACATTATACCCTCCCTCTATCAGGGCTTCCAGGCTCTCAACTGCAAAATCTGGAGTGCCCATGAATACGATTTTTAGTGTTTCTTTTGTCATAACTCAAATATTTTCGGCGAAGATACGTATTTTTTGCGAGAAAAGTGGTAAATTTGCCGCGCAATATGCTCAATACTGCCGAGATTTTGCTTTCCGATGCGAAAAACTGGCATGGAAAAGCGTGTTGCCGGGGCGTTTCGTGGCTATTGCATGGTTCGAAAGATTAACACGGCAACCGCGACAGCCACGACAGCCATAATATAGTTGTCCCCCAGTTGTCCCCGTTGTTGTAAAAAAACAAAAACACGACAACTGCGACAACGATGACAACATAATAAGAAGTTGTCCCCTGTTGTCCCCGTTGTCGCCAAACAACAATCACGGCAGCGAAGAAAAACGAAATATAATAATAAAAAAACAATATATTACAACAAAAAGTCATGAATATTTCTCTTGAGAAGACAGGCACCACTGCGGTCCTCACCGTGAAAGTGGAGAAGGCAGACTATCAGGATGCCGTCAAGAAAGAACTTAAGCATATCGCCGCAAAGGCAGAGTTTCCCGGATTCCGTAAAGGAAAGGCACCGTTCTCCTTTGTCGAGAAGCGTTTTGGAACGCAGACCCGTATGGAGCAGGTGGACAAGGTGTTGAGAGATGGCGTGAGCAACTATATCCGTGAGAACAATCTTGAGATTCTTGGTGAGCCCATGTTCGTAGAGCAGGGCCAGGCACTCAATCTGGCCAGCGACGATGACTATGAGTTCAAGTTCGACCTGGCCCTCTCGCCCGAGTTCGCCCTTGAAATGAATGCCGACGACCACGTGGCATACTATGATATAGAGGTGACCGATGACCAGGTACAGGAGCAGGTGGACACCTTCGCACGTCAGGCCGGCCACCACGAGAACGTGGATGACTATGCCGACGGCGATATCGTGCGTGGCGTGCTGGCCGAGCAGGATGCCGAGGGCAATGTGCTTGAAGGTGGAGTCAGCGTGGACAAGGCCAGTCTGATGCCCAAATATTTCAAGGGAGAGGCTCAGAAGGCACTTTTCGAGAATGCCAAAGTGGGCGACGTGATGACCATCAATCCCAGCGAGGCCTATCAGGACAACGACAGCGAACTGGCTTCGCTGCTGAGAATCGGCAAGGAGGAAGTGGCAGCCCACAAGGGCAACTTCACCTTCCAGGTAGAGGAAATCAGCCGCTTCATGCCTGCAAGCCTCAATCAGGAATTCTTCGATACCGTGTTTGAGGATGGCGAGGTGACCACCGAGGAGCAGTTCCGCGCCAAGGTACGCGAATTGCTGGAGAAGCAGCGTGTGGCAGATGCCGACTATAAGTTCCTCCTCGACCTTCGCAAATATTGCGAGGAGAAGGTGGGCGACCTGGAATTCCCCCGCGACCTTCTCAAGAAGTTCATGCTCCAAAGCATGGAGGAGAAGGAGAAGACCCCCGAGAATGTGGAGCAGGAGTTCGAGGCCAGCCTGGTGGGACTGAAGTGGCACCTCATCAAGGAGAAGCTTTGCAAGGCATTCGATGTGAAGGTGAACGAGGACGACATCCGCGAGCAGGCACTCAGCATGGCACGCATCACCTTCCTCCGCTATGGTGTGCCCAACATCCCCGAGGAGTACGTCAGCCAGTATGCCGACAAGATGCTTGAGGACCAGAACCAGGTGCGTACGATTCTTGACCAGTGTGTGGAGAAGATGGTGGCAGCAGCCGTCAAGGAAGTGGTGAGTCTTGACCGTCAGACGGTGACGCTTGAGGCTTTCCAGAATTTCTTCAGACCTGCAGAGAATACTCAGGAATAAATCCCAACTTTATAAGGACAATCAATTGGTGGATGGAGAATGGGGCTCCCCATTTCTTCCTCCACCAATATCTTTTTTGCTATATGATGAACGATTTCAGAAAGTTTGCCACGAAGCATGTGGGCATCAATTCCATGGCGTTCGACGATGTCGTACGCACGCAGAACCAGTACCTTAATCCTTATATTCTTGAAGAGCGTCAGTTGAACGTCACGCAGATGGATGTGTTCAGCCGCCTGATGGCCGACCGTATCATCTTCCTCGGTACGGAGATTGACGACTATGCAGCAAATACCATTCAGGCACAGATGCTTTATCTCGACTCCGTGGATCCCGGCAAGGACATCAGCATCTATCTGAACAGCCCCGGCGGCAGCGTGTATGCAGGATTGGGCATCTATGATACGATGCAGTATATCCAGAGCGATGTAGCAACCATCTGCACGGGGTGTGCGGCCTCCATGGCTGCCGTTCTCCTCGTGGCAGGCAAGGAAGGCAAGCGCTACGCATTGCCACACAGCCGCGTGATGATACACCAGCCTCTGGGAGGCGCACGCGGACAGGCGAGCGACATCGAGATTACCGCACGCGAAATCATGAAACTCAAGAAGGAACTCTATACCATCATCAGCGAGCACAGCCATACCGATTACGACAAGGTGTGGGCCGACAGCGACCGCGACCACTGGATGACCGCCGATGAGGCCAAAGAGTACGGCATGATCGACAATATCCTGCGGAGGAAGTAGTCCGCCCTCGTTTTCCTAACCCTATCCCTTTTCTTATGGCAAAAAAATCGAATTTAGATATTTGCTACTTCTGCGGACGTCCGACAAATGATGTGGACATCATCGTCCACGGCCCCATACCCGGATATCCTGCAGCTATATGTTCGGATTGTGCAGAACGTGTGTGGGACATCTGCAGGATAGAAAAAAGAAAAAAGCATGGTTATGATACCGCCTGCAATTTGGGAGAAATCCCTACACCACGCGAGATAAAGGCTCATCTTGACCAGTTCGTCATCGGGCAGGATGATGCCAAGAAATATCTCTCCGTGGCTGTCTACAATCATTATAAGCGCGTGCAGCAGGATCCCTCGAACAAGAATGCTGTGGAAATCGAGAAGAGCAACATCATCATGGTGGGCCCCACAGGTACGGGAAAGACCCTTCTGGCACGAAGCATAGCAAAGTTGCTCAAGGTGCCTTTCACCATCGTGGATGCCACCGTGTTCACAGAAGCCGGCTATGTGGGCGAAGATGTCGAGAGCATCCTTTCGCGTCTGCTCCAGGAAGCCGACTATGATTTGGAGCAGACACAGAGAGGCATCGTCTTCATCGACGAAATCGACAAGATAGCCCGCAAGAGCGACAATCCGTCCATCACGCGCGATGTCAGCGGAGAGGGAGTGCAGCAAGGACTCCTGAAACTCTTGGAGGGAAGTCTGGTCAACGTGCCACCAAAGGGCGGACGAAAGCATCCCGAACAGGATTTTGTACATGTCGACACACGCAATATCCTCTTCATATGCGGAGGAGCCTTCGACGGCATAGAGAAGAAGATAGCCCAGCGCATGAACACGCATACCGTGGGCTACAACTCCGTGCAGAACACACGCCGCATCGACCCCAACAATCTGCTGAAATATGTGGAGCCGATGGACTTGAAGTCCTTCGGACTGATTCCCGAAATCATCGGCCGGTTGCCCGTGCTCACCTATCTCAACCCCCTTGACAAGACAGCACTCCGCAATATCCTTACGGAACCGAAAAATTCCATCGTGAAGCAGTACAAGCACCTCTTCGAATTGGATGGCAAGGTGCTGGAATTCGACGACGATGCCCTGGATTTCATCGTGGAGAAGGCCGAGGAGTACAAACTCGGTGCCCGCGGACTGCGCTCCATCGTCGAAAACATCATGACGGATGCCATGTTTGAGGCACCATCATCGACCCGGAAGAAATTCACCGTCAGCAGGGAGTATGCCCGCCAGCAGCTGGAGAAGCATATGGATTAGGCCGTTCTCCCGACTCCCCATGGAATAGCCTCCCGCCAGGAAGGATGCTTTCCGGTACGATGGTTCGGGAGGCTTTCGGTATGCTGCAGAGCGTGCTGACCAGCAGGGAAGCGGGAGGTTCGCCTGCCTCATCGTTTCCCGCTTTTCCGTGAAGGGAGAAAAAGAAAAATCGACTCAAAGGTCATAAATGGAGGTCGAAGAAACGAAAAAATGCGCCTTGTGCGCATTTTTTTTGTTAAAACTTTGTGGGTTTAGCACAATATTTATAATTTTGCATAGAGCCAGCCAGGAAGCAGGGAGCTTTCGCGTGCGGATGCCGCATCCGTGCGGGAAGATTGCGCCCTGTCCTGCCATTTTCCGATGCTGGCCGTAACTCTCAGCTTCACCCTCCCCCAGACCTCCTGCTATGCCGAAAGATTTAAGTCTACAGAAAGCGCTGAAGGAATACTTTGGATTTGATGCTTTCAAGGATTCGCAAGAATCAATCATTCGTTCTCTTCTCGACCAGAAGAACGTCTTCGTACTGATGCCCACAGGTGGCGGAAAGTCACTATGCTATCAGTTGCCCGCACTCCTCATGGATGGTGTGGCCATCGTCATCTCCCCGCTCATCGCCCTGATGAAGAATCAGGTGGATGCCGTGCGTACGAACGGCGAGGACGATAGTGTGGCACACTTCCTCAACTCCTCGCTCGTGAAAGCACAGGTGGAGGCGGTGAAGGAAGATATTCAACAGGGCAGGACAAAACTGCTCTATGTTGCCCCGGAGTCATTGACGAAGAGCGAATATGTGGACTTCCTCAAGACGGTCAAGGTATCGTTCTATGCCGTCGACGAGGCACATTGTATCTCGGAGTGGGGACATGATTTCCGTCCGGAATACAGGAAGATACGCGATATGATTCGCGAAATAGGCGAGGCACCCGTCATAGCCCTCACCGCTACTGCCACGGAGAAAGTACGTGCCGACATCAAAAAGTGTCTCGGCATTATGGATGCCGTGGAGTACAAGAGTTCCTTCAATCGTCCCAACCTGTATTATGAGGTGCGCCAGAAAACTCCCAATATCGACCGCGACATCATCAAGTACATCCGTCAGCACCCCGGTGTGAGCGGCATCATCTACTGCCTGAGCCGCAAAAAAGTGGAGGAACTCGCACAAATCCTTCAGGTGAACGACATCAAGGCCGCCCCTTATCATGCAGGACTTGACAGCATGAAACGCTCGCAGACCCAGGACGATTTCCTGATGGAAAAAATCGACGTCATAGTGGCCACCATAGCCTTCGGAATGGGAATCGACAAGCCGGATGTGCGCTTCGTCATTCATTACGACATTCCTAAAAGTCTTGAAGGCTACTATCAGGAGACGGGGCGCGCCGGACGCGATGGCGGAGAAGGAAACTGCATAGCCTTCTATTCCTACAGCGACTTGAAGAAGCTGGAGAAGTTCATGGAGGGAAAACCCGTGAACGAACAGGACATCGGGCGCCAACTCCTCAAGGAGACGGCTGCCTATGCCGAATCCGCAGTATGCCGCAGAAGACTTCTGCTGCATTATTTCGGAGAGACCTACAGACACGCTAATTGCGGTAATTGCGATAATTGTAATCATCCCAAAAAACAAGTGGAAGGAAAAGGACATTTAGTAAAACTCCTGGATGCCATTGCGCAGACCAAGGAGGATTTTAGAGAAGAATACATCAAGAATATCCTGAACGGCAATGCTACCGAGGAAATCATAGCCCGTCATCACGATGAAATCGATGCCTTCGGCATTGCCGACGACAATGAGGACGAGAGTCTCTGGAATGCCGTCATCAGGCAAGCGCTCATTGCCGGCTATATCTCCAAGGATGTCGACAACTATGGAGTGCTCAAAATCACTCCGGCAGGAAAGAAGTTCATGAAGAATCCCGTCAGCTTCAAAATTGTGGAGAACAATGATTTTGAGGAGATGGGCGAGGACGCTCCGATGCAGAACGGCGCTTCTGCGTTGGACCCCGAACTCTATCAGGTGCTGAAGGACCATCGCAAGAAGATGGCAAAGGAAAAGGGCGTGCCCACCTATGTCATCTTCCAGGACTCCTCGCTGGAGGCGATGGCTACCGTCTATCCCCAGACCATCGATGAGTTGCAGAATATTCCCGGAGTGGGCAACGGCAAGGCCCGACGCTACGGACGAGAGTTCTGCGAAATCATCCGCAAGCATTGTGAGGCTAAGGGCATAGAGCGGCCGGAAGACATGCGCATCCGAACGATTGCCAACAAGTCGCAACTCAAGGTCAGCATCATCCATTGCATCGACCGCAAGGTGGCGCTCGACGATATCGCCATTGCCAAGGGCATGGAATTTGAGGATCTGCTCGATGAGGTGTATGCCATCGTCAATTCCGGCATGAAACTCAATATCGACTATTTCATCGAGGAAGTCATGGACGAGGATCGCGTGGATGAAATCTACGACTATTTCAAGAATTCCGAGACCGACAGCCTTGATGTGGCCATCAACGAACTTGGAGGGGAATACGAGGAGGATGAGATACGTCTCGTGCGTATCAAGTTCCTCTCCGACATGGGCAACTGATACGAAAGAGCGGGAGGACATCCCTCTCTCCCCTTGCCGGTCCTTGCCGAAAAGCTGATACTTTGGACCGAAAATCCAAGCATCCAGCAAACAGACAAACAGAGAATCATAACAAGAGAATCATGGCAAAAGCATGGGGCATGCTGTTGCAAACGCTTCCCCCCATGCTTTTTCTTGACCAACAATACATTCTTTCATTAGGGTTGGTTCCGTAAAAACACGCACACGGCACGTAAGCGACATGTAAGCGAAAGCCATCAGCACACCTCTTCTCGTGCTTGTAGCAGCACGTGCGGAGCGGAGAATCTGCAACGTATGTTTTTAGGGTCAGCCATTAAACCGTACAGTAAGTTTTATGTGTGCTTCTGAATCCACAGCGGAAAAGAAAGAGACGCTGAATTTCATCGAACAGAAAATCAAGGACGATCTTGCAGCAGGCCTGAACGGCGGACGCCTGCAGACGCGCTTCCCCCCAGAGCCTAACGGATATCTGCACATCGGTCATGCCAAGGCCATTGCCATGGACTTCGGCGTGGCACGCAAGTTTGGCGGTGTGTGCAATCTGAGAATGGACGACACCAACCCTCAGAAAGAGGACATGGAATATGTGAAGGCTATAGAGCGCGACATCGAATGGCTGGGGTTCAAATGGGGAAAGATGGTCTATGCCTCCGACTATTTCCAGGAACTTTGGGACTTTGCCGTATGGTGTATCAAGACGGGAAAGGCCTACGTCGATGAGCAGACCTCCGAGCAGATTGCCGCACAGAAGGGTACACCCACCACCCCCGGCACCAACAGCCCCTATCGTGACCGCCCCATAGAGGAGAGCCTGGCACTCTTCGAGGAGATGAATTCCGGCAATATGGAACCCGGCAAGGCTATTCTGCGTGCGAAGATTGATATGGCAAGTTCCAATATGCACTTCCGCGATCCGATTATGTACCGTGTGCTCAACCTTCCCCATTGGCGTACGGGAACGGCATGGAATGCCTATCCCATGTATGACTTTACGCATGGACAGAGCGACTATCTTGAGGGAGTGACGCATTCCATCTGCACGCTGGAGTTCGTTCCCCATCGTGAACTGTACGACCTCTTCGTGGATTGGATCAAGGAATGGAAGGGCGAGGGCGACAATCTTGGCGACAACCGTCCGCGCCAGTTTGAGTTCAACAAGCTCAATCTGAACTATACGCTCATGTCGAAGCGCAACCTTCTGATTCTCACCAAAGAAGGCGTGGTGAACGGGTGGGACGACCCCCGTATGCCCACTATTTGCGGCATTCGTCGTCGTGGCTATAGTCCCGAGAGCATACTCCGCTTCATCGATTCCATCGGCTACACCACCTTTGATGCTCTGAACGACGTGAAACTCATGGAGGCTGCAGCACGTGCCGACCTCAACGAGCGTGCCACCCGCGTTTCCGCTGTACTTGATCCCGTGAAGGTCATCATCACGAATTATCCCGAAGGACAGACCGAGGAGCTGGAGGTCGTCAACAATCCCGAGCGCCCGGAAGAGGGTACCCATTACATTACCTTCAGCCGCGAACTCTGGATAGAGCGCGATGATTTCAAGGCCGAGCCCGACAAGAAGTTCTTCCGTATGTGCCCAGGCAAGGAGACCCGTCTTAAAGGTGCATATATAGTGGACTGTACAGGCTATAAGGCTAATCCTGTCACGGGCGACGTCGAGGAAATCTATTGCACCTACGACCCCGATTCCAAGGCTGGTACGCCGGGTGCAAGCCGGAAGGTGAAGGGAACACTCCATTGGCTGTCCTGCGCACATTGCGTGCCGGCAGAAGTGAGAAACTACGAGTGCCTCTGGACTTGCGAGAATCCCCGCGATGCCATCAAGCAATACGAGAAGGAGCATGGAGTGCGCGGCATAGATGCCATGCGTCCCTTCCTCAATCCCAATAGCCTGAGCGTGAACACCTCTGCCTTTGTGGAGAAGTGGGCTGCCGAACTCCCGGAGTTCTCCTATCTGCAGTTCCAGCGTATCGGTTATTATAATGTAGACCCAGACTCAACCCCCGAGCATCCTGTGTTCAACTCTACCGTTGGCTTGAAGGACAGCAAGGGAAAATAAGTCCGGAAGGCTCTTTGGCTGAATGCCGGAATTTTCCTCTCCCGGACAAATCCAATGAAATGAAGAAATCTCAGAATGAAATCATAAGTCTCGTTCGTGAGTATGAAAAGAAATTGTCGGAAGCGTCTGTCCCCTTCTGGATGGATGCTCCCGACATTTTGGATATTCTTGACTACTACGAAGAGCATAACCAATACTTCGAGGCAGAACTTTGCATGCGCATAGCCGAGAAACTGCATCCTGGTGATACCGAGGTGCTCGTACGACGTGCCTATCGGATGAAGAACGAGGGGAAGTGGGAAGAGGCAGCACAGTATGTCTGCCGGATTCCTGACCAGCAAAGTGTGGAGGTATTGTTCTTCCTGGCAGAGAAAGCCCTGGCAGAACTGCGATTGGAGGAGGCCGATGCCCTTTTCCAGAATTGCCTGAGCAAGGAAGCCGCCTTTGCTTTTGAAGATATGGATGCCCTGGAGCAGCCTGCCGATGTCTCGCCTCTACTGCTGGATATCGGAGAAATCTGCATGGACTATGGTTGTGTGGAGATGGCACAGAAATATCTTTCCCGTATAGCCCAGGATTCCACTGAGGCTGCGCGGGCATCGCTGGATTTGGCAGAATGCCTGTACCAGTATGGCGAAACGCCGAAAGCACTCGAACGTCTGGACACCCTCCTTGATGCCAACGCCTATAATATCGAGGCATGGCTCATGAAGGCCGACCTCTGCAATGAGAACAAACAATGGACGGAATGTGCGGAGGCGGCAGATTATGCCCTTGCCATCGACCCCGACAACGAGAAAGCCCTGCGGCTGAAGGCATGTGCCGCCATTGGCATGAACCAATACGATCTGGTGCTGGACATCTTCAGCCATTATCGCAACCTATATCCCAACGATTATACCATGGCCCTCAGCGCAGGAGAAATCCTGCTCAACAAGCACCGGTATGAGGAGGCGTTCGAGGTGCTGCGCGTGAGCAACCGCAACTGCCCGAACGAAAATCCCGACAAGATGCGTATCCTGACCGACATCGCCATGACCTATTCCGCACGCCACCAGATGAAGCGTGCCTTCGATACCCTGATGGGCATCCGTTCGTTGGGCATGTCGTATGCCGATGTGCTCTTCCATGCGGCCTCCCAGGCTTTTGACCATCATGAAGTGGCGTTCGGCAAGGATGCCGTACTTCATGCTATCGACACTTTCGGGCTCTCTCCAGAGCAGCGTCTGAACTATGCCCGACTGCTGTGCGAGCACAATCTTTTCGGTGAAGTATCAGAACTCTGGGAGCGTCTGCTGAAGGATCGTGAATCGCACCCCGTGATTGCCGCCCCTTATCTCGCGTTTGCCGCCCGAAGGTTGATGCGCATTCGCGAGTACAAGTTCTGGCTGGCGTGTGCCATCTATATTGATCCCACCCTGACCAATGCCATTTTCCGCGACATCTATCCCAACTGCCTCCCGCAGGAATATCTGAATTGTGCGCAGAGGGAATTTCCCGATGCCGGATAGGGTAGAGCGTTGAGATCCGGAATTTCCTGAAAATAACATGTTACCGGGAAGCATCCTGCATTTCCGACAACTCCTCCTGCTACCATGAAATCATCATCTAATCCAATCCATACTATGAAACGTAAAACGCTAATTTCACTGATGGCCATGGCTTTTCTCTCGATGGGCACTATGCCTTCCATGGCAGAGAATGCAAAGCCATTTGTCATTCCCGAGCTTTCCTCCTGGCAAGGAGCCGAAGGCCAGTTCCGTCCGTCCGGGCGCGTCATCGTCAATTCCAGGCAGCTTGCTGCCGTAGCCGAATCCTTCATTCAGGACTATGAGGAAATGTTCGGCGTGCGGCTGCAGGTGGTGAAAGGCAAGCCTGCTGCGGGCGATTTCGTGTTTGTGCAGGACAATACTGCTGATGCCTCCAGCCAGATGGGCGAAGAGGGCTATCGCCTGAATATCGAAGACTATGCCACCGTGACCGCCGCTACACCCCGAGGTGCATATTGGGCCACCCGTACCATCCTTCAAATCAGCGAGCAGTCTGCCAGCCGCACGCTGCCCCGTGGAGCCACGACCGATGTTCCGGCCTATGCCGTGCGAGGATTCATGATGGACTGCGGACGCAAGTACATTCCCCTCGACTATATGTCGAAACTCGTGAAGGTCATGGCTTATTATAAGATGAACACCCTCCAGGTTCACCTCAACGACAACGGTTTCCGCCAGTATTTCGGCAACGAATGGGCCAAGACTCCTGCTGCCTTCCGTATGGAGAGCGAATGGTTCCCCGGACTTACCGCTACCGACGGAAGCTATTCCAAGCGCGATTTCATCAACTTCCAGGTGGATGCCGAGAAGCAGTATGTCGATATTGTACCCGAGATTGACGTTCCGGCACATAGCCTTGCCTTTACGCGTTTCCGCCCCAGCCTTGGATCTCAAGAGTTCGGGGAGGATCATCTGAACTTGCGTAATCCCGAGGTGGTACCCTTCCTCGACAGTCTTTTCACGGAGTACTGCGCCGGTCCTGATCCCGTGTTCCGCGGCAAGTATGTGCATATCGGTACCGATGAGTACAGCAACCGCGACCCGAAAGTGGTGGAGATGTTCCGCGACCTCACCGACCATCTGATTCGCAAGGTGGAGAGCTATGGCAAGCAGGCCTACGTTTGGGGCTCGCTCACTCATGCAAAGGGAGAGACTCCCGTGAAGGTCGATGATGTCATCATGCAGATGTGGTCGTGCGGATATGCCGATCCTTCGGCCATGAAGGAACTGGGCTATAAACTCGTCTCCATCCCCGATGGCTATGTCTATATCGTTCCTGCAGCCGGCTATTACTACGACTATCTGAATTGCGGATGGCTCTATCAGTCGTACACACCAGCCCAAATGGGATGCGTGAAGTTTGAGGAGCGCGATCCCCAGGTGCTGGGAGGAATGTTTGCCGTCTGGAACGACCATTGCGGCAATGGCATTACGGTCAAGGATATCCACCATCGCCTGATGCCCGCCATGCAGACTCTTTCTGCAAAATGCTGGACGGCTGATGGCGTGACCGTGCCTTGGGAGGAGTTTGACTACAAGCGCCGTTACCTCAGCGAGGCTCCCGGTGTGAACGAACTGGGACGTGTGTTTGCCCCCGGCACCCGTGGAACTGCTGCCTATCCCGCCCCTATGCTGAAGGGAAATACCGAGTTGGACTGGATCGGTCCTGAAGTGGGTTATGACTATTCCGTGACGTTCACCCTTCGTGCCGATGCCGTGGAAAAGGGTACGGTATTGTTCGAGGGTCCTTCGAGCAAGGTGTATCTCTCCTCGCCCGAAGGCGGACGTCTGGCATTTGAGCGTGAGGGCTATCTGAATGAGTTCGACTACGTGGTACCCAAGGGCCAGCCTGTGACGCTCACCGTCTGCGGCAATCATTCCGAGACCGTACTGCTGGTAAACGGCCGTTTCCGTCAGGCGCTCTATCCCCTCACGGTAGGAAGTGCCCTGGCCGATTCCGGTGCGGCAGGTGCCACTTCTGATCCCTATAGTGCCTCCAAGATGTACTACCAGCGCACGCTGGTGTTCCCCCTCCAGCGTACCGGAAATTTTGAGGGCGAAATCTCAGGCCTGAGTGTCTCCAACTTTATAGTGGATGGTGCAAAGGGAATCCGGAATTGATGCGTAGGTTTGGGGCATAGACGCTTGCCAGCTTGCAAGTTGAGCTTATTCTTACGGTACCCCCCCCCATAAAAAAACGCCCGTAGTGCTTGTGGTTCAAGTGCTACGGGCGTGTTGGTGTCATGGGATGCAGGATGCTGCATGCCGTGTCGGCTTCCCGGGAATTATTCCGCTATGCTTCCAGGGAGTTTCCGGCAGTTGTATTGGCTCGCCATAATCTCGCCGTATGCTCCTGCGCTTTTCAGCAGGATGATGTCGCCACGGCGGGTAAGCGGCAGAGTATAGTCCTTCACGAACACATCGCTACTCTCGCAGATAGGGCCTACGATGTCGTACTGATCCGTAGCCTGCTCTCCGCGGGCTTCGGCCGAGAGATTCACAGGCTTGTGGAAACTGCCGTACATGGCAGGGCGTACGAGGTCGGTCATGCCGGCATCGATGATGGCAAAATGTTTCTGCAAGCCATGCTTCACATAGACCACTCGGCTGACCAGCTGGCCGCATTGTGCCACCACGGCACGTCCGAGTTCAAAGTGCAGCTCTTGCCCAGGCCGGAGTTTCAGATGCTTCTTGAACGTGTTGAAATAGCCGTTGAAATCCGGGATAGGGTGTTCGTCCGGACAGTCGTAGTCGATGCCCAGTCCGCCACCCACATTGATGCTCCTCACCATGATGTCCTCGGCCTCCAATGCCGCCGTCAGCTGGTTGATGCACTTGCAGAGTTCGGCAAAGGGCACGAAGGAAGTGATTTGGCTGCCGATGTGGAAATGCAGTCCAATGAAGTCGATATGCTTCAAGGACTCCGCCATCCTGATGGCTGGAATCATGTCCTGCATGGAAATGCCGAACTTGTTCTCGTTCAGTCCTGTGGTGATTTTCTCGTGCGTGTGTGCGTCGACATTAGGATTGATGCGGAATGCCACCCTTGCCGTTCTGCCCATTTCCGAGGCCAGTTCGTTGATGACTTCCAGTTCGGGAATACTCTCCACGTTGAAGGCCGCGATGTTGTGCTCCAGGGCTGTGCGGATTTCGCGGTCGGTCTTTCCCACTCCCGCATAGACGATGTCGGATGCCGGAAAACCGTTTTCAACGGCACGCAGAATCTCGCCGCCGCTCACACAGTCGGCCCCCAGGCCGGCTTGGGCTATCTTCTTCAGCACGGCTGGTGTGGCACAGGCTTTCACGGCATAGTGTACGTGGAAATGGGGTGCATCCTCCACCGCCTCCCTGATGGCATTCAGTGTAGCATCAAGCAGTTGGAGGTCATAATAGTAGAAGGGAGTTTCCTGCTTTTCAAAATCAGTTAGGTTCATGGTAGTTTTTGTGTCTGGGACAAAGTGGTATGGTGATGCTTGTTTTTTGGGGAGGATGAAGAGGCCTTATTCCGCATTTTCCACCCTCCCCCTGCTCCTTCTTTCCTTCAGGCCCTGGTCAGAAGAGTATTTTCTGCAGAGCCTGCAGCGCCCGCTGCTTGTCCTTCATGGCCACGAGGAAGGAGATGTTGTGGTCAGATCCGCCATAGCTGATCATACGCAGGGGAATGTCGCGCAGTGCCTCGGTGGCGAGCGTCTCGAAGCCCGTGTTCTTGCTGCGGAGGTCGCCCACGACGCAGATGATGCACATATCGGTATCCACCTGTACGGTGCCGATTTTCTTCAGCCGCTCCACGATGGCAGCCAGTCGGCTGGTCTTGTCGATGGTGACGCTCACACCCACCTCCGAAGTGGTAATCATGTCGATGGCGGTCTTGTACTTGTCAAAGATGCTGAACACCTTGCAGAGGAATCCGCTGGCAAGGAGCATGCGGCTGCTGACAATCTTGATGGCTGTGATGTTGTCCTTGGCAGCAACGGCCTTGATAGTTCCTTCTTGCATTTCGTTGTTGATGATGGTTCCAGGCGCAGAAGGTGCCATGGTGTTTTTCAGACGTACGGGTACTCCTGCGATTCTGGCAGGCTGGATGCAGGTGGGGTGCAGGATTTTCGCCCCGAAATAAGCCAGCTCGGCACTTTCCTCGAAATTGAGCTGGCGTACGGGCGAAGTTCCCTCCACGAATCGCGGATCATTGTTGTGCATACCGTCGATGTCGGTCCATATCTGCACCTCGTCGGCCCTCACGGAAGCTCCGATAAGCGTGGCGGTATAGTCGGAGCCGCCGCGCTGGAGATTGTCGATTTTTCCGTTGGCATTCCGGCAGATGAAGCCCTGCGTGATGTAGATGTCGTAGCCGGGATTCTTGTCGAGGATTTCCAGCAGGTGTTCGCGGATATAGTGCATGTCCGGCTCGCCGTTCTTGTCGATGCGCATATAGTCGAGCGCAGGGATAAGCATCGTCCTGACGTTCTGCTCCTTGAGATAGTTCGTCACCATATTGGTGCTGATGATTTCGCCTTTCGAAAGGATTTCCTTCTCGATGTCCTCGCTGAACTTCATTCCGCAGAGGTCATGGATGTCGAGGAAAATTTCGTCGATGAGTTTTCGTGTGGCCAGCTGCATCTCCTCCGTGTCGTACAGGCAAGGGATGTGGTCGCGGTACTTGTGGCGCAGGTGTGTGATGGTAGTGCCGGCTCCTTCCGGGTTGCCTTTCCTTACGTAGTCGGCAATCTCCACGAGTGAGTTTGTGGTTCCACTCATGGCAGAGAGCACCACGATTTTCTGCTGTCCGTCCTCGGTGATGAGCCGGCAGACGTCCTTCATGCGTTCGGGCGTTCCGACGCTTGTTCCTCCAAATTTGTATACTTGCATTTCTTGATAAAAAGGTTTATTCGATGACTTGCACCACCTGTGAGGCATCAGTTCCGGCAGTCTCCGCATCGACGATGACTGCTGCTCCGGGATGTGAGAGATCGGTGCGGAAACAGAGCGTATGGTCCTTGCATTCGTACACCCGTCCCGGCACATCGGAAAGATGTCGCATGTTGTGTGTGACGATGACCGCCGCCGTACCCTGTTGCCGCAGGCGGTCGAGCATCTGCATGATTTTCAGACCAGTGTCGGCATCAAGATTTCCCGTAGGCTCGTCGGCCAGGATAAGGCTGGGGGAATTGAGCACAGCCCGTGCTATGGCGATGCGCTGTTGCTCGCCTCCTGAGAGTTCATGCGGATAGCGGTCGATGCGGTCGGACAGCCCCACCAGCGCGAGCACCTCGTCGATGCGTGTGGCACGCTCGCTCTTGTGCTTCCATCCCGTGGCTCGGAGCACGAAGTCAAGATTCTGCCTGACGGTCTGGTGCTGCAGGAGGGCATAGTCCTGAAATACGATACCCATCTGCCTGCGCAGTTCTTGTACCTTTCCGCGCTTGATGTGGTCAATGTCGTAGCCCAGCACGTTCACGCTTCCTGCCTCATAGTCCATTTCTGCATACATGGTCTTGAGCAGGCTGCTCTTTCCGCTCCCGACGGCTCCGATCACGTAGACCAGTTCGCCCTCTCCCACATTGAGGGTGGCATGCTGCAGGATGGTCTGCCCGTCGATGATGATGCTGATATCTCTGATGTCGATAAGGTTTGTGGACATGTCTATCTCTGTATTTGTCTTTGATGCTTGTTTGTTTGTCGCTGGAATCTTGCCGCTGTTGCCCTCGCTTATCCGTTTTCAAGCCTTTGCCCGGCAGTCTGCCAAGGGGGTGGCAGGTGTAGTTTACGGCGAAAATCGGTGCAAAATTACGACATATCCATGATACTTTTGATATGTTTTCGCGCTTTCTTCAAGAATAATGGTCATTCTAAAGGCATTTTCATGGAAAAGTGGCGATTATTCTGCTTTTTGAGAATACAAATAAAATGCGGTAGAGAGCCATAAGTGTTCGGGTACATCACATTGTACACCTTACTTCTCTGGCAGGTATCGCATTTTTCCGGGTGCAAAGTTACGTTTTTTGCCCCATACGGCAAAGAGTTGTCCGACTCCCCGCACTATTCCCGTCGGGGGATGGCGTGTTTTTACCGAATGTCCCTTCAATTCTACACACGTGGGGGAACCGCGGAGCAAAATCCCATCAAGGCTAATTTGAAGAACCTGCCAGAAAAAGAGCACGATAGAAGTCTTTCGCTGCCGAGGATATTTACTGTTTGCCTATACAATCTGCAAGAAGATTCCATTCAGAAATAGGGTGCCCAATTGTTTTCTGGAACACCACAATGATAGTCTGATGTTGCTATATGTCAATATGTAATGTTTCTTTTTTCTTCTATATTTCCAACTTTAGGTTTATACTTGCAAGCGGCTCACTTTTGACATAGAACCACTCGCCGACGCAAAATTACAAAGAAAAATGAAAGGGCAAAAGAAAAGGGAGAAAAACATTGACCTGTACAAATGAAATCCGTACAGGAAGAATCGTTTTAGGTGAATTCGCGTTCAATTCGCGGCGAATCTTCAGTACACCAACACGACCCGCATAAGCGCCCTGAAAGGACAATGTCTTCCTTAGCCCAGGGCAACGCCCTGGGTTTCTTCACCACCTGTATTCTTGTACTTTTGCCCAGGGCGATACCCTGGGCTATGTACTTGCTGCCCTTTCAGGGCGTACCACCACTTTTGAAATACAATCTATTTGAACTTGCAAAGTTGAATTAAAATTTATACATGTCCGGGGCAAAGGCTTCAGTTTTTCGTTCAGCCTGGGCTGAACGGTCAAGTATATGAACATACTTTGCCATTTATTATATCTTCTCCGACCGTTCAGCCCAGGCTGAACGCAAAATGCAAAACGATGACCATGCGTGTGCACCCGTATATAGTTTCCCCAGTAAAGCATTATCATCGGTGTGTGTGGTCAATAATCTATTAAGTTTCACAACCAAATAGAACTTGCGAAACTTGAATTAAAAATTTTAGATATAATCACCTACTCTCTTTCTGGCATTTCGGTCTTCTCCGTTTATCTTTCTCTTTTTTACTTTTCAACAACTTCTTTCAACTTCTCCCACACTTTTACCATGGCATAGGTGTCCAGCTCGCAGTATTTCAAGAGTGATTGGTGTGCTGCTTACTTCATACTCTTTCAATATTTAAGATATTATTTTACTACAAATTTATATCGATTTTTTGTTATCTAAGAATGTTTTAAACTATCATAGGACGAAGAGCCATTTTTCATGGACGAATTCGCATTTATTAGCTTTTCGCTTTATCTTAAACTATCAATTTTAAAATACTCATTATCTTTTTCAAGATATTCACGAAGTTTACGCCAATAATCTGTACTCTCTCCCCAAATATTCGTGTTCAAGTACAGAGTCGTCTCACCATTCTTTAGTCTTATCGCGTGATTGTGTGTTTTGCTTTTTTCTTGCTTAAATATATTTTGTGTTTTTGTCTGGATTATATCTTGTATTGAACGATTAGCATCATCTGCATTATTAATGGCAATATTATCACAAAAAATATCTGCAAACTTCTTTGCAATTTCAACTTTTTTGTATCCATTGCCACTATTATCATCTCTACTACTATCAGAGACATCTATTATTACAAACTTTGTGCTATCTTTTCTGGCTGTCTGGAGAGATGTCATAGACTCATATGCATCTTTAGCTTTATTTCTAACATCTTCATCCAAATTCTTATTGCAGCTCATTGCTTCTAATGCCAATTCTATAAGTTCGTGGTTGCCTTCCCAAAAGTCGTTTAGCAACTTTGTTTCTTTTTCGCCTATTGCCATAATCGTTCTTTTTTTATCATTGTCTTCCGTTACTGGATAGCGCAATGTGTTTATATAGTCATCTAATATAAAATACGCTTGAGAATTTTTGTCGACACTGTTTATAAGTGGTTCCAAGACATAATCTAAAAGATCTTGGTAGTTAATCTGAATAAACTTTTCAGATGTACACCTTTCTTTCTTACTTAAGCTAAAATAATCATCTAATTCAGCCGAAGAAATTGGGGTCAGAAACAAAAACAGCCAATCTGCATTCTCGTTTTTAGAAGAATAATATTTTTCATAAGCTTCAGTTTGTGATGTATGTTCAGAAGATAGAACTTTGTTTTCTATACAAATATTTAATTCTCGTTCAGTATCTTTAATCTTACAACGAATAACAATATCACATCTTCTCTTATCAATAACTTCTTCTAAACTACATGAAGTGTTTGATATAGAAAATAGTCTCCCATAAATAGAATCGGACAACGATGCACTTATCGCTTTGTCATCACCTATTTTATCCTGCTGATTTGCACGTTTGACAGCAATGTCCAATAAATGCATAATGGGAGAATCAGCACTATTCTGATTAAATGTAGAACTGCTAAACAACCACTTGGTAAAACTGCTATGGGGTAGTTCTTTTCGTCCAACATTAAGAAGGCCCATATAAGATGGTCTTTCATAATATCGTTTGATTTGCGAAACAGATTTATGATACGAAGTTATCAACTCTCGTACCCTATTGATGTCTACTTTTTCGTCATTCATATCAAACCATCCTTAATTCCGCAACACTTTGATTTAACTTTATTTATAAGTACCTGAGCAACAAAAAGTTGCTCAGGATTTTGCCATGTCAGATTTTTCACCTATCTTAGTGTTGCGAATCAAAATACGTATCAAACCCGACAGACATGGCAAAGGTAGCAATAAAATCTGAGAAACTCACTCCTTTTGGAGGAATTTTTTCAATAATGGAGCAATTTGACTCCAATCTCTCATC
>CAMGOT010000005.1 GCA_946060685.1 uncultured Bacteroidales bacterium
CCGAGGTGCGAAGGAGGAAGGCGAAGCCAAGCTAATTTATAGAACACCCCTATAGTTTTGTTATATGGTTTTATAGGATGGTTTTGTGGGATAATGGTTTTGCATGGCTAATGGGAAGATGCCTTTGGAGCAACCTTGCACCGGGACTGCTGACGGGGTTTTCCATAGCATCCCCACGGGGGGGACGCGGCTTCGGCTCAGTTGAACAGGTCGTCGTCGTTTGCAGGCTCTGCAGGAGCCGCCGTCGGTGTCTCCTCCGTCTGCCCTTCTTCTGCATCGCCTCCTGTCTCGGGAAAATCGAAGTCGATAGAATCGTTGGCCAGGGAATCGGTCTGTGCATATTCTACTTCGGCATTCAGCGCTCTGGAATCTATGTCGTCGGGAGTTCTGAACACTGCCATATATTTCGACGACAGACTGGCATCCTCCAGCACCTTCCGCATGAAAATGCCAAAGATGGGGAGTGCCGTACGGCTACCTTGCCCTAAAGCTCCCGTGCGGAAATGAATCTGGCGATATTCGCCGCCTACCCATGCTCCGCCAACGAGATTCGGGGTGACTCCCACAAACCAGGCATCGGCATGGCTGTTCGACGTTCCCGTCTTTCCGCCCACGGAAAGTTGCCTGTTCCAGAACCATTTGCCCAGATAAGCCTGTGCTCCGAGTGTCTGGCTGGTGCCTCCGCCATCGCTCACACCGGCTCCCAGCAGCGCCTGCATATAGTAGGCCTCCTTTTCGGTCAGTGCCACTTTTGTGGGCGGATTGGCCGTATAGATGACCTTGCCGTCGGCATTCTCCACGCGGGTGATGCAGAACGGCTTGACGTGCTTGCCATAATTGGCCACAGTGGTATAGGCAGAGACCAGTTCGAAGGGGGTGACATCGCAGGCACCGAGGGCCAGCGAGGGAGCCTCGTCCAACGCTGAAGTGATACCCATGTCGTGGGCAGTGGTGATGACATTGGCAATGCCCACTTCCTGCCCCAACTTGACGGCAATGGTATTGATACTCCGTGCAAAGGCAGCGCGCAGGGGCATATTGACCCCGGAGATGGTACCATCGGCATTATGCGGTCGCCACATCGTCTTTTCGCCCTTGTCGTAGACTTCCATTTGCACATATTCATCCCGGCGGCGGTCGGCCGGACAAAGTCCGCGCTTCATGGCGGTGGCATAGACAAAGAGTTTGAACGTGGAGCCGGGCTGATGGGATGCCATCACATTATCGTGCTTCCAGGTCTGGAAATCGATGTCGCCGACGTAGGCTCTGACATAGCCTGTAGACGGCTCTATCGCCACAAACCCCGTGTGCATGAAATGAAGCATGTAGCGTAGGGAGTCCATCGACGACATGACCGCTTCCTTCACTCCATCGTAAGAAAACAACTTCACGGGATGAGGCTCACGGAGTTTTTCGCGCACCATCTCCGGATGGTCAGGATATTTTGCCGCCAAATAGCGATAGGTGTCGGTTTGCTTGATTTTGGCCTCCAGGAATCCCGGAATAGGCTGGTTCCGCTCGTTGACCCAAGGGTCGGCAGTTCCCCAGTGTCCCTCGAAATTCTTCTGCACCTTCTGCATCTGCTCTCTCACCGCCTGCTCGGCATAGTGCTGCATCCTGGAATCGAGGGTGGTGTAGATTTTCAAGCCGTCGGTATAGGGGTCAAGTTCCGGTGCCACCTCGCGCAGTTCGTTCAGTACGGCCTGACGGAAATACAGGGCTTTACCGTCGTAGGCATTCTCAACGGAAAATTTCAGTTCGATGGGCAGTTCCTTCAGGCTGTCGCATTCCTGGCGGGTGATGTGGCCATGAGTGTAAAGATTGTCGATGACCACATTCCTGCGCTTCAGGGCGTTTTTGGGATTGATTTTAGGATTATAGGCCGTGGTGGCTTTCAGGAGTCCCACAAGCACAGCAGCCTCTTCCACCTTCAAATCCTGTGGCGTGGTGCCGAAATAGGTGCGTGCAGCAGTCTTTATACCATAGGCATTGGAGCCGAAATCCACGGTATTGGCATACATGGTCAGGATTTCCTCCTTCGAGCATACCATTTCAAGCTCTGTGGCGATGATCATCTCCTTGCTCTTCATGATGAGCATCTTGACTCCTGGAATATGCCCGAGCAGTCCGGCATGCTTGGAGCGCATCTTGTGGATATTCTTCACCAACTGCTGGGAGATGGTGGATGCACCTCTTGCCCTTCCCCGCATAGCATCCTTTGCGGCCGCAAACAGTCCCACGAAATCAATGCCGGAATGCTTGTAGAAGCGCTCATCCTCGGTGGAGATAAGGGCATTGACAAAATGGGAGGAAATCTCATCGTACGTCACTGGCGAACGGTTCTCGCTGAAGAACTTGTGGAGGAGTTTTCCGTCATCGCTATATACCTCAGAGGCCACATTGGTCTTGGGGTGAACAATTTCGCCCACCGACGGACTGTCGCCAAAGAGCCACAGGAAATTCACCTGTACGGCAAAGGCGTAGAGAATGCAGAAAAGGATGAAACTGACAATTCCCGCCAATGTTTTCCGCCACCAGGGCTGGCCTTTGAATTGTCCCTTATACCATTTCCATGCGTGCTGCACAGCGTGCAACAATCGCGAAAAGAATTTTTTCATATCGCCAAATCAGGTTTTGCTACGGTTTTGCCCACTGCGTGCAGGAAGGCTATTGAAGAGAAGAGCAGAATGACGGAGAGCGTAACGATGAAGAGCGTAACGATGAAGAGCGTAACGATAAAGAGCACAATGCCAATGATGGGCACAGTCCCCCTTCTGCATGCGCTTTTCCATCACGCACACCGACATTGCCCTCCCCGCCCGACTATTGCTCCAAACAGGCCAGCAGGGATTCGCGTTCTTCATCAGGATGAAACCACCGCACGCTGTCGTCGCGGAGAAACCATGTCAGTTGCTTCTTGGCATAGACACGGGTGTTCTTCCGAATGCGGTCGAGGGTGAACGGAAGGTCCCACTCCCCTTCGAGATAGCGGAACATCTCCTTGAAGCCTACGGTGTTCAGGCTATTGAGCTGCCGGAAGGGCATCACTCGCCTTGCTTCTTCCACAAAGCCTTGGCTGACCATCGCGTCTACACGACAGTTGATGCGTTGGAAAAGTTCGGCACGCGGACGCTGGAGTCCGATGCGCACAATGCGGAACGGACGCTTGCTGCTCCCCGTTTCCCTACCCTCCTGCTCACGAAGCCGGAGGGAGGAATAAGTGCTGCCGGTGGCGATGCACATCTCCAGGGCATGCACCACCCGAACAGGATTCTTCAGGTCGCAACGTGCTGCATAGGCAGGATCCATGCGCCACAGGTCGTCGACGAGTGCTTCCAGTCCTTCTGTCTCCAACCGCTGGCGCAGGCTCTGACGGAGTTCTGGAGGCACATCGGGCATACGGTCGATACCATGGCATACGGCATCGACGTACATCATACTGCCACCACTGAGCAACAGACGGTCGTGAGAAAGGAAAAGGCGCTGAATCAGCGACAGGGCATCGGCCTCATAGCAGGCGGCATTGTAGGAGGCATCGAGCGGGAGATTCCCGACAAAATAATGCCTCACTCGCCTCTGCTCCTCCAGGGTAGGGGCTGCAGTTCCGATGGGGATGTCGCGATACATCTGCCGGCTGTCGGCACTGATGACGGGACATCCCAGATGCTCGGCCATCAGGAGTGCCACTTCAGTCTTCCCCACGGCAGTAGGCCCCAGAAGCACAAAGAGCGTCTTCACGGTCTTGAAGCGTGGAAAATCAGATGGAACGTATCAGATATGCTCAGAAATTCTCGGAGACTTCAAAGCCTTCCGGATCCAGTTCGCCGGCATCGAACGAATCGTCATTGAAATCGTCGGAAAAGTCAAAGTCGCCCGTAGTGCCCGTCAGGGGGGCATCGGCATCGAAAGCACAGACCTGCTGGGGAGCCTTTCCTTCTGATCGGATAATCTCGGCCTCGCCATGTCCGGGCTCCTCGCCCATAACGCGGAGGGAGAAGGTGCGCTCGTTGAAGGGGTCGAACACATATTCCATGCGCGTGACTCCTTCGTCGAGGAATTCCGTCAGCGGCGTGTCGGCCATGGTGTACACATCCTCGTCAACGCCGGACTCCCGGCAATCCATACGGGTGATTTCCTCACGACGCTCCCAACTGTCGGTACACATGAAGAAGGAGGTCATCTGGTCGTCAGGGTAACCGCAGGCCTTGAGGATGATGTTGGAGAGGTCGAGGAAGGTGGCTTCTTCGTCAATGAGGACATCGCGACGGAAAGTGTCGCTCTCATCGCATATAAAACTGATTCTATATTTCATATCAGGTGTAAAAATGTTTTTATCTACCGATAAAGCCTCGCTTGGAGGTGGTTAGGAATTCTATCAGATAGTCGATTTCCTTGCTGGGAGGCACTGTTTCGCGAATCTGGGCGATGCGCTCGGCAAAGAGTGCGGAAGTGTTGAAGAGGATGTTGTAGGCCGAGTGGAGATTGTTGATGATCTCCGTGGAGAATCCACGACGCTTCAGCCCCACCAGATTCAGTCCGCAGAAGGCTGCGGGGTCGCGGGCTATCATGCTGAAAGGCGGCACATCCTGCGAGCATCTCGTGCCACCGCTGACCATCACATAACTGCCGATACGGCAGAACTGATGCACCAGCACATTGGCACTCACGATGGCAAAGTCGTCGATGATGACTTCACCGGCGAACTTCGTGCCGTTGCCTATGATGCAACCATTTCCGAGGAGGACATCGTGGGCCACGTGCATGCCTTCCATCAGGAGGTTGTTGCTGCCCACCACAGTACGTCCCTTTGCGGCAGTACCACGATTGACGGTCACATTCTCGCGGATGGTGTTGTTGTCGCCAATCTCGGCAGTGGTCTCCTCGCCTTTGAACTTGAGGTCCTGAGGAATGGCGGAGATGACGGCACCGGGGAAGATGCGGTTGCCATTGCCGATGCGGGCACCGCTCAGCACGGTGACGGAATTCATGAGCACATTGTTGTCGCCAATCTCCACATTGGCATCAATATAGCAGAAAGGCCCGATTTCGCAGTTGTTGCCGATGCGGGCTTCAGGATGGATATAGGCAAGGGGAGAAATCATGTCGGTTGGAATTAAGGGGTTGGTTGAAGGTTAGTAGCGAAAATCTCAGCGCAGGGCTTGCAGTTGCCGCGCAAAACGGTTGTTGACGGTATGCCCTGGCTTGTAGGCCTCGATGCGTCCGCGGATGGGACATCCCACGAGTGCCAGGTCGCCGAGCAGGTCCAGAATCTTATGGCGTGCAGGCTCATTCTCCCACTGCAACGGCCGTATCTGGAGAAATCCCAGATGCGAGGCATCACGGTGGGGTGTGCCGAGGGTGTCAGCCAGCTGGTCCAGCTCGGCCTGCTGCATGGGGCGGTCATAGATGACGAGGGCATTCGTCAGATCGCCGCCGCGGATGAGTCCCATCTGGAGCAAGGGGGCAATCTCCCGCACAAAGACAAAGGTGCGTGCAGCAGCAAAATCGGTGGCAAAGCAGCAGAGTCCGGGAAGATGTGCCTGCTGCGTGGTGATCAGTTCTGACCCTTCGAAATAGATGGTGGCATCGATGCTCAGCCCTGCGGGAGGTGCAACAGTGGATGGCGACGGGGCGGCAAACTGGCACTCATGTGCCTCGTCCTCTGCTTCGTCGGCCGTAAGGGGCGGCAATATACGTAGCCACGAACCACTCTTTTCATCACGGTATTCCAAGGGTTCGGCAATGGTCAGATACTGTCGTGGAGCATCCTGCTCCAAGAGTCCTACACGGAGAATCTCGCGCACATAGAAGCGGCTGCTGCCATCAAGGATAGGAAACTCCGGACCGTTCACCTGTATCAGACAGTTGTCCACACCGCAGCAGAATAGGGCTGCCATAGCATGTTCGATGGTGGAGATGCGTACATCGCCCTCAGCAATGACGGTGCCGCGCGAGGTATCGACCACCTGATTGGCCGAGGCCTTTACGACAGGCTCGCCGGGAAGGTCTATGCGCTGCACCTGAATGCCATGGCCCGAAGGGGCGGCAAGGAAGGTGACCGTGAGGTCCAGACCCGTATGCAGACCTTTGCTGCTTAGGGAAAAGGGGGCTAAAAGTGTATGTTGCACTGGTATTCTTGATTCTTATAATTGACACTAAGAAGGGATTCGTTTCAACATGTCATATCATCATCACCTGCCGATGAGGTGCAGGGGGCTTATTGCTGCTTGAGTGCATCGAGCTGTGCCTTGAGTTCCTCCATCTCTTTCGTCAGCGCATGGAGCTGTTCGGCCATATCGGGCAGTCGCTTGAAATAAATGGACGACTTCTGCCACTGACGGGCATCGATGGCTGGCGATCCCATCATGGTGGCACCGGGCTTTCTGTTGCTGACGATACCGCTCTGGGCTCCTGCCGATGTGCGGGGGGCCACCTGTATATGGCCTGCCACTCCCACTTGCCCTCCAAACATGCACCACTCTCCAATCTTCGTACTGCCAGCCACACCCACCTGGGCCGACATGACAGTGTGCTGCCCTACCTCACAGTTGTGGGCAATCTGCACCAAGTTATCGAGTTTCACGCCTTTGCGAATGTATGTGCTGCCCATCGTGGAACGGTCCACACAGGCATTGGCACCAATCTCCACATTGTCCTCTATTGTCACAATGCCAATTTGCGGTATCTTCTCATAGCCTTCAGCAGAAGGTGCAAAGCCGAAGCCATCGGCACCAATCACGACTCCGCTATGCAGGATGACTCCATTGCCGATGCGGCAGTCGTGATAGACACTGACATGGGGATAAAGTATGCAGTCGTCGCCCACACTGACCCGCTCTTCTATCGTTGTATTGGGGTACACTTGCGTGCGGGCTCCCACTTTGGCACCATCGCCCACATAGGCAAAAGGACCGATGTAGGCATCATCTGCCACCTCAGCGGCAGGACTGACAAACGCCAGGGGATGGATGCCCGTACGGCGCTGCGTCATGGACTCATAGAGGGTCAGCAGGCGTGCCACAGCCTCATAAGCATTTCCCACACGGACAAGAGTGGCACTGACGGGCTGCTCCACCACAAAATCCTCGTTGACCAGCACGATGCTTGATGCCGTGGTGTAGAGATAATGGGCATACTTTGGATTGGCGAGGAAGGAAATCGCCCCAGGCTGCCCTTCTTCGATTTTAGCAAATGTTTTTACACTGGCATTTGCATTGCCCTCGACGCTTCCACCGAGGTACTCAGCAATTTGTTGTGCAGTAAATTCCATATCGTAGATATTATGAGGCAGCGCATCAGGCATTATTCTGCTTTTCCATAGGCCCGCCCTGCCTTCATTAAAAGATTGACGAGAAGACCATCCTCACAACAAGGACTACCACACCCCCATTGCAGCATGGCTTCTCAAGCGCTATTTGCATGCAAAGATAATACAAACCGATTAAAATGAACAAGAAAACGAATGGAAATTTTGCGTTTTTTTCCAAAAAGGGGTTTTTCTTCTCAATTTTCCTCGCTCCTCCTTTTTTTTAGCCTCCTTTATTCATCCTGTCGCGCCTCATCCCATTGCACCTCAAATGGACTAAATGGCTATGCTTCAGCGTGAGCATAGCGGTGAAGAGGCTGCATGCCAGTACATCCTGCTTATCCTACGTCCAGCAGAACGGTATGGCACGCCCGAAGGAGCGGGCCTTGAACAAAAACACCTAAAGGGGAACAGGACTCGCCGATTCGCAGGAATGGCCATAAATGAATGGCAGTACTATTCATGTGTCGCCTGTCAGTCTGCTGTCTTTTTCGTTCAGCCTGGGCTGAACGGTCGGAGATGTTGACATTCTTGGCCGCAGATGTTGACATAAAGAACCGTTCAGCCTTGGCTGAACGCAAAACTCAAAAAAGCGTGTGCATCAAGATAACGGACAAGGCTTGCCACTGCAAGTATCTCTTGCCCATCAGGATGCTTTTTGCCGCTGCTGTGAATGTAAAGCAAGATGACTGAAGAAGCCAATGGCTGGCGGCCTGCAGTCCGATTATGACATAGCACGGGGTACGGCTCTTGAAAACGAGCATTCTCCTCGCGCGCGCATAATCGCGCATAATATTATAAGGTGCAGGGGTGTTCTATAAATTAACGTGAGTTCGATGAATTGCGTTTGAGACAATCTATGTGAGATAACGGCATTATATTTACTGCGTGATTGATGTATGTCAACTTCACAGCCGATAAGGTTAATAACCTTGCAGCCGTAAGGTTAATAACCCTACAGCCGTAAGGTTATTAACCTTATCGGCGATACTGTTGTATAGGTTTGTCTTTCCATTCAGTACAAATTCATCGAACTCACATTAAATTAGTAAATTATCTTTTATTCAAGAGCTGTCTGCTTGGTCGCTTTTCCACCTCTCGCACAGCATTTCTTTGCTTTTCAACCACTTACATAGCTAGCTATGCTCGTACTTGAAAAACAAAGAACTGCTGCACGATAGGCACAAAATCGCCTCAAGCTAATTTATAGAACACCCCTGTAAAGGAGACAAAAATCCCTGCCTGGCAATGGAATGCCGGGCAGGGATATGAGTGTCAAGCGAAGGAGGAAGGAGATGGGGAGAAGAACCTCCTCATGCCGTTTCCTCGTTCAGCACATTAGTTGTTCTTCGGAGCAGGGAGATACCAGTTGGCAGGATTCTGCAGTTTGCTGAAGAGCGAACCTGTTGTGCCGACCTCTTCATACGGAGCAAGATTCAGACCACGACGGCTGATGAGCCATGCCAGCCATGTAGAACCGTCCAGACCGGCATTGTTGCGATGGCGTGCAATACGCATGAGGTCGTAATAGCGCGTTCCTTCGAAAGCAAGGTCGAGAGCCATCTCATCGGCGATGATGGTCTCCACAGCGGCAATCTCAGCCTCTGAAGGACCATAGTATTCGTAGGGTTCGGTCTTTTCAACCAGGTAATAGTAGTACTTGGCACCGTTCACTTCCACCGTCTTTCTTACGGCTTCAGTCTCCGTACCCTCTACTTCACCGGCCTTGGCCTTTTCATCGGATATAGCCTGATTAGAGCGTGAGTACTCATCCTCGATACGCTGGAGCACCATCTTCTCATAACTGTAGAGAGAGTCCATATCAGTCGAGTAGCCACAGCCTGCGGTGTGAATACCCATGTTCGGCTTAGCGGTGAAATCGGTGAAGTCGAGCCATGCAACGCCTTCGGCACGCTTGAGCTCATTGAGGTCGATGCAGTTGGCACCACCATAATTGTTCGAAGCACTGTCGGCCACCACCTTGTAGGTGAGGGTCACCTTGTCGTAGGGACGGAATTCCTCGGGGTCCACAGGTTCGTCCGTCTCACCGGGAGTTGCTGTAAATACGGTATCAGCCTTCACGACGAGGGAACCGATTGTGGGGAGTTTGTCTGGCTCCAGACCATCGCGGAGGATAGCAAAGGCATGGCGGGGGAATCCTGCACGGTTGACAGCCTCGGCATACTTCAGATAAATCTGATTGAGCGTATAGACGGGGAGAAGATAGCGGAAAGCGAACATGCTGGTGGAGGTCACGTCGTCGCTATTGCCAGTGGTATAGCAGAACTTGTCGACGAAACGGAGACGTCCGGCCTCGGTGCGCACAAGGGGAGCCGACTGGTTCAGACGGGCATCAGCATAGCCATCGGTCAGATACTCCACATCAATGTAGCGGGAATCGTCGAGCGGGTCGGGCACATTGTAGACGAGTTTCTGGGCGGCATTGAGCGCGAGATAACTGGGAGAGGGCTCCATCTGGCGACTCTTGTAGTTCGCCTTGACGTTTACTACACCCGAGGTGTTGACTTCCTCAGTGGCATTGCCGTCCTCGTCAGTGCCGGTAGAGGTTTCAGAACTTACGCCCGAAGAGGGATCGAAGCCATACACCTGCGGTACACGCGTCAAGACCTTGCCGAAGAAGGCATTGGCGGCAGAAGGAACGGCAGTGACGATTTTTAAAGTACCGTTGTAGTCCGATCCCCAGCCATTGGAAAAAACCATATAACTGTCTTCATCGCCATGGGTGAACTTCACGACGGCGGCCTGATTGTCCACATAGGTCTTGCTATACTCATCAAGATAATGATGGAAGTGATAGGCGGCCTTCTCATAGTCCGACTGGCTGGCGCCACGGAGGAGATAGAGATCGCCGAGGACAACATCGGCATTGAACGTCATGAGCTGGTGGCTATACGCGCCGGCACCGGAATTGAAGTCACCGTAGTTGATATAGCCGAGCGACTCTGCATAGTTGTAGGCCTGGGTAAGGCTCTGGCCTTCCACTCCTTCGAGAAGCTCAAGGAGATTGTCGGCATCGGCCCATCCTTCCGGCGGCGTGGTCTCCCATCCCGTTCCGGCATTCTCTACGGGCTTGGAGATGAAAGGCACCTTGCCGTAGTTCTGCACGAGCTGCATGTAGGTCCATGCACGAACGAGTGCCACCTGCGAGATTTCACGGCGCATGAAGTAGGAATTGTTCTTCATGGCCATGGAGTCGGCAGCAGCCAGATAATAGTTGCACTGGTTGATGACCTTATAGTATGCCGCACGGTTGAGCAGCTGGTTCTCGCCATCTTCGAGGTTGGTGAAATTGGCGATGGATGAAATCGAGTCGGAGACATATTCCGTGGGGGAAAGGAGGTCGCCGCGGAGCTCACCGAGCAAGATGTTCTGCTCGACCATACCCTGCAGGTTGGAGAGGATACCGAGATAGAAGTTGATGGTGTCCGTACCGGAGAATCCTGTGGCGTAGCGGTCCATGTCAGGTGTCAGCATATCCTCGCACGATGTGGTGACAGTGCCCAGACCGAGAATGGCGAAGCCAAGTGATAATATAGACTTTTTCATTTTTGCACAACGTGTTTAGAGGTTGATGGTGATACCGAGGTTGAAGTTGCGGCCATTAGGCAGATAGCCTGCGTCGATGCCCTGATAGAGGACGGAATTGCTGCAGCTGACCTCGGGGTCCTGTCCGAGATACTTGGTGATGGTGGCAATGTTGTTGGCCTCGCCCCATACGGAAAGTCCCTGGAGCCAAGAGAGTGCAAGAGGCACCTTGTAGGTGAGGCGCACGCGCTTGAGCTTGAGGTAGGAGCCGTCCTCAATCCAGCGGTCGGAGAAACGCTCATTGTTCACCCACTGCTCAGAATCAGGACTCATGGTGCGGGGCATGTCCGTCTGCTGTCCCTCATACTTCCAGCGGTTCACGACAGCCGTGGTCTGGTTCCAGATATTGTTGGCCGACTCCAGCTGCATGCGCTGATAGTTGTAGATATCATTGCCGAGGGAGTACTTGAACACTACGTCGAGCGAGAGGTTCTTCCAGGAAAGGGAGGTGTAGATATTACCGTAGACAGTGGGGTTGGGATCACCGATGACCACCTTGTCGGCCTCGGAAATCCATCCGTCGCCATTCTGGTCGACGAAGCGTACATCGCCTGCCTGGAAGTCGCGGCTGGGCTGGCTGGAAAGTCCGGTGGGGTACTTCAACCCATCTTGCTTGGCCTGTTCGGTGGTGGCATAGACGCCATTGGTCTCATAGCCATAGAACACGCCTGCGGCATGGCCCACAGCAGTAAGGACATTGTCGGTACCGTAGACGCTGGAAGTATAGCCGACGATGGTGGTGGGGTCGCCCTGACGCTGTCCGTTGGCATCGAGGCGATAGGTCTCGATGAGGTTGTTGCGGGTGTCAGGAAGCTTGGTAATCTCGTTCTTGTAGTGAGCGAGGGTGGCACCCAGTTGCCACTGCCAGTCCTTCTTGGAGATGAGGTGGGTATTGATGCTGAAGTTGACGCCGGAATTCTTCAACTCGCCATCGTTGCTCCACATCTGCGAGAGACCGGTGATGTCGCTCACGGTCTTGCGCACGAGGAGGTCGGTGGTGCGGGCGTTGAAGTATTCAATGCCGAGCGACAGGCGGTTGCGGAGCATATTGAGCTGCAGGGCAACATTGGCACGATGGGTGGTCTCCCACTGAATCTTCGGGTTCTCAATGTTGGCAAGTTCAAGCGCTGTGGCCTTGTCGAGAAACTTCACGTTGTTGAAATACGTACGCGATGCGTAGTAGTCGATATTGTCGTTGCCGGACATCTCATAGCCTGCAGTGATCTGGAGGAGGTCGATCCACTTGGCATTGAACCAGGACTCATTGCTCATGACCCATCCTGCCTGGATGCTGGGGAACATGCCCCAAGGCACACCTGCGGCCTTGATGCCTCCCTCAGCCTCCTTACCGAAGCGGCTGCTGGCCTCTGCCGAGATGATGAACTTGGCGAAGTAGCGGTGCTTGAAGTTATAGTCGGCATTGATATAATAGGAGAGGTTGGTCCAGCGGTCGTTGACACCACCATAGGAAAGGTACTGGAGAGAGTAGGAGAGGTTGGGCATCTTGTCGTTGGAGTTGTTGTAACCCCTGACATTAGAGCTGGTGTAGCTATAGTTGGCGATGCGGAATCCTCCGAAGAGGTCGATGTTGTGGGCACCGAAATTGCGGTTCCAGTCTACGCGGAAGTCATTGAAGAGCGTGGTCTCCTTGCCGAACTGCGAAGCGATGACGCTCTGCACGTTGCCCAGATTCTCCACCACCTTGCTCGGCGTACCGGATGCCGGCATGAAGTACTTCTCGTTGGAACGGTTGAGGAGGTAGCTGAAGCGGTCGGTGATGGTGACGTACTTGCTCACCTTATAGCGCGGCTGGATATTGAGCGAGAACTGCGTCTGCTCCTGATAGTTCTTGTTGTCGCCCTGGCCGTTCTGAAGCACCCAGAAGGGATTGGCCAGACCCTCATAGCCAAATGCGCTGGCAAAGAGGAAGGGATTGTTGGAGTCGGCATAGTTCATGCCTCCATACAACTTGTCCGTATGCTGGAGCTTGAGCTGGTTGTCGCCCATATACTCTACGTAATAGGTATAGGGGTCGATGAACGGTGCCTGGATGAGTCCGAGCACATTGGGCGAAGAGATGTTCTTCCGACTGTAGGATTCTGCCCATCCGTTGTCGCGGAGGTTGTAGGCATTGCGTACATACCCCATATCGATGGAGGCAGTGAAGCCGCGCCACAGATTGACATCGGTGTTGAAGCGAATGTTCAGACGGTTGAAGTCGGTCTGCTTTGCCGTAGCATCGGACTTGGCATAGCCGAGGGAGAGGTTGTACATGGCCACGTCATCACCACCCTGAACGCCTACGCGATAGTTCTGCGTGAAGCTGTTCTCGTAGAGGTCCTTCTGCCAGTCGGTCTCATTGTGGTACTGGTCATAGTAAAGGTACTTCTTGTCCTCGTTGAGGAAAGGAATGGTCATGTTGGAGCCAAGGTCGTTCTGCTGGGCGTACTTCGTCGTGCCGAGGAATTCGGCAAGATAGTTGCGGTACTGCTCGGCATTCATGACATTGAGATTGGATGGCGCAAGCTCGTAGCCTCCCCACGCACGGATATTGATTCGGGTAGCCATGGAGTGACCGCGCTTGGTGGTGATGCGGATGACACCATTGGCACCTTCTGCACCATAGAGGGCCACACCATTGCGAAGCACCTCGACATTTTCAATGTCCTCAGGGTCGATGAGGTTGAAGACATTGTTGAAGAAACCGTCGTGGATGGTACCGCGGTCGAACTGCATATCCCAAATGACATCGTCGACAACGACGAGGGGCTGGGCATTGGTATTGAGCGAATTGATGCCATTGATCAGCATCATGGCACCCTGTGCAGGCACACCGCCTCGGCTGACGGTACGTACGGCAGCATTGAGCTGGTTGTCCAGTTCGCCTTCAAGCGAAACGGCCGAAGGGGTGTCGAAAGTGGCACTGGCGGTGTTGAGGATATTCACACCATCCGTATAGAGCGGACGGAAACGCTGGGAATAGACGTAGGCATCGGGTGCCTTCTCTCCCCGCAGACCAATCTGCACGGAATTGTAGCCCTCAGTGGAGACGTAAAGTGAGGTGACATGCTCGGGCACGCTGATGACATACTCACCCTTCTCGTCGGTCATGGCAGTGTAGCGATTGTCGGCCAATGCCTGCACACGCACGCCAGAGAGCGGCTGGCGCGAGCCTGCATCGTAGACGGTGCCGCGCACTTCCTTCATGACATACTGGGGAAGATTGGCCTGCTTTTTCTTGGCCACAGGCGCTTCAGCCTGTTCCTCGGCAGCAGGAGTCACGTCGTCCTGTGCGAAAGCCTGGCCGACGCCGAAGAGCATAAAGAGGCTGATACCGGCGCGGAGAGCGGCCTGCTGTATCTGGAGGTATCGATTATCTGTCTTCATAGTATTTGATTATTCGGCGGCGCGATAAGGCTCGCAGGAAATTTCTACAATGTTGAGAGGTGCATAAACGATTTTGTTACGGCCACCGCCCTTGGGAACGGTGAGGCGCAGACGCGGGAAGGTCTCACCCGTGGGGCAGGGAACATCAACGTAGCACTTGTCAAAATGGAACTTGGGGAAGAGCGTCAGCGTGGTCACGCCAGTCATGGGATCAATGATGATGGCATTGTCCTTGTTGCTGTCGGAAGCCTCGCCGTTCTTCTTGTAGGCATAGGTTGTGGAAGCACAGGACTTATTGTCATCGTCGATAATCTCTGCCACGAAGCAAAGGTTCTCGTAGAAGCCTTCCTGCTCATCCTCATGCACATCGTCGAAGTTGATGTTGCTGGGCACGAGGGTCACCTTGATGACATAATCGGCACTGTAGACATCCATCAGACGGAAGTCCACCTGCATGGCCTGGGAATTGTTGGCGATGGCGAAACGCTGGTAGGTGTTGTTGAGCACCTCACCGCTGACACCCGTCTTCTCACCCGTGGGGTTGCCGTCTTCGTCAACCACATCGCGCTCCTTATTGTAGTTGGTGGTTGAGAGCACCACGGTATTTCCGGTGGGAGCGGTACAGCCGGAGGAGTAGACCGTGTAGAAAGAACTTACGGGCTGGAACCATAAGTCGCTCACGAAGGAATAGGCAGGGTCGAACTTATAGTCGGGAAGCTTGAACACATAGCCATTGGAGGCATCTTCCACATACTCGGCACGGAGTGCAGGATTCAGGTTCTGGTTGGGCTGGCCTTCCTTGGCAGCGGGGTTGTAGAAAATGACACCCGTGCTGGAGATGAGGGAGTCGGCCGTCTCCATATACTCTACAATCTTGCGGTTCTTCTTGCTCTCAAGTCCCATGCGGTAGGGCTGGAAGAACATGTTCTTGATGATGGCTTCCTTGGCCTTTGCCTCGCAGAGCGAGTCGGCATTGAGCTTGAGTGCGCTTCCGCGATCTGAGGTATAGGTAAAGCCTGTACCGTCCCAGCCATAACTGTAGGTGCCGGCATAGTTCATGATGGACTTCACCTTCGCCAGTGCCTCTTCCCAGGCATTGTTGTCGGGAATGACAGCCACGTAGCAGGAGTCCTCGTCGTCGAGACTGATTCCGATACCGTCGAGGAGGAGGTTGGTGCGGGTAAATATCGAGTCGATATACACCATATCACCGTTCTCGTTCATGGCACCGGGCACGGAAAGATTCTCATTGAAGGTCTCCGTCTCGATGGCAGGATCCTTGATATAGGCATTCACCGAAGAGATGGCAGGGTCGGCCGAGAGGAAATCATAGATATTGTAGGCAAAGGGATTCAGTCCTTTAAGGGTATAGAGCACACCATTGCTGCCGTGAATCTGCGTGCCTTCCATCGGAATCTCATTGAAGGTTCCGGGCACACTCTGCACATTCTTTCCGTTAAGGAGATGAATGGTCTGTTCGGAAGCCAGATTGGAATTGAAGCGTGCAATATGGTTCATGGCGAACTGGTTGGACGCGATGTACATGAGCTGGCGTCCCTCGCGCTCCGTAGCCTCATCGGCCCTAAGCAAGTTGGCCTTGTTGATGGTGTCGCTCCAGGCCTTATAGTCAAAAGAGCCGTTGACAGGTGCCACAACGGTGAAGCTCTGGTTGGAAGCGAGCAACTCACTGTATTTCAAAGTGGCAGTCTTGTCATTCTCGCTCTTCATCACGGTGATGCGAGTGAGAAGATCCTGAAATTCTGAAAGGTTCTTGTTCGCCTGGATGTTTTCCCACAGCGTCTTGTCAGCATCGCCCTGGGTCACGACATCAAAATGGTCGTCAGAACATGCTGTGGCAAGCGCAAGAGCAGAAACGGCAAAAGCGCATCCCTTGAACAGTTTGTTAATAGGATATTTCATAATATTTTGATTCGGGAAATAGAATGTATTTCGTTTTGTTTTTCCACGTCAGTGAGTCGTCCTGGCAAGCAGACCCCATGAGATGAGCATCGTGAGATTTTCCATCATGAGCCGCAGAAATCCTGCCATTCAGACTTTGTGACCTTGTATCACTGCCTCCATCCCGCTCCCCTGCCCTTCCGCCATTTCCAGGAGAAACGGCAGTGAGGGAGGGGCAAGAAGGACAGGCAAGCAGCATACCTTGACTTGGAATTACCAAATGTCCTCAGGCTCTATGCCATTGTAGACGGAGCGGGGACAGAACTCGAAATAGTCAGAGAAGAACTGCGAAGCGTTGTCCTCTAGACAGGACTTGAAACGCATGTAGTAGGTTTTCTCGGGTTTCAGTGTCACTGTGGTGACAATCAGACGAACGTGTCCGGAGTAGTCACGGGCAGTGGTAGCGGCGTCGCCATTGGAGATACAGAAAATCTTCGGACCCTTCATGTAACCCTGGTTACGCATGTTCTTGTCTTTTTCCTGAATAGAAGCCTCATCGAGATTGCCGTCGTTGAACCATCCTACGTTGTCGTCGGTCGTGGACATACGCATATCGAAGGGAAGTCCTACAGGCAGGAGGCTCTTGGGATCCTCACCGAAGTAAATCTGGCACATACCGCGGAGGCTGTTGAGCGAGCATCCCATACGGATTTCATAAAGGCCTTCCTTCGGCACGGGAGGAAGTTTGAGCACGAAGTCGTAGATACCGAGTACCATGAACTCATCGCCCTCAAGGTCGCACCATCCGTAAGCACCTTGGGAAGCGGTGGTCAGATAGAGGAGCTTGGTGTCGTCGGAGCAGCCGGTGATGTTGTCGAAATAGCTGTTGCTGTCGAAGTACTGATAGCTCTGGCTGCGGCAACCGTTGTTGAGCAACTCGGGCAGGATGGTGGTGATGTCGAAGCGGATACGCTCACCGCCAAGGGCATCCTGGGCAGTCTTGTCGAGGATGAGCATGCCGTCGATGGGATAGTAGTAGCCATTCTTGGCATTGTTCACATTGAGTTCCTCGTCAGACCCTGCCTTGGGGTTGGTGGCAGCAATCTTCACACCGCGATGGGTGACACCCGTCTGCTCATAGCTTCCTGCAACATCGTAGGTGCAGACACGGTTGGCATAGAGATCCTTGGTGGTGGCTTCGTGGGTAATCTTGACGAGACCGCGACGCTTGCCGACGGTGACAAAATAGTCGGTAAGGTCGACGGTGAGGTTCTCCTGCTGTGGATTGAGGATATCGCCCCACTTGTAGCCATACTCGCAGAAGTGGTTGACGAACTTGTTGTGGGCCATCTTGCCTTCCAGGAAATGGTAAGCCACGAAACGGTTGACGGCATTGTCCTCGTTGGTCAAGTCGCCCTGTGCCTCTGTGCCATAAGCAGCCTCGGCGATAGGACGGAGCGCATTGATGATGGCATCGAGATTAGAGCAGGTACCTTCCTCGGCATTGTAGCCCTCAGGAGCGGGAATGCCATAGCGTGCAAAGACATCATCGGTCTCCACAAGAGCAGTGTAGCCGAGATAGCGGTGCTGTGCTACGGGGAAGGTGGCGAGGTTAGGAAGTTTTACGCTCACTTCATGCTCGGCATTCTCATAGTCGAGGTCGATATAAGCGGTCAGTTTGGCATCCCATCCCGTAGCGGCCAGGAGCACACCCATGACATTCATATTGTCGGCCATCTTGATGAGGTCGGGCACCATCTCATTGGAGGGAGCAATGACATTGTCGACCACATGGAGATAACCATTGGAGAGCTCAATGTCGAACTTTACCACACGCGAGGTGCCGGAAAGGAGGTAGTAGGTTTCCTGAGTCTCCTCGTCAACCTTTTCTTCACAAGTGATGGTACGGTCGTTAAGATCACTCTTGGAGAATGCAGCATTCGACTGCGGGAACTCAGGACTCTCATAAGCCGACTCGTCGCCGTTGTCGATGATGCAGGAATAGGCGATAAGCTCAGCCTGCTCATCGTCGAGCTGGTCGACAGAGGTCAGGCCCAGCTTCTTGAGATACGCGTTGACGGCATCGTTGTTGGGTGCAAACACGGTATAGTTTCCACGTGCAGAGAGCACAGCGGAGAGTGAGGATGCTCCTGCCTTGCGACCGAGAGGAACACGGTCGAGGATGGCCTTGAAGAGCGAGAACTCGGAGGTCTCTGCCAGAAAATCAGAAATGGTCTGCTTCTCGGCAATGGCGTAGTCACTCTCGCTCAAGTCCTCTTTACAGCTCTGGAAGGTGAAGAGCACACTGGAAGTCATGCCCGCCAAAAGAAGCAAGGAAGCGAGCGACTTGATTTTGATACAAATACTTTTCATTGCTGTATATGGGATTTAGTCTTGCATGTATTTCTGCCAAACAGGGTTCTGGACGAGTTTACCGTTGCCATCGCCATATCCGACACCGTTAACTTTCATTTCATCCGAATAGATGGGGTTGTAGAGGGACCAGATGTTGCGGCAACGGTTCTTCACGCTGCTGGAGGCAGCCATCCATTCGAGCACTTCTTCGGTTTCATTGCGCCACTCGCACTCACGCACGAGGTCGAACCAACGCTTGCCTTCTGCAATGAACTCGCGCTGACGCTCGAAGTAGGTGAGACGCAGGAGGGAGTCGGTGGAGTTTTCGCTTCGCGATGAAGCCCAACCCTTGGCGAGACGTGCACAATAGGTGACAGCATCGGAGTTGATGGAGTCGGCTCCAGGATTGTTGCGTGCGAAGAGGTTGTTGATGAGGTGGAAGCCCATCGAACGGCTGGCAGTACCATCCTTGGAGAGCAGACGGGCAATGGCCTCGCTCTTGATGAGCATGATGTCGCTCAAACGGTAAATGGGGCAAGAGGCACTGCTGGCAGTATTGCTGCGATAATTGCTGTAGTCCGCACCCTTTCTCATATCGTAGGCATCAACAAGATAGACTGTCGTAGCCACATTCTTGATGATAGGATACACGCTCTGTCCCTCCTTCTCATACTGTGCGGTAGAGAAAGCACGGAAGTCGGTGAGTCCGAAACCACGGGTAAAGCCCAAATCGGGATCGGGATCCGTCATGCGGCTGAAGAGGATGGGGGTGGCGGTCATGATGCGGGGCGCAAAAGCATTGTCCTCATTGCCATAGAACATGGTACCATAAGTGGAATTGGACACATTCACACCATCGTACTGAAGTTCGAAAACGCTCTCAGAGCTATTGCCGGTACCAAAATTAAGCAAATACGGTGCATCGAGGGTAGTACCGAACTTGGAAGCCGTATTGGTAATCAGCGGGAAAGGCTGCTTGCGACGCGGGTCGTTCTCCGTGACATTCTGGAGGTCGAGATTACGATCGTACTCGCTCTTGAGATGGTTCAGCACGAAATCACAATTCTCAATACACTTCTCCAAACTGCTGGTGATGACCTCGGCAGGATTTTCGGTCGGAGTATAGGCATTGCCCGCAGCATCCTTCTTGCCATCGATGTTGTTGTAGAGACAGGCACGCCAAAGGTACATGTCGGCAAGGAGGGCAGAGATGGAATAGGTGGTGAATCGACCAGTGGAGGTGACCCCAGCACCGAAATTCTTTGCGGCATACTTCTGGGCAGCCTCCACATCAGCTATACAGCTCTCCAGGATTTCAAATCCGGGGGTAGCGGCAATACGGCTGGCCTTTGCCTCAGTGTCGGTGCTGACGGACTTGGTGACATAGGGCACATCGCGATATGCACGCACGAGATAGAAATAATAGAGCGCACGGAGGCTGACCATCTCGGCCTTGATGGGGAGCCAGTCGCCTTCAGTGAAGGAAGGGTCTACTTGCTCATCTATCATGCGCTGTCCGTTTTCAAGCACCTCATTGCAATAGTTGATGCCCTTGTAGAAGCCGCTCCAGTCGAACATACCCTCGGTAGGCTGGAGCACAGCTTCCTGGAGACGCAGGTAAGCGGTCTTGTCCATCTTGTTCAAGGTGACATTGTCAGAACGGAACTCACCCCAAATGAGGATTTTATCCTCCAACTGCGTCATCTGGTAATAAGCGGCAGCACGCACGTTGTCCACGTCGCTGCGGGTATTCCAGTAATCCTCCTTTGTAATGGAGTTGGTCGGTGTGATGGTGAGATAGTCCTCGCAAGAGGCCAGTCCGCCCAACGCCACAACCGCAGCTCCGAGAAGGAATTTATTGATATTATTCTTTTTCATGATAATAAATGCCAAATGATGAATGCCTTTATTAGAATCCGAAGTTCAGACTAAACGTGAAACTCTTCGAGCGGGGAGTCGTAGAATTGTCGATACAGGGGCTGTAGCCGCTCTGCGTGTGCTCAGGGTCAACGCCGGAGTACTTCGTGAAGCAGAAGAGGTTGTTGCCGGACGCGCTGATACGGAGAGTCGAGAGGCGCACCTTCTTGAGCTTCTTGGGATCAACGGAGTAGCCGAGCTGGAAGTACTGGAAACGAAGGAAATCGCCGGGCTCTACATAGCGGTCGCTGATGAGCGCATTGTAGGACTCCTTAATAGCAGCGTTCTTGGCACGGGGAATTTCGGTGATGTCGCCATTCTTGCGCCAGCGCCATGCTACAGAAGCCATCTGGTTCTCGTTGGTACGCATATCCTCGGCATACATCTTTGCCATGTTGAGGATCTTGTTGCCGATACGGAAGTTGAAGTTGGTCTTGAGGGTCCAGCGGCCAAGGGTGAAGTCGATTCCGAAACCACCGTTCACCTTCGGGTTGGAAGTGCCGAGGTAGCAGATATCAAGTTCGTTGATCTGACCGTCATGGTTGATATCTTCATAGCAAACGTCGCCACCATCGAAAGCATAGTTTGTTCCACCATAGTTGAACATCATGCGTACGGGATTGCCGGACTTGTCGTAGATGACATTGCCCTGTGCATCGCGTGCCACGGGAGCGGCATTCTCAGCAGTGAGGCGGGCATCGTGCTCGCGACCCAGTGCAGCAGCAGCGGTGTTCTGCTCTCCAGATGCAGTGAAGTACTGGTTCTTCTCATCGTTGGAGAAATAGCCGTTGTGGTCGTAGTCGTAGGCATATACACCCTTATAGCGGAAACCATAGATGGCACCGAGGCTGTGACCTACTTCTACCCGGCTCATCACACTCTCGTTCTTGTTGCTGAAGTCGGGATTCATGGACTCGAGCACGTTGGCATCCATCTCGGTAAGGGTGTTGATGTTCTGGGCGACATTGGCACGGAGGACAACACTGAACTTGCCATACTTGAGGATAGGCTTGGTGCTGACGTAGAGTTCCCAACCCTCGTTCTCCATCTTACCGACATTGCTGAAGCTCAGAGCAGAGAAACCTGAACTGGAGGGAACGCGTACACCTTTCATAAGAAGGTCGCTGGTGTACTTGTGATAGACGTTGAGGTCGAACTGGATAAGGTCGTTGAAGAGGTTCAGGTTTGCACCGATGTTCCAGGAGCGGGTCTTCTCCCACTGAATCTCGGTGAGGCGGAGGTTCTCGGGAGCGATACCGGCGACACCGTCGTAGTAACCATAGCTGCTATATTTATTATAGATGAGTCCCTCGTCAAACCATGCGTTACCGTTGATACCCCATCCCGGACGAACAGCCAGCATGCTGACCACTGAACGGAGAGGCTCGAAGAACTTTTCGTCGGAGATGTTCCAACGACCGGAAATACCGGGGAATACACCCCACTTGCTTCCGGCACCGAACTTGGTCATACCGTCGGCGCGGACAGTGGCATCAATGCTGTACTTGGAGCCGAAACTATAGTGGAACGAACCGGTAGCACTGGCAGAGTGTCCCTTCCAGGTGCTGGTGGAGGCTGCACGGAGATAGCCGGGAACGGTGGGGTCGGTGATACCGCCGTTGATACCGGAACTGTTGAGACTCTGGGTGGTACCGTTGGAGCTGCTGACCTCGAAACGTCCCAGCACCTGCAACGAATGGTTCTCATTCTCGAAATGAGGAACATAAACCAAGCTGTGGCGGGTGGTGAAGGCAAAGGTCTTGTTCTGATAGTCGGCCGTATAGTCCACACCGTCCGACCAGGCCTTGGAGGTGAGCTGGTGGGGATAGTAGGAGTTGTCGCCCTGCGTGAAGGCATTCATATATACCTCACCCGTATAGTTCAACTGATGCTCATCGTCCTCCTTACCGAGCAGTTTGTACTCAATAGAGAACTGCGGGGTAATGGTGTAGGTGGAGGTGCGATAGTATGCCAGATTGGCAATGGCAACGGGGTTACAGTTGCCCACGCGGTCAGAGAGATAATAAGAGGAGAGGTTGGAATTGTTGGCAACGAGTCCGGGACCTGTAGCGGCAGGAGGCATGATGTAGTAGTCGCCAGTGTTGTTGTACATACCGGTATTCTGGTCGTACTCCCAGCGATATACGCTCATGTTAGGCATAGCCTTATAGGCATAGGAGAGGAGGTAGTTGTCGTAGTTCTTGTTGTTCTTGGTGTAGACCAACGAGAAGTTGGAACTGAACTTGATGCGGTCGCTCACGTAGTAGTCGAGAGCCAGACGCGTAGAGAAGCGGTCGAGGCTCTGCTTGATGATGGTACCGGTCTCGTGGTCATAGTTACCACTGATACGGAAGGATGCCTTCTCACCACCACCGGAGAGGTTCACACCATAGTTGTGGGTCTGTCCGAACTGTGTGACTTCGTCAATCCAGTCGGTATTCTTGTTGTAGTTGGCATAGTATGCAGGATGATCCTGGAGGTACATCAACTCGACGATACCGGAAGCCACATCGCTCTGGTTGGGGTTGAAGTAAGCCTCCTTCAGCATCATGGAGTAGCCGTCGCCATCGAGCATCTTCATACCTTCGGGCTGCCATGCTCCGCTGAAGCGATAGCTGAAGTTGACTTTCGTAGGACCACGCTTACCACGACGGGTGGTGATTTCAATCACACCGTTAGAACCGCGGGCACCCCAGATAGCGGTAGCAGCGGCATCCTTCAATACGCGGATGTTCTGGATGTCCTCAGGGTTGACCTGGAGAAGGGTGGCAAACTGCTCCTCGTTCTCCATATTGTTGAGGTCGAGGTCATCGGAAGAGTAGTCCTCAAGGATATATCCGTCGACGACGATAAGGGGCTCGCAGTCACCATTGATGGAGCTGACACCACGCAGACGCATTGAAGTACCGGAACCCAGGTTACCGGAGTTGGCCACGATGTCAAGACCAGCAATCTGTCCCTGAAGAGCATCGCCGGCCGTCTCAAAGGAAAGACCCTCAAGGTTGTCCATGTTGAGCGTCTGGGTAGCGGTGGAGATTTCTCGCTCAGGAATGGCGAGACCATTGTTCTTCACCTTACGGGTGACAACGACCTTTGCCTCGGAAAGGGCGGTCTTGTCGATCATTTCAATCTTGAAGGTAGTCTGCGTACCGATGGGATTGATGACCTTGGTGGTGTATCCGATATAGGATACCTGGAGTTTGTTGGCGGTGTTCTTGATGGTCATCGAGAAGTTACCGCTGACATCCGTCTGCGTAGCGCTGACGATACGGTTTGACTTGTCGATTTCGACCACGTTAGCCATTATCACGGGGCCGTCGGTTTTGCTCCATACGTGTCCCGAGATACGCTTTGACTGTGCGAAAGCCACGCTGGCACAGATGAAAAGCGCGAGGGTGAGGATATATTTTATATTCTTCATGGCATGCTGTTATTTCTGTGTTCCATACTTGGCGAGGAAAGCTTTGGCTTTCTTGTTGGATTGCCATGCAGCGTCCCATCTGTCAGTGCCCAGGGGCTTGAAATGGAGGGCCTTGTCAATCTGATGAACCACCACGTAGGAGCTGCTCTGGATGAGACGCGGATTGGTGGTAGTATTGTAATGGGAGTCGCGTGCGATGAGATTCTGCTGTGCAGCGGAAACTTTCACATCCTGCTTGTCGGCATCCTTGATGACGAGACTGTTGGGGGTCTGCTTCACATTGAGGTTCAGATAGTTTCCGTCGTAGATGCAGGCTGTCATATACTGGCCTTCGTCAGAGAGATTGTCGACGAATACCGACTCGTCCTGGAAGTGATACTTCAGGAAGTTGACGAGCGTATTGATCATGGCCTGTGCCTTTTCTTTCACAGCAGCATCCTTTTTGAGGTTGTCCTCGTAGGTCTTGTACTCGGGAGTGTCCTTCCAATCCTTAAGAGCCTGCTCATACTGCTTCACCTGCTCCTCGTAGTCCTCGGCCTCGGTGTTCGTGGGCATCTTGGGCTTGCCCTCGGGCTCCGTGGGACGAATAAGGTTCTCGTCGAGATACTCCTGGATTTCATCCCATGTGGGGAGACCACGGTCAATCTCAGCCTGAACAGCATCGTCAGAGGGAACATAAACCGTATAGCGGTAGTTGTTGAAACTACGTACCAGCTTGTCGCCGGAGGGGATGTTGTAGTTTGCACCACCCTTCTCACCCTGAAGGAAGATGTAGAAGAGTGCTGCTGCACGCTGCCACTTGGTCTCGGCATCGCTGCTGCCCGACTCGGCATACGGATCATAGAATCCGGCATCTTTCAGCACGTCGTCGTTCACACCTTCGCAAAGCTCCATAAACTTGGAGGAGGAAGGCATGCCGGTGGTCACCTTATAGACGCTGTTGGTGGTGGGCTGCATCGGACGATCGAGGAAATAGGTCATACCGTTACCGTAACCATTGGTCTGCTGGCTCTGGTCGTACACTTCTGTCACCACACAGTTGAAGGCGGCAGCGGAACCCTGCTTCTGCAGTTGCTCCTGGAAACCACCCTTCACCTTCATACCGACACCATTGCCCTCGCCTGCCGTCTCGACGATGACGGGAGCACCGGTACGGCTAAGGTAGTACTTCTTGCCGGAACGAACGTCGTTGCCCGACTCATGGACCACGATGTGCTGGTTGACCATCTCGATAAGGAGCTTCTTCTTCACTTCACCATAGGTGGAGGTCAAGAGGTCGTTGTAGAGCGAACGGTAGTCGTTACCACGAGCCTTGTCGGTGGGGTCGTAGCCCTTATCAATATTATAGGTATAAGCCACGGCATTGATAGGCAGACGCTTTCCGCTTGAAGCCACATTGCCAGTGGTGTAGACATAACGCCAGTACATATAGTTTCTCGCGTTACCGGCAGCAAGGCTGGCAGGGTCAACATAACCGTAGGTACCCAGACCGTCGTCGGTGGGAACGAAGAAACTGAAATTGCTCTGCATGGCCTTGAGGTAGGTGGAGAAGTAGGTCTGCAACGGTGCGTTGGCATACTGGCTTCCCTGGATGTAGGCCTCATCGGCACGTACCACAGCACGCATCACCTGAGCGTTCTGGCTATAGAGTACGGGGGCGATGACAGAAGAATAGTCGGCAGGAGCGACAACCTTGTTCATCACGTAGACCACTCCATTGTTGGAGAGCATCACGGTGTCAATGGCAGCCTTATATTCAGCAACGGTGGTATATCCGTCGCTGGTGGGGAACATCTGGTCGCGAGCGTCGTTCATAATGGCGAGGTACTTGGAAGGTACGGTCTCATTGAACGAATTCTTCATCAAGTTGTTCACCAGCGCCTGGATAATATCAAGGGGCACCTGGTCAAGGTTGTAGAGCAGATTGTCCTCAGTGACGGGAACCTGCGTAGCATAACGCTCCATGAGCACGCGTCCGCCACCATTGAGGAAATAGGTCTTGAGTGCGGCATCGCTGGGTACGAACATGGCACCCATATTTTTCTCCGCGCTCTCAGAGTCGGTACTCATGAACTGGCTCCATGCGGGGTCGAAACTCAGGTAGGGATAGCCCGCCTTGACATTCGAGCCGTTGGGGTCGGTGGTAAGTTGTCCGGAAGTGGTGCGTACAGCGAAATAGCGCTTCACGAACACACTGTCGACATCGTTGGAATAAAGCGACTTGTAATTGTAGGTAAGGTCGCCATCATAGAACGGTGCGCTGAAACGGTCGAGGATATGACTGAAAATCTGTGTCGCAGGATTCTTGCGGATTTCCTCAGCCATATTGCTGGGGGCCACAAGTACTTTGTCGATCTCATGGAAATAACCATTCGTGCAGACCACATCCTGTCCGTCAGGAAGGATTTTCGATCCGAATACGTAAGAACGGTTCTCTGAATCAGAATCAAGCCAGTCGTTCTGTTTGCCGTTCAGTCCAAGGATGAAGCTGACATCCTCATGGGTGATGCTCTTCTCCTTCATCTGTCCTTCGAGGAAGTGGACAATCATGGGAGTGGTGGCATCAACGGCCATGTAGATTCCTGCTCTATCGGAAGACTCGGAAACGAAACGGTTCCAGAAATTGGGATAGTCAGAAGTCTCGCTCTGGATGTTCGGCAATTCAGCCTTTCCCCACCATTTCACGCTGTCGGTGACACTGGCAGCACTGGTCTGACGAAGACAGAGGTTCTTCTCGCCGTTGGCACAGTTCGACATCATTTCCAGTACGTAGGCATTATTGAGCATGGCATTGTTAAGCAGGAGTTTCTTCTGCGCCATGCTCAAGTCGTCATACTTTCGTACTGCTGTTCCCGCTGATGTGGTCCAGTTGGTAGTCTTGAAGAAATCCTCGTAGGCAGCATCGTTGGCCACAAAGAGGGTCTTACTACCAGTCTTCGCCAACACGTCAGCGTAATCGAGGTCTTCGATGAGCCGCAGCGTATATTGGAAATTGCCGCGTGCTTTCAGTTCGTCGTAGATGCTCTCTCCAAGGAAACTCGGCTTCGAAGTGTCGAGGTCGTAATCATCCGAACAGGAGAACATCAAGCCGCCAGCCGAAAGCAAAAGGCAGAGACCGACTGCGGTCTGACTCATGTTTGAAAAACGGTTTTTCATACTTGATGGTTAAATATTTTGATAATTGAATATATTTTCTTGCGTATTCCAAAAAAGCAACTGCAAATTATAGCAACTGCGAAATGAAGAATATCCATTTCCCTGCTATTCAGGTGCTGGATGCACACAAATTTTCAGTCTTGTATTTTTCAAAATCGGTATGAGAAGATAAAGGTTATGAAATAGGTAAGTATCGTCTACGGCTTTCAACGGCAAAGAAGCGCGCATAGCCTTTGACGCAGCAAATTTAACGGATTCTTATCAAACACCAAAAGTATTTTGTCTTTTTTTGTCATAACTGCTATTTTTTCATGACAATTCGGTAATTTGCACAGTATACAAAGGCAAATCACAAGATAAAGATTTGGGGCCTCAAAGGGGTTAAAACACTATTTTCTGACCTTTTTCCTTAGTAGAAAAGCAAATACTCCCACAAACGACCTCTGCAAGCCACCACTCCCATCACCCGTTTTCCCACACAAAACACCTCAACCCTACGTACAGAAAGAAGCTCGAAAAGAACGGAAAAAGGAACGCGCCATCCACCATCAAAACACAACCGACACCCCCAAAACATAACCAACAAAAGGAACAAGGCCAGCAATAAACCTAACACAAATCATTTAATATATTTAATCATATTCCGCAATATGAAATAAGGCGAAAATTGTAAAAGTCGGGCAATCGTACCATAGATTTTTTTGCCCGTACGCACGCTGCTAACAGGGGAATTGCCGCGGTGTTGCAAATCCGCGTTTTCAGAGAAGATATACTTCATCGGCAGGAGAAGATATACTTCATCGGCCAATGAAGTATATCTTCTCTGAAATATCAGTAGTATTCCATGTTTTTCGGCCTGTACAGTTGGACACTCTTCAGCAGAAGACTTCCTGCCGTACAGGCCGAAAGAAAAGACACCTTCTTTGTGCCAAAAATCATCCAATGGCTTCCACCACGGCACGAACACTCTCAACGCTGGTTTCCATAGTGGCATACTCATCCGTCCCGGGAGTTCCCATAGATACTCCAGCGTGACGATAGCGCATTGCCGAAGGTTGGACGGCGCGTAGGCTGGCATGGATTTCCTGAGCCCCCGTAGCATCGAGAATCCTTGCGGCATTGCCGACATTGACTCCACACCCGGGCATGATGATGATGCGGCCTGCCGCCTGGCCTACCAAATCTTTCAGCAAGGGAATGCCATCCATGGCATTGGAAGCCTGGCCACTGGTGAGAATACGATGAAACCCGAGGCTGACAAGCTCTTCAAGGGCATGGAACGGCTGACGACATACATCGAAAGCACGATGAAAGGTCAGAGAGACAGGACGCAGCTGCCGACAGTCGATGCCGTAGCAGTCATCACCCTGCCCAACAGCGGCCTCCACGAAACGCCTGCATGCAGAAACATCCACATCGCCGTCGGGGGTAAGGGCACCTACCACCACCCCGTCCGCTCCGGCTCTTCGTGCAAGAAGAATATCGCGCACGATGATATCCTGCTCTTCATCATCGTACAGAAAATCACCGGAACGCGGACGGATAAGGACGTGATGCCGGATTCCTCTGACTTTCAATGCGGCTTCTATCAAAGCAAGGCTGGGAGTGATTCCGCCCTCTGCGAGTCCGGAACAGAGTTCAACACGATAAGCTCCACCCTGGACTGCACGATGCACGCTTAGAATGGAACCACAGCAAACTTCAAGATAGCGATTCAATGTTGGCATACGATTCAATGTTGGCATAAATAAGGAACGTTCTGTTGTACGCCGTTATCGTCATGGAGTATACGACACTCCTGACTTAGCGAATACATCCTATAATTTCATGGATATCCTTCACTCCATGCGCATCAAGCCATTCGTTCATGCCATCGATAACCTTTATCGTGACCGTAGGATCGACAAAATTGGCAGTTCCTATCTGTATGGCAGAAGCACCGAGCATCATGAACTCCAGGGCATCGGTAGCATTGGATATACCTCCAAGACCGATGACGGGAATCTTCACGGCCTTGGCCACCTGACTAACCATACGAAGCGCCACGGGCTTTACACAGGGGCCGGAGAGTCCGCCAGTGCCGATACTCAGCCGCGAACACCGACGTTCGATGTCGACACTCATACCCATCAAAGTATTGATGAGAGAAACGGCATCAGCACCCTCGTCCTCCACAGCACGGGCAATGGAAGCGATGTCTGTCACATTGGGGGAGAGTTTCACGATGAGGGTCTTATGATAGACCTTGCGTACGGCACGCACCACGGATGCAGCCCCCTGACAAGAAGTCCCGAACGCCATACCGCCGTCCTTGACATTCGGACAGGAGATGTTCAGTTCTATGGCCGGTATGCGCTGGAGACTGTCGATGCGAGCGGCACATGCTGCATAGTTTTCAGGATCTGATCCCGAGACATTGACAATGACATTGCTGTCGACATCCTTCAGGAGAGGATAGATGTTTTGGGCGAAATATTCAACACCCTTGTTCTGAAGTCCCACACAATTGAGCATACCCGCTGCCGACTCTGCCATACGGGGATAGTCGTTGCCCTGACGCGGCAGGAGCGTGGTGCCTTTGACCACAAAACCACCCAGACGGTTGAGGTCGACAAGATCTGCAAACTCCAGACCGTAGCCAAAAGTGCCGGATGCGGTAAGTACGGGATTCTTGAGCGAGATATTTCCTATATTGACTTTCAGATTTGCCATAACGAGAAAATTTTAAAGACTTTCCATAAATTAGAACCATGTGAGGGCTGTGGTGGGGAACACCGGACCTTCGGTACAAACGCAAACATTGCCACGCACCGTCTTTTCCACGCAGCAAAGGCAGGCACCGAGACCACAGGCCATCATGTTCTCCAGACTCACTTCACAGTCCACCTGGGCATCACGAGCCCAAAGCGCAACGGCACGCATCATGGGTTTCGGCCCACAGGCAGCAACAGCATCGAACTTCTGACGCTGGAGGATGGAATGCTGGGTGACGAAACCACGCTCACCGCGTGTAGCATCCTCTGTGGTGACATAAACGGGACCTATCTCCTCAAATCGTTCCAACTGCAGAATATCTTTGGCAGACCGGCCTCCAAGGAGGAAATGCGGACGTGCGCCGGACTCGCGCAATGCTTTTCCATAATAAAGCATGGGGGCTGTGCCAACGCCACCTCCCACAAGCAGAATATCACCATCATGGTAGACTTCAAAGCCATTGCCCAGAGGGAAGAGGGTACTAAGGGTGTCACCGGGCTTCAGACGACTTAAAGCGGCCGTTCCTGGACCTATGACATGAATCAGAATATCCAGACGGTTGGCAGCCACGTCGCACCAGTTGATGCTGATAGGACGGCGCAGCATCACACGAGGCTCTCCCACGACTTGCAGCTGCACAAACTGCCCGGGAATGCACTCTGGCATGGGGCCAAGGGGATTGGAGAGAGAAATCAGCACATAATCAGCACGCAGAAAATCCACGCGCTCTACGAGAAGGTCAATAAGATGTTTTTCCATATATCAGGGTATTCAATTTTTATTGGAAGGGATTGCCTACAAGAAGGCGTGCCGGAAAGACAGCATATGCACACCTACTTGCCCACCTTATAGGCAGGCAGGCGCAGGGTGTCGATAACCTGCGACGGCAGATGATAGACTTTTATGAGTGCGCTATCGGCAGCGTGCGTGCCGCGACGATTAAGGTCGGCAGCAGCACGGGCATAAACTTTTTTAAGAAGGTCGGCCTGCTGTAGTTTGCGTGGATTCTTCAGCACCTCACTACGGAAACAGAGGGCAGAACGACTAATGCTGTCGGGAGCACTCCACACCACCCTATGGCCGCGAAGCATAGCGCAAGTGGCATAAGGTTCCGGCAACAGGGCTGCATCCACCTGAGCCTCGGTGAGCATATCCGTACGGATACCAAAATCGTTGATCTGCGCCTGATAGACATCCGTCTCCTTTAGTCCTGCACCAGCGAGAGCCTCGCCCATACAGGCTGAAGATGCAGAGAAACGGGAAATGGCGACTGTACGCTTCTGAAGTTTTTTCACCTCGCGGATGCGGACTGTAGAACTGGTGAGGAGCCGCCACAACGACTGCAGACGGATGACTTCCGTAAGTGCAGGCATGGGGTGGAACGCACGAGGGGCAACCTTTGTCCCGACCTTTTTGCTTCCACGCTTAGTGGCATTCGATTTCTCGACAGACTTTGCGCTGCTACGATTCGCATCAGGCATGGACGCCTTGCCCTCTACCTTCTGATAGCGGGCAAGACGCTGGTCGTCGAACACTGCTCCGTCGAAACGGCGGGTGCGGCGCATGATGGAATCCACATCAAACTGTGAGGTCTCCGTGCGGATATTGAGCGCAAGTTTCATACTATCCGCCATACCGCTCATTACAGCATGATAGAGGGGCAGGCAGTCGAGTGTGGGAGTAAGAATAATATTCAGGGCAAGGGTATCAGCAACAGAAGCATCCTCAGGGACAACATCGGCAAGGGAATCATCAGGACGCGTCGACAGCCATAGTGCCAACCCTGCAATGAGGAGGACTACCAAACCGGCTATCATGCGATATCGCATCAGGAACTGCACTATGGGATGTTCGGAGTTGAGCATAAAGAAATCAGGAAGAATGCGGAATGTATACGTAGACTAAAAAGGGAAAGAAGGGTAAAAAAAGAGGAGAGCGGCAGAAAATCGAGTGGTGGCAAAACAGGCAAAGGCTTTTGAGGACTGCACATGCAGAGATAATGCGGCTTCTGAAAAAGGAATAAGCAGCACAGCATGAAAAGGGCCCCGTCAACCCCTATAAAAGATTGACGGGGCCGTACTTCTTCTTATTCTTAGCCCTTGATGGCAGCAATTCCAGGAAGAACCTTGCCCTCGATAGCCTCAAGGAGAGCACCTCCACCCGTGGAAATGTAGGAAACCTTGTCGGTCAAACCGAACTTGGTGACACAAGCCACAGAGTCGCCGCCACCGATGAGGGAGAATGCGCCCTCAGCGGTAGCCTCGGCAATAGCCTCACCGATGGCACGGCTACCAGCGGTGAAGTTGTCGAATTCAAAAACACCGGCAGGACCGTTCCAGAGGATGGTCTTGCAGCCCTTGATGGCATCGGCGAAAAGCTTCTGTGCCTCGGGACCTGCATCAAGACCCTCCCATCCTTCAGGGATGGCGTTGGAAGGACATACCTGGGTATTGGCATCGTTTGCAAAAGCATCGGCTACTACTGCATCGGGAGCCATGACGAGTTCCACGCCGTTCTTCTTTGCCAGCTCCTCAACACCGAGAGCAACATCGAGCTTATCCAGCTCTACAATGCTGTTACCAATCTCTCCACCGTGAGCCTTGGCGAAGGTATAGGTCATACCACCGCAAAGGATGAGCTTGTCGACCTTGCCAAGAAGATTTTCGATGATACCAATTTTGGACGACACCTTGGAGCCTCCCATGATGGCAATGAAGGGACGCTTGATGTCGCTCAGCACGGCATCAACAGCCTTTACCTCCTTTTCCATCAGGAAGCCAAGCATCTTGTGGTCAGCATCGAAATAGTCGGCGATGACAGCGGTAGAAGCGTGCTTACGATGAGCGGTGCCGAAAGCGTCCATCACGTAGATGTCGGCATAGCTTGCAAGGGTCTTGGCAAACTCCTTCTGACGCTCCTTCATTTCCTTCTTAGCCTCGTCGAACTCAGGGGTTCCCTTCTCGACTCCTACAGGCTTGCCTTCCTCCTCGGGATAGTAGCGGAGGTTCTCCAGCAGCAGCACTTCTCCGGGCTTGAGTGCGGCAGCAGCCTCCTGTGCCTTGGCGCAATCGGGAGCAAAAGCCACGGGAGCACCGAGTGCCTCGGCCACGGCATCCTTGATCTGTCCAAGAGAAAGTTCAGGCTTCACCTTACCCTTGGGCTTACCCATATGGCTCATGATGATGAGGGCACCACCCTGCTCCAGGATGTGCTTGAGAGTGGGGAGAGCACCGCGGATGCGGGTGTCATCGGTAATCTTACCGTCCTGAAGAGGTACATTGAAGTCTACGCGAACGATAGCCTTCTTACCTGCAAAATTGCATTCAGAAATAGTCATTGTTTCGATTATGTTTTAAAATTTATGGGTTTTCATTGCCGCAAATTTACAACTAAAATTCGAGCATACAAACTTTGCATGGATTTTTTTGTAAAAAACTCCCGTTTTCATTCCGCAAGCGGTACGGAAACCCTCAAAAATCAGCCATGAGTGGCTCAGGGGGAAAAGCCACAAAAGGCCCCGCTTCCACAAGAATTGCAGAAAGCGGGGCCAGACAATCAAATATAAAAGAAGAAGATGTATCTTACAAAGAGAAATTGCAAAAAGCAACTACTCCCAAAAGTCAAACTCCATTCTGGCAGGAACGGTGGGATTATTCACCCTTTTCCATCTGTGCCTTGAGGGCAGCCAGAGCGTCGATGTCACCGAGGGTGTTTACAGCAGCCTGGTTCTGGATTACGGGAGCCTCTTCCTTCTGAGCGCGGGGAGCACGTGCAGGACGAGCCTTCTTCTCGGCACGACCCTCCTCGAAGGTACGGGTGTGGCTGACGAGAATGCGCTTGCTGTCCTTGTTGAACTCCAGCACCTTGAAGTCGAGGGTCTCGCCCTTCTGTGCCTTGCTGCCGTCGGCCTTCACGAGATTGCGGAGCGTGCAGAAGCCTTCCACATCCTCGCCAAGCGATACAACGGCACGGTTCTCTACGATTTCGGTGATGGTACCCTGATGTACGGTTCCCTCAGCGAAAGTACCCTCGAACTGATCCCAGGGATTGGGCTCCAGCTGCTTGTGGCCGAGGCTCAGACGACGGTTGTCCTTGTCGATATCGAGCACCTTGACCTCGATAGGCTCACCAATCTTGGTGAACTCGTTGGGATGCTTCACCTTCTTGGTCCAGCTAAGGTCGGAGATATGGATAAGTCCATCCACACCCTCTTCAAGCTCTACAAACACGCCGAAGTTGGTGAAATTGCGCACCTTGGCAGTGTGCTGGCTTCCAACGGGGTACTTCACCTCGATATCCTTCCAAGGATCATCCTTGAGCTGCTTGATACCAAGGCTCATCTTGCGCTCTACGCGGTCGAGCGTAAGGATGACGGCATCTACTTCGTCGCCAACCTTGAGGAAATCCTGTGCAGAACGGAGGTGCTGGCTCCAGCTCATCTCGCTGACGTGGATCAGACCCTCTACACCGGGAGCGATTTCCACGAATGCTCCGTAGTCGGTCATTACCACTACGCGGCCATGCACCTTGTCGCCCACCTTGAGGTCAGCATCGAGTGCATCCCAAGGATGGGGAGTGAGCTGCTTGATGCCAAGGGCGATGCGACGCTTTTCTTCGTCGAAGTCGATGATAACGACCTTCACCTTCTGGTCGAGCTCGACAATCTTCTTGGGATCGTCTACACGGCCCCAGCTGAGGTCGGTGATATGAACGAGACCGTCTACGCCGCCGAGGTCGATGAACACACCATAGGAGGTGATGTTCTTGACAGTACCTTCCAGTACCTGGCCCTTCTCGAGCTTGCTGATGATTTCCTGCTTCTGCGCTTCGAGTTCAGCTTCGATGAGGGCCTTGTGGCTAACCACCACGTTCTTATATTCCTGATTGATCTTGACAACCTGGAACTCCATGGTCTTACCCACGAATACATCATAGTCGCGGATAGGCTTGACGTCGATTTGGCTACCGGGAAGGAATGCCTCGATACCAAATACATCGACAATCATACCGCCCTTCGTACGGCACTTGATGAAGCCCTTGATGACTTCCTTGCTTTCGAGGGCAGCATTGATACGCTCCCAAGACTTGCTTGCGCGAGCCTTCTTGTGCGACAAGACGAGCTGACCCTTCTTGTCCTCAAGATTCTCGACATAGACCTCAACCGTATCACCGGGAGCGAGATCGGGATTGTAACGGAACTCGCTGACGGGGATAATACCGTCGCTCTTGGAGCCGATGCGTACTACAACCTCACGCTTTCCAACGCTGATGACAGTACCGTCAGTCACCTCATGCTCATGAACATGATTCAGGGTCTCATCATAAGCGGACATAGCTGCTTCACGATCTGCCTCAGCGGCACCAGACTCAAAAGCATTCCAGTCAAAGTCCTCAAGGGGAACGATGTTTTTAAGATTCTCCATTGTAATGTTAATGGTTAATAAATAAAGGATTAAAATGAATAATAATATATATAGGTGTCCTTGTACATCATCGGGGAGTGTCCCATCAATGGAGATTTTCGGGCTGCGCTCCCACCCGTCGACAAAAACAGCGCGAAATTACGATTTTCATGCCATATAAAAAGAAAAGGAAGCGTTTTTTTGCCGAAAAACCTTTGATTTAACGATTTATTGCTATTTTTGCACTACAGAAACATCAAAACGGGAAGTTGGCTGCCATGCCCCTGACAAGGCTGTAAGCGCAGATTGCGCTTATCGCGAAAACTGGAGTAATGCGAAAACTGGAGTAAGAAATTGAATGTTTGACCTTTAGCGTGGGCTGAGCATCTGCAAACACCCCATTTTTCCGCCTTCCTCTTGCCTGCATACTTCTGCCTGCATACCTCTTGCCTGCACGCTTTGCCTGACTTGCACATGCTCCTGCCCCCCAGGCCGCAGCCTCCCATACCTCTTACACTATCCCGACATCTATCATATTATAGGTGGGTTCTATAAATTCCCACCGTTAAAAAGATTAATAATTATGGATTAACGTTTTGTCATCTTTTGGGTTCTTTTTGGCCTAAATTACAAGTTAAATCGGTCATGTAGCTCGCTACACTCCCTCTTTAACCTATAATTTGGTCTCGAAAATAACTCCAAAATCTGACAAAGCGAATTTATAGAACCCACCTT
>CAMGOT010000006.1 GCA_946060685.1 uncultured Bacteroidales bacterium
AAAGGCACTTTGGGGAACTTAGTTCGATTGTGCTCACAATACATTTTAGAGGAAATAATCTTAAAATTTAACGACACTCCCTAATTACTTGTTCCGACGAGAGAAGGCGCTATTGATTTGCCAACCGTGACAATATCTGATAAATATTCGTCACATGGAAAGGGAGAAGAGTATGAGAATCCTTGACATAGTTTTTTGCAACATCAACAATTTGTTTTACTATTTTGGGATAGATACTCTTGATTTCTGAATCTGCATATCCGACAGACTTAAGCAGATAAGAAAAACAGTCCATATATAGAAGCATGTCTTGAAACAAAAGACGTCCACATCTGTTAATGTGGTCAATCATAACACCATTTACAGCTTGGCCTAAACAAAATAATATGTCAGGATCTTGATTTGCATTAGCTTTAGCTACAATATTGTTACAATCCTGAATAAACTCTTGTTCAAGTTCTCCATTTTGAGGGATGGCAATTTGAGAAATCAAGGAACCCTCTCCAACCAAAAGGGCATTAGGACAATAGTAATTTGTAATCACATAGCCGTTCTCGCATGGTGCGGTAAAAGAGTATGTGCCAATAATACCATTTACTTTTATACGGAATGAAAATGTCTTATTCATATGTTATAGTCTTAAAGGTTAAAATATTTCTTAAAACATTTTACAAACATACTATCATAGTCTTCAATTACCCCAGCCTTGACCATAGCATCGGTGTTATTAGCTATGAACCACGTTATACCATCAACATCATTTAAATCCCATCCAGAATTTTTAATGCTGTCCTTCGTATATTCAATTATCAAATCGCATTTGTCATCCATAGTGAGATAATAGTTGCTGAACATATTTTTAAAATTCTCAGCTTGCTCATTTACGATACATAAAAATTCTGGAGAACGTCTGCTTAATGCTATTTTCGAAGAATTAAGATATATTTGAGCATCGTCATACTGAATGGTCATTCCGGTCCTTCAGGGGCAAACCAATTCCCGGGCATGTTCAGAACGTCAAGAGTACGCTGGAAAGCCGCTGGACCGGAAGGCCAACCACATTAAAGAAAGAACCCTCGATGGATTCCACGCCAACGCAGCCAATCCATTCCTGAATGCCATAGGCTCCAGCTTTGTCGAACGGTTTGAAGTGACTCACATAATAATCGATGACCTCATCCGACAGCTGAGCAAAACGGACGTTGGTCGTGACACTGTCGGCCTTCATCGTCTGGAGCGTGCTGACGGTAAATGCCGTTATCACCTGATGCGACCGTCCGCTGAGCATCCGCAGCATATCGGCAGCTTCCTGAGCATCCTTCGGCTTGCCCAGCACCTTCTCGTCGACACAGACGATGGTATCGGCAGTAATCACCAAATCCTTTTCTGCCATCATCGCCCTATAGTGCCTTGCCTTTTGAGTGGCGATAAACAAGGCAATGTCCTTGCCCGACAATCCGTCGGGATAATCCTCAGGAATATCCGGCAAGGTGCGCACTTCAAAGTCAATGCCAAGCTTTTCCAGCAATTCCTTGCGGCGAGGACTTTGGCTGGCGAGGATGACATGATATTTGTCAAGGTTATTAAACATAAACAGCGAATATGTAGAGAATTGGAAATTTACCATCCGAAAGCCTTGTCGTCCGACATCCAGCAATCGTGGGCCAGCAGTACCTGGCGCACAACATCGCGCGCGCAGCCCATACCGCCTTCGACGGGCGAGACATACGTGGCAATATCCTTGATTTCTTCAGCCGCATCCTTCGGGCAGCAACTGCATCCCACCAGTTTCATCGCCTGATAGTCGGGAATATCGTCGCCCATATAGAGCACCTCCTCAGGCTTCAGTGCGTATTTTGACATCCACTGAGTGAGGGTCGTGATTTTTGTGGCCTGTCCCATATAGACATCCTGGATGCCCAGTCCCTCATAGCGTTTTCTCACGGTTTCGCTTCTGCCTCCAGTGATAATCGCCATCTGGAATCCACGTTTCACCGCCAGTTGCATCGCATAGCCATCCTTGATATTGGCAGTACGTGTGGGCTGGTCGGCAATCAGGAACACCAGGGGGCTGCTCAAGACCCCATCCACATCAAACACCATGCCTCTAATTTGCTTTAAGTCGTACGGAATCATTCGAAAATTATCGTTATTTTTTAGGGGTGTTCTATAACAATCTATTTGAACTTGCAAAAGTTGAATAAAATAGCAGGCTGCGTAGCAGGCTGCGGCAGTACATCTATTTTGCGGCAGGCAAGATGGAATGGCCTAAGATGCTTTCGGTTAAAGTCTTGTAAATCAAGAGCAAATCCTTGTCGCCCTGAAGCATGGATAGATGATGGGCTATAACTTCCATATCCCTTCGTGCGGCAGGACCGGTCTGGCCATCATGGGGGTGCATCTCCTGCAATTTCCTGACCGTCTCGTCGACCAGCGGCAGCAGACAGCCTGGCTCAATGCCATGCCGGGAGAGGAAGGAGAAAGCAAGGTCGAAGAGATGATTGCTGAAGTTGCATGCCATGACGGCACCAAGATGAAGAAACTGGCGGTCAGCCGAAGAAAGTTCCGCCACATGAGGAGAGAGCGACGCTCCCAACTCCTGCAAAAGCTGCAGCGTAGAGGCATCGCTTGCCTCAATATAGATGAACACCTGGGTGAAATCCACTTTTTTCTCCTTGGTGAAGGTCTGCATAGGATAAAACACCCCATAGTGGAGGGCAGCGGGCGAGAGCAAATCCATCGGCATGCTTCCCGCCGTATGGACCACCACTCCACCCTTCCCCAATGCCCCCCATTGACCGGCCATATCCGCCACCGCCTTGTCCGGCACGGCAATGATGAAGAGGTCGCAGGAAGGCATGTCGGCCAGCCGATTCGTCACGACCCTGCCCTCCCCGTTGCCCAAATGCTCCGAGAGCCTTTCGGCAGAAGCCAGCGTGCGGCTATAAACAGCACGGATATGATGTCCCGCCGCCTGCAAGCCCATAGCCAGTTGGGTTGCCAAACGTCCGGCTCCGATAAACCCTATCGAAAAAGCTGTTTGTTTCATGGTGACAATGGTGAAAACGGGTAGAGCATCGTCAGGCCGTCGGCCTGCACATTTTTACCGGCATGCCAAGTAGGCTGCCCCAATGACAGGATGAACGGAACAGTTGCGATGCTGCCGCGATACGATGGCGATGGAGATGCCCAGCCGATGCTCATGGGATGCTGTGCAACGTTTTGTTTGCCTACTTACAAGGCGCAAAATTACAAAATAATTAGCATATCAAGGTTAAACTCCCACCGTTTTAAGTTGGAAAGGAGGGTTTTTGCGGCTGATATAAGGCAAAAGCGCAGGAAAAGTTGTAATTTTGCACAAAATTATCATATCATCCCACCCACATCGAGGAAAACCATAAGTACCATGCTTCATACACGCCTTCATTTTTTCACATCCCTTCTTTCCATCTTTCTCGTCCTCATCCTTTTTGCCACCGCTTGCCAGTCGAAGTATGGCGATGCCTCCGACAAGCGCATAGCCGATGAGGAACAAGCGGAACAATTCCTTTCGAAAGCCCGCGAGCAGTTGAAGTCGGGCCATTTTGACAAGGCCAAACAGACCATCAAGACGATGCGTGACTCCTGTCCGCTGGCATTGTCGTGCCGGAAGCAGGGCATCCTGCTGATGGACAGCATCGAACTTTTTGCCGCCACCGCCGACACAACGATGGAGGACCGCGACATGCGGGTAAAGTTTTATCTGAAGAAATTGCAGCATGACCGTGCTGAACTGTTCTCGGAATCTGCCGACAAGTAAGACCATGGGCGGGTGCTTTAACTCAATAAATTTGTACATCATTCAAGAGGTGTCTGCCTGTTCGCCTTTCCACCTCTCGCACAGTATCCTTTCGTTTTTAAGAAGACCATGACCTACGAAGAATGGAATGCCCCGGAACCGGAAATCCGTCCAGACACCTTTTGGCAGAACGTCCTGAATGAAGCCCAGTGGGAAGCAGTGCGCCATTGCGACGGACCGCTGCTGGTGGTGGCAGGAGCAGGGTCGGGAAAGACCCGCGTGCTGACCTACAAGATAGCCTACTTGCTGGAACACGGATGGCAACCGTGGGAAATCCTCGCGTTGACATTTACCAACAAGTCGGCCCGAGAGATGTCGCAGCGCATTGCAGAGATTGTAGGCGGGGAGAAGACCAAAGGGTTGTGGAGCGGTACGTTCCACAGCATCTTTGCCCGCATCCTTCGCACAGAGCATGAATCGCTCGGCATCAAGCGGGACTATACCATCTATGACGTGACCGACCAGCGTTCGCTCATCAAGAGCATCGTGAAGGAGATGGGGCTGGACGATTCCGTCTACAAGCCCGCCGCCGTAGCCTACCGCATTTCCAATGCCAAGAACCGCCTGCTGCTGCCGGAAGACTATGCCAGCCAGGCAGAACTCGTCAGAAAAGACGCGGCCAACATGATGGGAGAATTACATCGCGTCTATACCGCCTACTGGCAGAGATGCCGCATGGCCGAAGCCCTGGATTTCGACGACCTTCTGCTCTACACTTACCTTCTCTTCAGCCGCGACGAGAACATCAGGAAGAAATATGCCTCGCGCTTCCGCTATATATTGATAGACGAGTACCAGGACACGAACTATGCCCAGTACAAAATCATAGAGTTGCTCACGCGCGAGCAGCATCGTATCTGCGTGGTGGGCGACGATGCCCAAAGTATCTACAGTTTTCGCGGAGCCAGCATAGAAAACATCCTGCGTTTCAACAAGCAGTTTCCCGAGACGGTGACGGTGAAGCTGGAGCGCAACTACCGCTCTACGCAAAACATCGTGAATGCCGCCAACAGCATCATCCAGCACAACCGCAGGCAGATTCCCAAGAAGGTATATTCGGAGAATGCCGTGGGCGACCCCCTGCAAATCGTCGAGGCCACCGACCAGAGAGAAGAAGCCGTGAAAGTGTGCGGACTGGTGAAAAACCTGAACCGCAAATGCGGAGTGCCATTTGAGGAAATGGCGGTACTCTATCGTACCAATGCCCAAAGCCGCTCGTTTGAGGACATTTTCCGCCAGCAGAACATTCCCTACAGGATATACGGCGGCACATCATTCTACGACCGCAAGGAGATACGCGACATCATCGCCTATTTCCGCCTGATGACCAATCTTGACGATGAGGAAGCCTACAAGCGCATCATCAATTATCCTGCCCGTGGCATAGGCAACACCACCCTGCAGAAAATCATCATCGCCAGCCGGGAGCATAACGCCTCGCTATGGGCGGTGACGGAAAATCCGGAGACCTTTGCCCTGTCGCTCAACCGTGGCACACTGGCGAAACTGGAGAGTTTCTGTGCCATGATTCTGGAATTTCGCGAGATGGCATCCACGACTGAGGCTTTTGAACTGGCCTGCCATATCATCGAGCGCAGTGGCATTCAGGAGACCCTGCTGAAAGACAAGTCGGAAGAGGGTATTGACCGCCTGCAGAATGTCGACGAACTCAAGGCCGGCATCCTGAACTTCCAGAAAGACAGTCATGAAAGCCGTGGTGAGCGCGCCCGGCTCAATGACTTTCTTGCCCAGATAGCCTTGATGACCGACAGCAACGACAAGGATGGGGAAAAAGAAGAAAGTGTGACCCTCATGACCGTTCATTCTGCCAAGGGTCTGGAGTTCGATACCGTGTTCGTGACAGGCTTGGAGGACAATATCTTTCCAGCCCAAAAGTCGCGGATGAACCAGAAAGAAGAAGAGGAGGAGCGACGGCTGTTTTATGTAGCCGTCACGCGTGCGAAGGCACATTGTTTTCTCACTTATGCCCGCAGCCGTTTCTTATATGGCAACATTGAAAATTCCGACCCCAGCATGTTTATCTATGAGATAGATGGCAGATATGTAAAGTCGGCCAACCGTGATTACGAAACCCGTGCCAAAGGCCGCATCAGCTCTTCGCTTTCCCGGACCTTCCCTTCATCGGGCATCTCATCGGGCAATTCCCCGGCTCCCCGCATTTCCATCTTCCATACTCCCAAAACCGATATTCCCAAAGCCGCTCAGACTACGGCAGAAGCAAAGAAAGCCGAAGGACAAGCATCTTCTGCCACTGTCCGCACCCGCTTCGGGACAATAGGCGTGGATACCCGGATTTCCCATAGCCGCTTCGGAAACGGTACCGTCCTGAAACTTGAAGGCACCGGCGACAATGCCATGGCACTCATCAATTTCGAACAGGCAGGCCGTAAGAAACTGCTCCTGAAATTCGCCCGTTTTACGATACTGGAATCATAGAAGGCACAGCCTTATCCTGGAGCCTACAACATAATATATATATAGGCAGGACCTGTGTTTCTGCCCTTATCCCCTACCCTTCATCCGTAATGATAAAAACAAAGAAAAAGCATACTCCCGAATCGGCCACCTTCGGACTTATCGCAGAGTTTGACGGAAATCCCGCCAATATCGAACATCGCGAAGTGAACGAAGTGCTGCCAGTGCTCCCCCTGCGCAATATGGTGGCCTTCCCCTTCGTCTACGTCCCCATCAGTATAGGCCGCCCCAGCAGTGAGGAACTCATCAAATGGATGGGGCGCATCGGTCCCGACGCCCTGATGCTGCTGGTGACACAGCTCGACCCCGAAACCGAAAATCCCCACATCGGCGATGTATATGGTATGGGCGTACTGGCAAAAATCATGAAGGTGCTCAATCTGCCCGACGGCACGACGACAGTGCTCGTGCAGACTTCCAACAGGGCCGTCATCAAGGAAGAGGTGAACGACGGTTCCCTCTTTATGAAAGCCCACGTAGAAAGCGTGAAAGAGGCCGACAATATCACCGACAAGCATCATGCTACCATGATGATGGCCTTTCACACCGCCTTTCTGGAAACTGTGGGAAAATACATCCAGCTGGAGGAGAAAATCAGTCCGGAGGTGAAGTATGCCTATGACAACATGGACAATTCCCCCTTCTTCTTCAACTATATGGTGACCTGCCTGCCCCTCAGTCTGGAGAAGAAGATGGAGGCCCTGGCCTCCGACAGCCACCTGACGCGCGTGCGAATCATGACCCAATGCCTTGCCGAGGAAGTGTCAAAGCTGGAACTGCTTCATAAAATCAAGGAAGAGACCAGTTTTACCCTCAACGAGCAGCAGAAGGAATACTTCCTGCAACAGGAAATCCGCAGCATCAAGCGCGAGTTGGGGGCTGACGAGAATAGCGACGTCGCGCGATTCCTCAAACGCATAGAAGCCGCAACGGAGATGCCCGAACACATCAGCGAGCAGATAAAAGAGGAAATCAAGAAGATGGAGCGTCTGAACCCCTCCTCGGCCGACTATCATGTCATCTACAATTATGTGGATACCGTAGTGTCCATACCTTGGGAGTCCTCCCCATGCGATGACATACAAATCAGTCGTGCCCGCAAGATTCTCGATGCCGAGCATTTCGGCATGGAGAAGGTGAAGGAGCGCATTCTGGAGCATCTGGCCGTCATGGCCTACAGCCGGTCGAAGCATGCCCCCATCCTCTGCCTCTATGGCCCTCCCGGAGTGGGAAAGACGAGTCTCGGCCGCAGTATTGCCAAAGCGCTGGGGCGCGAGTACACCCGCGTCAGTCTGGGAGGACTGCATGATGAGACGGAAATCCGCGGACACCGACGCACGTATATCGGTGCCATGTGCGGACGCATCATCAAGAATATGATCAAGTGCGGCAAGAACAATCCCGTGTTTATCCTTGATGAAATCGACAAGGTGGGCGGCCAGAGTTTCCACGGCAATCCCCAAAGCGCATTGCTCGAACTGCTTGACCCGGAACAGAACGGGGCATTCCATGACAACTACATTGACTTTGACTACGACATGAGCCATGTGTTTTTCATAGCCACAGCCAATAATATTGCCGATATTCCCGTCGCCCTTCGCGACCGTATGGAATTCATCGAAGTAGAGGGTTATCTGACAGAGGAGAAAGTGCAGATAGCCCGCAGGCACCTCGTGCCGGAGGCTCTCGACGAGATGGCGCTTCCCGTGAAAATCAAGATGCAGCCAGCAGCCCTGGAGTATGTCATCGAGCGGTATACGCGTGAAAGCGGCGTGAGAAATCTCAAGCAGCAGGTGGCGAAAATCATCCGTAAATCCATTCTGGAGAAAGGCATTTCGGGCAGTCTGCCCAAGAGCATCACGGTCAAGCCTGCTGATGTGGAGCGTTATCTGGGCAGCCCCCGTTTTTCGCGCGACAACTATCAGGGAAATCTTTTTGCCGGAGTGGTGACAGGACTGGCATGGACTGCCGTAGGAGGAGAGATTCTCTTTATCGAAACCAGCGTGTCGCGCTCCAAGTCTCCCCATCTGACGACGACCGGCAACCTGGGCGAAGTGATGAAGGAGAGTGCCATCCTGGCACTGGAGTACGTCAAGGCCCATGCCAGCGTTCTGGAGATTGACTATCGCATCTTTGAACAGTGGGCCATACATATTCATGTGCCGGAAGGAGCCACTCCTAAGGACGGACCTTCGGCAGGCATCACCATTGCCACAAGCATTGCCTCCGCCATTACCCAACGCAGGGTGCGGGAACATCTTGCCATGACGGGAGAGATTACCTTACGCGGAAAAGTGCTGCCCGTGGGAGGCATCAAGGAGAAAATACTGGCTGCCAAACGCGCCGGAATCACGGATATCATCCTTTCGGCAGAAAACCAGCGGGATGTCGACGATATTCCTGCTGAATACACCCAGGGACTGACGTTCCACTATGTATCGACCATCATGGATGTATGGAACATCGCCTTGCTTGAGGAACAGGTGGAGCATCCCATGCAATTCAATATTGAAGAAAAAAATGACTGACAACAGTGTATTATCCCTGCGTGACACCTGGAGGAAGGACACTCCCCTCTTCACGCTCGAACATACTGACGCTACCTCTGCCGCCCGGGCGGGAACACTGACCACCGACCACGGGCTGATTCAGACCCCCATCTTCATGCCTGTGGGTACGCTGGGTTCGGTGAAGGGCGTACACCTTTATGAACTTCAGGAGGAAATCCGTGCGCAGATTATATTGGGCAACACCTATCACCTCTATCTGCGCCCCGGGCTGCACATTCTGGAACAGGCGGGCGGCCTGCATAAGTTCAATGGCTTTGACCGCCCCATGCTGACGGATAGCGGCGGCTTCCAGGTGTTCAGTCTTACCGGCATCCGCAAAATCACCGAGGACGGTTGTGAATTCCGCAGCCATATCGACGGCTCGAAGCATTTCTTCTCGCCCGAGCGTGTGATGGACATCGAGCGCAGTATCGGTGCCGACATCATGATGGCATTTGACGAATGTCCGCCCGGTACAGCCTCTTACGAATATGCCCGCAAGAGCCTTACCTTGACGCACAACTGGCTCAGGCGATGCGTACAGCGTTTCTGCCAGACCGAAGAGCGGTATGGCTATCATCAGAGTCTCTTCCCCATTGTACAAGGCTGCGTTTACCCGGAATTGCGCAGGGAGAGTGCCCGCTTTGTCACCGACCTTGAAGCAGAGGGCTATGCCATTGGCGGACTGGCAGTGGGAGAGCCGGCCGAAGTGATGTACGAGATGATAGAAGTGGTGAACGATATTCTTCCCGCCTCACGTCCGCGCTATCTGATGGGAGTGGGAACACCCGTGAATATCCTGGAAGCAATAGAGCGCGGAGTGGATATGTTCGATTGCGTGATGCCTACCCGCAATGGCCGCAACGGGCAGATATTCACCTGGCAAGGTATCATCAACTTCCGCAATGCCAAATGGGCCGACGACTTCACGCCCCTCGACCCGTTGGGCGAGAGCCGGGTAGACCATATCTATACGCGCGCGTACGTACACCATCTTTTCAAGGCGAAGGAACTGCTGGCCATGCAGATTGCCTCCATACACAATCTGGCGTTCTATCTCTCGCTCGTACGGGAGGCGCGAAAGCATATCCTTGCCGATGATTTCGCCAGTTGGAAGGCAACGGTAGTCCCACAACTGTCCAACCGGCTTTGAATCTCAGGGTGAGGGGGCTGCTGCTGGCGGACATCATGCGGCTCTACGGCAGTCGGTTTTTCCATCCCCCTTCCCCACCCCATCCCTTTGTAGTTTCCTCCATTCCCATTCTTTCAAGATGCCGAAAATCACCTTTCGCAGATTCCTGAAATATCTGCTGCTGCTTCCCGTGTCCCCCGTGCTGCTGGTATGGTGGCTGCTCCGCATGCTATGGCGTGGATGGTGCATGTTCGTCAAGGCTTTGGGATTCAAGCGCATAGATTCCTATATCCTGACAAAATTCCTCACCACCTACATCTTCCTGATTGTCGTCATCATCGTCATCGCCATCATTTTCGACTTTAACGAGAAGATTGACAAACTAACGGGAACAGGAGCCACGTGGCAGGAAATCGTGTTCGACTACTATGCCAATTTCGTGCCCTATTTTGCCAACATGTTCTCCCCGCTCTTCACCTTCATAGCGGTCATCTTCTTCACCACCAATCTGGCCTCGCATTCAGAGATTATCGCCATGAAGAGCACGGGCATGAGTTTCCGACGGCTGCTGGTACCCTATTTCATCGGTGCCGCCATCATAGCCAGCGTCAGTTTCGGATTGGGAGGCTGGGTGATTCCCCATGGCAACGTCGAGAAACTGGCTTTTGAGAACAAGCACGTGAAGAAGCGTCAGATGGTGGATGTGGCGGAGAACGTACAGATGCAGGTCGACACGGGGGTCGTGGCCTACATATCCTTCTTTGACAACCGCACAAAATCGGGATCGGGCTTCTCGCTCGACCGGCTGGCCGAAAAGAAAGTCGTGGAGCATCTTACGGCAGAGACCATCCAGTACGACACCCTGGCTGACCACAAGTATTCGTGGACGCTCTACAACTATACCATAAGGAAGACTGTCGGTGCCCGCGATTTCATCACGACAGGAGCCAAGACCGACACCATGATAATGATGGAGCCCAAGGATTTCTTCTATTCCTATGGTCAGCAGGAGACCATGACCATCAGTGAACTCCGCTATTTCATTGACCGCCAACGTCTTCGCGGAAGTGCCGGACTGGAGACGTTTGAGGTGGAATATCACAAGCGCTTTGCCGCCCCTTTTGCCGCCTTCATCCTGACACTCATCGGCGTGTCGCTCTCCTCCGAGAAGCGTAAAGGCGGCATGGGAACCTCCATCGGCATCGGTCTTGCCCTGACTTTCGCCTACATTCTTTTCCAGACCGTCTCCAGTTCCTTTGCCATCAATGCCGGATGGCCGTCAGCATTGGCGGTCTGGACGCCCAACATCGTCTATTTCTTTATCGCAGCATGGTACTACAAGCGTACACCGCAGTGAACCCTACTAATATTCTCTTTTTATCGAAAGTAAATTAACGAATGCCCATAAACGAATGCCTATAAACGATACTTCAAACGAACAAATGGCTGAGGTCTATTTTGAGGACCTCGAACTGAGCGAAGATGTGCTTGATGCGCTGTGGGACATGCGGTTTGAGAAATGCACCCCCATCCAGGGACAGTGCATACCTCATATCCTGGAAGGGCGCGACCTCATCGGCATTGCGCAAACCGGAACAGGAAAGACTGCCGCCTATCTCCTGCCCATGCTCACCCTCCTTGCCCAGGAGCGAAGCAATGCAGATGCCGTGAACTGCCTGATTATGTCGCCCACACGCGAACTCGCCCAGCAGATAGACCAGGCCCTACAGGGATTTTCCTATTATACGGGCATCAACGGAGTGGCAGTATACGGCGGCAACGATGGTGTGCGCTTCGAGCAAGAACGCAAGTCGTTTCAGCAAGGCGCTGATATTGTGATTGCCACTCCCGGACGCCTGATTACACATCTGCAGTTGGGAAATCTCGACCTGAGCCGTACCACCCATCTTATTCTCGACGAGGCCGACCGTATGCTGGATATGGGATTCATTGACGACATCAAGTTGATATTGAAACAATTACCCAAGGAAAGGCAAGTGATTCTCTTCTCGGCCACCATGCCGCCGGAAATTGACGCCATTGCCAAAGAGTTCATGACAAATCCTGCCGAGGTGCGGATAGCCGTCTCCAAGCCAGCCGACAAAATCGACCAGAGCGTCTATGTGTGCCGGGATGCCGACAAACCCCTGATTGTCCAGCATCTTTTTGCCGACCACGCTCCCGAGCGTGTCATTCTCTTCTCTTCGAGCAAACAACGGGTGAAGGAACTCACGATAGCCCTGAAGCGCAAGGGCTTCAACTGCGCACAGATGCACTCCGACCTTGACCAGAAAGAGCGCGACGAGGCGATGCTCGCATTTAAGCAACGCAAGACGGACATGCTCATCGCTACTGATATCGTCAGCCGTGGCATCGATATTGATGATATCAAGATGGTCATCAATTTCGACTGTCCGCATGATGCAGAAGACTACGTTCACCGCATCGGCCGTACAGCCCGAGCCGGACGCGAGGGACGTGCCGTCACGCTTGTGGGTGAGAAGGACCACTTTGCTTTGAGCAAGATAGAACGTTTGCTGGAAGAAAAAATTCCTCGCTGCCCCTTGCCTGACGGACTTCAGCAGCCGGAGGAAAAACTTCAGAAACAAGGCAAGAAGCCTGGCAGACAACGTTCGGGAAAGCCCAGGAAAGCTTCGGCCAATACAGAGACGAAGGAGACTCCCCGGCATGACGCCAAAAAGAAGCGGTGGAACGGAAAGAAGAAGACTAAGGGTGGACAGGCTATGGCAAACAAGAGCCAGAATACCGCTTCCGTAACTCAAAATCCTACGGCATCCGTTTCCTGACAGCAGGTCTTCGCTTTAGCAGATTTCAAGATGGTTTTTGAAAATAAACTGGAAGACGGCAAAACGGCATCCCCCCGATTAACATGAATGTTTACGGTGGGAATTCATTGCACCCCCACCTCCCCCAAAAATATTATGAGTTCAGCACTAATACAGCAGTATTTCCCCAACCTTTCGCCCTTGCAGAAGGAGCAGTTTGAGGCTATCGGCCCCCTTTATCGCGAATGGAACGAGAAAATCAATGTCATTAGCAGAAAAGACATTGACAACCTCTATCCGCATCATATTCTCCATAGTCTGGGCATTGCCCGCATCATCCGCTTTCGTCCTGGAACACAGGTGCTTGATGTGGGCACTGGAGGAGGATTTCCAGGCATACCCCTCGCCATCCTTTTTCCAGAAGTACAGTTCAAACTTGCTGACTCGATCGGCAAGAAGATAAAGGTGGCTTCAAGCATAGCGCAGGCCATCGGACTGAAGAACTGCGAGTGCCAGCATCTGAACGTCATCGAAGAGAAACGACGTTTTGATTTTGTGGTGAGCCGTGCCGTCATGCCTATGCCCGACCTCGTACGGTTGGTCCGCAAGAATGTGCATCATGACCAGCGCAATTCGCTCCCGAATGGAGTCATTGCACTGAAAGGTGGTGATGTCTCTGCAGAACTGCTCCCCTTCAAGCATTGCTCCGATGTATGGGAACTTTCCGAACATTTTGATTTACCCTTCTTCGAGACAAAGAAGGTGGTATTTGTCAGTCTGTAACGCAAAATGCGGGTGTTGCCCATCCAGGTAACACCCGCATTTTAGGTAATCTGCGCAACACGCTGAAGTCGCGAAAACGTAAACGAACCCGCCAGCGGATGGTAAAAAAATCCGTGGCGGGTTCGCTATGTCTGTGATAAGCGCAGGCAGGTCAACTGCGGTCCTGCACGAGCATGGCAAGACCACCTTCGGAGGTTTCGCGATAGAGAGAGGGAAGGTCGCGTCCGGTCTTTCCCATCACCGTCACCGCCTTATCATAAGGTATGCGGTGTGAACCTTCGGCAAAGGTGGCATAGATGTTGGCATCAAGGGCACGTCCGGCAGCATGGGCATTGCGCTCGATGCAGGGTATCTGCACAAGACCGCAAATTGGATCGCACGTCATGCCGAGATGATGCTCCAATCCCATCTCTGCAGCATATTCCGTAGCTCGCACTCCTCCGCCGAAACTATAGTTGGCCGCAGCCGCAGCCATGGCACATGCCACTCCCACCTCAGCCTGGCATCCAGCCTCGGCACCGGAGATGCTGGCAAGCGTCTTCGCCACATTGCCCACCAGTCCGGCTGTAGCCAAAGCGTGGAGCGTACGCACGCGCGGCACATTACGGCTTTTTGCAATATGATAGAGCACGCCTGGCACTACTCCGCAACTTCCGCAAGTAGGAGCCGTCACAATGCGTCCGCCCGAAGCATTTTCCTCGCTGACCGCCAAGGCATAGGAAAACACCAGCCCGCGGCTTTGCAGATTGGAGCCATAGCCCAACGCCTTGATGTAGTAGCGAGGAGCCTTGCGCTGAAGATTCAGTCCTCCGGGAAGCACGCCCTCAGTCTCCAGTCCGCGCTCCACGGAACTCTTCATGACATTCCACACCTCATCGAGATAGTCCCAAATTTCCGGGCCTTCACACATATCTACATAGTTCCAATAGTGCATTCCACGCTCCTCACACCAGGACATGATGTCGGAAAGATGGTCGAGTTCGTAGACATCGGGGGTATCGCTTGCAGCGGTCCCCTCCTCGGCAAGTGCACCGCCTCCAACGGAGAATACCGTCCATGGATCGGTAGAATTGCCGTCGGCATCCAGTGCCTCGAACTTCATTCCATTGGGGTGGAATGACAGCACGATGTCGGGATGCCAGATGACTTCGGTGCGGTCTTTTCCCAAGACTTCAATGATGGCGGCATCCGTCAGGTGCCCCTTGCCCGTTGATGCAAGGCTGCCATAGAGGCTAACGCGGAATTTCGCTGCCTCAGGATGCTTCTCCAGATACTGTGTGGCGGCACTACGCGGCCCCATAGTGTGCGAACTGCTCGGGCCATAGCCGATGCGGTAGAGTTCTTTTAGTGATTTCATAAGGGGGTGAATGGGATTCTTAGTGTTCCTTGATATAACCTTTTCTATAAGCAGTGAGCAAACGGCGGAGGTCGTCGATCTGCATACGCATCTCCGCCCCGCGCTCCGTCTCGTCGACGAGAATGCGATGGTCGCTCCGTTCGATAATCTGGCGTGTGGAGATAATGTCGGTACCTTTTGCCACAGCATCGGCGGTAGAGGTGAAAGGCTCATGAGCAGCCAGATAGAAACCTTTGGAATGGTACACCAAGGTATAGCCTGCTATACCCGTGGTGTTGTGGTATGCTTCGGCAAATCCACCATCAATCACCAGCAACCTTCCGTCAGCCTTCACGGGATTCTCTCCGCTGGAGGCATGCACGGGCACATGGCCGTTGATGATATGCCGCTGCGGCCCCTTGACCTCAAAATGATCGAGAATGCCGTCGATGACGTCGGGATTGTCGCGCAGGAGATAATAGAAGCCTTTCGGCTCCTCGTGCGTACGTTTGTCGGCGATGAAATACCGTTCGAAGGTCGTCATCTTTCCCTTGTCGAACAGCGGGCTGTCCGGCCCGCACCATAGATAGGTGAAATAGTCGCGCGACACACGTCGCTCATCGGACGTAGCCGACCAATCGTATGCCATACGAACAATCTGCTCCACGCGGTCCATCAGTTTGCGCCCGGAGAGAAGGTCGCCAAAGACGCTGACTTTCTTCAGGCTGCCATCGGCATTGATGGGTGTGGAGGCATGGAAGAGGAGATTGCCATTGGTAATCTTATACATGGAGCCATGCGAGAGGATGCAGTTGATATGCCGCTGCAGACGCTCACTCATACGGAAACTTCTGCAGATGCTCTTCATCAACGCCTCTTCTTCCTGCGTCAGGCGACAGGGAGCAGCGGAATCGACGGTGGGGAAATTCTTGTCGAGCAGCTCATGTTCCTTGCCGTCGACAACGACCGTTCCGCGCGTGAAATCACAGCAGGAAAGGAGGTCGCGGTCTGCCATATTCCATTCCGGATATTTCCGTGCCAACTGTCCCGTGAGCTTGAATTCTATGATGGAGATGGCCTTGTGCATTCTGGCATCCAGCAGCCTCTGCTTCTCGGCAGGCTGTCCCTCGCGTCGCAGATAGTGCGGCTGGAAACGCAGGCATTCATCTTGGCCATAGGTGTCGAGGGCAAAGGTAGCCAGGGGAATGAGGTTTATGCCGTAACCGTCTTCCAAAACAGCAGAATTTCCATAGCGCAACGACAGCCGGATGACGGTGGCAATGCAGCACATGTTGCCTGCTGCCGCCCCCATCCAGAGGATATCGTGATTGCCCCATTGAATGTCGAGATGATGATACTCGCACAGATGGTCCATGATGAGGTGCGCTCCTGGTCCACGGTCGAAGATGTCGCCCAAGATGTGCAGACGCTCCACCGCCAACCGCTGGATGACATTGCAGATGGCCACGATGAAATGGTCGGCACGGCGGGTCTCGATGATGGCACTGATGATGGCCTCATAATAGGCATGCTTGTTGGCATCGTCGATGCGTTCATGCAGCAATTCCTCGATGATATAGGCATACTCCTCGGGCAGGCTCTTCCTCACCTTTGAGCGCGTGTACTTCAAGGAGAAGTTGCGGCAAATGAGCACGAGATTATAGAGTGTGCGATAGTAGAAGGCATCATCGAGCTCCGTCTGCTGATGCAGCAACTCCAGTTTCTGCTCAGGATAGTAGATGAGGGAGCAGAAGTCGTGCTGCTCCTCTTCCGTCAGCGGCTCCACGCCTTCCGGCCTCAGGGGCCCTTCAGGGGAGAAGATGTCCGTCACACGTCGCTTGATGCGTCCTGAAGCATTTCTCAGCACGTGAAGAAAAGCCTCATGCTCTCCGTGGAGGTCGGCCACGAAGTGTTCGGTAGGCTTGGGAAGGTGAAGGATGGCCTGAAGGTTGATCAGCTCCGTGGTCACAGCGGGGATATTGGGAAATTCACGCGACAGGAGCTGTAGGTATCTCAGGTCTTCCTGCACAGGTATGGTTTGATTCATGACGTTAAGTATATATGTTGGGGTTAGGTGGGGACTACAAATTCGTTTTGCTTGATTTTGAAGTTATGTTCGAGGCCAACCGACGAACAAGGAATCGAAATCTGCCAAGGATAATTCTTAGAACCGCCCAATATGGATGAAACAGCCTCTCTATTGATGCTTATCGTCCTCCTACAAGCAGACTATACAAACTGGGAACAAATCTCTGCATTGACTTTGCAACAGGAATTGCTATAGCTACAAATACAAGTGGAGAAAGCAAGTACCAAACAATGATATTTATCTCACTCGTACCAAAGATGACGATAGGAATTTTCTTGATAATATTTAATGCCGGGGTATGGCTCAAGTAAATGAAGAAACTATATCCGACAATCGATTTCCAAAATTTACTTTCTGTTAATATACGCCCTTTTGCAAGATAATTATACCCCTCCCAGATGGCAATTATTGAAGTTAAAGTAATTATATTTCCAATATATATCGGACGCTGATATTCGTAATATATACTTGCAACGGCATTTACAAGATATATTACAATACAAGTGGCGACAATCTTGTTGTTCAGCCTCTTGTCCAATATCTCCAAGTTAGAGCATATTGCAATTGTACCGCCTAAAACAAATTCCAAGATTCCTGAAACCGGAAATAAAGGAGATACCAGAAATAATAGCAGAGCAAAACCCCACCTTAGTTTTTCTATGCACATGTATATCAGTGGTGAGAAAGCGACATATACCATCAAGTCTCTTAAAAACCACAGCGGAGTGGATGCTGGTGTGACGAACAAATAGTAAAGCCCATCTTTTAGCGATGTGAATTTGGCCAATACGTCAATACTTGTATAAGCTCCCAACCCTGGAAGCGTTGATAACATCAGATAGAAAACAACAAAGGAACAGTTCCATATGACATAGGGTAGCAACAGACTCCTAATTCTCTTTTTTATCTTAGGCAGACACTGTGTTGGTGAACTTATATTTTTAAAGAAAAGGAAACCTGACAAAACAAAAAACAAGGAATTGGTCAAGTTGCATAGGCCGTAATCTATAAACCGTTGTACACCTAACGCTATGCCATTACCATTCTCTGCCTCAAAATAGTAAGCATGACGGTATAGCATCATTATAATCAGAACGAGATTGAGGATTGTAATTTTAGAACTATGATATTTGATAATTATAATATTCATCTAAAAGTCATTCTTTAATTGAGTCAAAAAAATAGTATGTCAGGGTGTCCTGTTCGTCGTTCTAAAAACGCGCTGAATTTACCTATTTGAATTATTGACTTGACGTTCTGATATTGAAGGTGGGTTTATAAGCAGGTGTTCAAAATTATTTATAGAATCCTTGCGCTGCCTACTGCGCACTATCAGTATGCGACAAAAGTCGAGTAGGATTCACTACACTCCTTATATATCACATGCTAATCCTGCATCACCATCCAATGCAATTTTTATAAAGATGGGATTTATTAGTTCGGTGTGACAGATTTTCGCTTAATCTCTGAGAGCAGAGTTTAAGTTTTCGAGGGTTTCTGTCCCCTGGGAAGCGGGGGGACCGAAAGAGCAGCAAGAGCAGAGAGCCAAACATGTTTGAACTCTATGCAGAGAGGCAACTGAGGAAGACGAAGTCAACCTCGGGAGGGGGATAAAGACCATTGACCGATGCGGGCATTGTGGCTGAGAAAACCGGTAGTATGCGCCAGCAAGAAACGAAAAGATGACAAAACGCCCCACATGACCTTAAAACATTTTTTCAGTGGGAATAAATAGAACCCACCTAAAAATAATTTTGCACACCTGCTTAGGCCCCACCTTCATTTTCATCACCTACATACCAGCGTGAAAGCGTGGCGTAGGGGCCCATGCTCGTTTTATGGATGTCAGAGATTTTCGGATTGCAGGTATCGTTCCGCTTCCATGGCTGCCTTGCATCCCGATGCCGCAGCCACGATGGCCTGGCGATAATGAGGGTCGGCCACATCACCTGCGGCGAACACACCGGGAATGTTCGTGCGCGGTGACGGTCCGTCGGTCATGATGTAGCCCGTCTCGTCCAGTTCCAATTGTCCGCGGAAGAGTTCTGAGTTTGGACGGTGACCGATGGCAAGGAAGAATCCATCTATTGCAATGTCAAAATGCTCCTCATCAGGTTCTCCTTTGCGGCGTACTAAGTGAGCTCCCTCCACTCCATCTTCGCCAAAAAGTCCCGTGGTGTTGCATTCAAAAAGAACCTCAATCTTTTCATTGGCAAACACGCGGTCCTGCATGGTTTTCGAGGCCCTAAGATGATTTTTTCGGACAATAAGATAAACCTTCTTTGCCAGCCCTGCCAGATAGGTGGCTTCCTCGCAGGCTGTGTCGCCACCGCCCACTACGGCCACGGTACGCTTACGATAGAAGAAGCCGTCGCAGGTGGCACAGGCACTGACACCCTGTCCACGATATTTCTCCTCATCGGCAAGTCCGAGATATTTTGCACTGGCTCCCGTTGCGATGATGAGCGTGTGGGCCTGTACAGTAGTCTCATCGTCGAAAGTCAGCGTAAAGGGCCGGGACCGGAGGTCGGCTTTTGTGCAGACAGCACTGCGAACCTCCGTGCCGAAACGTTCTGCCTGTCGACGGAAATCATCCATCATCTCGTTGGCGTCAATGCCATCGGGGTACCCAGGGAAGTTTTCAATCTCTGTGGTTTGCGTCAGCTGGCCTCCAGGCTGAAGACCTTCATAGATTACGGGGGAGAGTCCGGCACGTCCGGCATAGATGGCGGCAGTATATCCTGCGGGCCCACTGCCGAGAATAAGGGTGCGAAGTATTTCCATTTTCTGTATTGGTTGTGTTTTTGGTTTGGTAGAAATGGTTCTTAGGAATTTGCTATTGGTTTATTGGGCAGTTTTTCTGCAATGGTGCGCCTGTTAGCGCATGTCAATCACGGTCACACCAGGGTGGTCTTTCGCATTATAGGAAAAATAGGCAGCAGGCTTCTGCCCGAGCGTCTTGAAATTCTTGATGGTAATGGCAGTCCAGTCCTTTCCCGTACGCAGTTTTACGATGGCAGGCTTGTAGGTCTGCTTGTTGATGTAGAGATACATCTCGCCGATGCTTTGCTTGCTGGATGAAGCCACAAGATGCACCTCATAATTGCTGCCTACGGTCTTCATCGACATCTTATAGCCTTTCTTATAGAGATTGATGAAGTTGAGAGGATTCATGGAGGCGATTTCCTTGGCAGAAGGGTTGAAAACATTCACTTCGCCCGACCCTTTCACCATGCTCCATTCTGTCCGGCCATCAAACCATATATTGACCTCCGGACTACTCAAAGTGAAACGGTTGCCTTGCGCCACCAATGTTCCCGCCGAAGCGCCTTGCTTAGCTTTTGCGGAGAAATCGACCTGCACGGCACCTTGCGTACAGCGTGCTGCGGTCTTGTCAAGCACGCTCTTGGCCGTCTGGCCGCTGATACCTAATGATATCAGGGCAAAAATCAGAAAGATGATACGTGATTTCATTATTTTTCTTGGAAAGAGAATTGTGGAAGTGTGTGAGATTTTGACGAGAGGGAACACCTGTTTTTATTGTAGAGCATGGAAGGAGGGAAAGGACAGGGCGAAGTGGGGACTGAGAGTTGCAACCCACGTCGAAACTCCCCCATTCTTCTCATTCAAACCGCTTTCCGGCATCGCGCAGGTTTTGCAGGATCTGCGCCAGTTCCATTTCGCTTTGCACCAGTACCTCTCGTGGCTTTGAACCATTTTGAGGCCCTACGATACCAGCCTCCTCCAGCTGGTCCATCAGCCGTCCGGCCCGATTGAATCCTACGCTGAAAGTACGCTGAATCTTCGATGTGCTGCCCGTCTGCGTATTGACCACGAAGCGTGCCACCTGCTCGAAAGTACTGGAACCATCGGTCGAGGCCATTCCCTCCAGACCCTCTCCACCGTCGTCGGCCACGAGAGGCAATTCAAACGGGCAGGGATATGCCTGCTGGCGTGCGATATATTCTGTGATGGCCTCAATCTCTGGGGTATCGATAAAGGCACACTGCACACGCGTAATTTCGCTACCGGCCTGGAAGAGCATGTCGCCACGGCCTATCAGATTGTTGGCTCCCGAACGGTCGAGGATAGTCTGGCTCTCCACTCGCTGTGCCACTTTGAACGCCATACGCCCTGGGAAGTTAGCTTTGATTTTTCCCGTGATGATGGTGGCTCGCGGACTTTGTGTGGCGATAATCATGTGAATACCCACCGCACGTGCCAACTGGGCGATGCGGGCAATTGGAAGTTCCACCTCCTTGCCCGCCGTCATGATAAGGTCGCCAAACTCATCGATGATGACCACGATATACGGCATGAAATGATGGCCTTTCTCAGGATTCAGGTGGCGATGGCAGAACTTTTCGTTGTATTCCTTAATATTGCGGCAATGCGCTGTCTTGAGCAGGTTGTAGCGTTCGTCCATCTCCTGACAGAGTGATTTCAGCGTGTTCACCACCTTCTTCACATCTGTGATGACGGGCTCCTCGCTCCCCGGCACCTCTGCCAGAAAATGGTTGAGGAGCGGCGTATACATGGAGAACTCCACCTTCTTGGGGTCGATCATCACGAATTTCAATTCTGCCGGATGCTTTTTATAGAGCAGCGAGGCAATGATGGCGTTCAGTCCGACGCTCTTTCCCTGTCCTGTAGCACCAGCCACGAGCAGGTGGGGCATCTTGGCCAGATCCACCATGAAAATCTCGTTTGTAATAGTCTTTCCCAAAGCGATGGGAAGCTCATATTTCGTGTCGTGGAATTTCTGCGTATTGATGACGCTTTCCATGGAGACAATCTTGGGACGCTTGTTGGGCACCTCTATACCTATGGTTCCTTTTCCGGGAATGGGGGCAATGATGCGTATGCCCAAGGCGGAGAGGGACAGCGCAATGTCGTCCTCAAGATTCCGGATACGGGCAATCCTCACGCCTTGCGCCGGCTTGATTTCATATAGCGTCACGGTAGGGCCTATCGTTGCCTTGATGGTCTCTATCTCGACGCCGAAATTGCGGAGCACATTGATGATGCGGTCCTTGTTCTCGTTCTGCTCATACATATCGATTTCGCTGCCCGGCGACTCATGATGCGCCAGAAGGTCGATGGTCGGATATTGATAGCGTTCGAGATCCAGTTTGGGATCGTAGAGTCCGAGCGGCTCCCCGTCTGTTCCTGCCAGGGTTTTGGTGCCCGCCGCTTCCTCCTCCTGCACGCTATTGATGCCCAAGCTGATTTCGCTCTTTGCCTCGTCGTCGCCCGTCGTCGCCACTGGCGGTTCTACATCCGTCCCAGCCGCTGTGGCCGTATCTTCGTCAGCCGCTGTGGCGGTCGTCTCTTCTTCGCAGGCCTCACTATCCGCGGGCTCATCATCGACGGGGAAGGTAGCATCGGTCAGGTCGATCCGAATAGCGGCATCTTCGGAGTCGGCCTCCTCGGAGTCGGTATCCTCCAGTACTTCTGCATCCGAATCTTCATCGGCAGGAAACTCCTGTTCGTCCTCACCATCATTCTCTTCCTCCTCTTCCTCACGCTTTCCGAAGATGAGACTTCCTAGTTTATGGAATCCTTTGAAAATCCAGATAAACACGGAGATGAACCAATAGCCAATATAGAAGAGGGTGATACATCCGAGGATAAAGAATACCACGGTGGCACCCACAAAACTCTCCATCCGCCCCACCAGGTCCTTCCCGTGCATGCCTCCGAGTTCAAAACTGAAGAGGTCGGTCACCTCTATGGGCAGGAGATTTACACTGATGAACGCCAGGTCGACCGACAAGAGTACCATGATGATGGTGCTATGCACAAACACTTTCCAGATGCGAATGGGGCATGAGGATCCTATCATCATCTTCATCACCACACACATCAGGAAGAAGGGTATCATGAGTGCCCCGATGCCAAACAGCTTGTTCATCAGAAAAAAGGCACAGTAGGCTCCTGCCAGGCCAGCTTTGTTGTGTGCGGGGAATGTAGTCCTTGCTATAACCTGCGACTGGTCGGCCGCCCCCGTAAAGATATTGCTGATAAGGGCTACGCAGAGGAAGAGCGTGATGAGGAGCAAGACTCCTGCCACGGCAATACGCACAATGTCGCGACGGGCATCAACGCCTGCCACACTCTTCAGTTCTTCCTTCAACTGTTCTTTCGTCTTGGATTTTGTCTTCTTTTTCCTTGTTTGGGTAGACATGTGGATATATATAATATATATATGTAGGGGTGCGCTATAAAAATGAGTGAAGGTGAGGGCAACAACTCCTACTGCAAAAAAGCAATTTATATTGAAATCAAGGGGTGTCGGCTTGCTCTCTCACGACTCGGGGCAGTCAGCATTCCAGACGTGCTGCATGAAGAGACGATGGGAATACAGGCAACCGCAGGATTCCACTCCCTATCCTTTATTGCGATTATTCCTGTCCACGACCGTTCCGATGCCTCGATTATTCTAGAGGCTTCACCTGATAGTCGATGACCGTTTGCAGGGCGTGCTCGCATACTTTGCAGAACGCTTCCACCTCATTGGTCTTCATGCGGCAGTCGCGGAAAGCACGATATACGCCTTTCGACTGGTAGCCGCCACCCTCATACACACCAATATGCTCCATATCCGAGGGGGCTATGCCATCGGTCGGAGTTGGAACAGGTGTACCCTCCGGCAGCATGGATGCCCATTTATCGTCGAAGCGGACCAGCGTTGTGATGTTCTGCTCCCAAGGCTCTATGCCAGGAAAATAGAATTCTTCATATTGGTCGTCATAATAATATTCGTCAGCAAGTCCGCCGAAACTATGGCCGAACTCGTGTACGGTAACGGGCAGGAACATGCTGTTGTGTGCTGCCGTGAGGGTATAGCTGTTGTAGATGCCTCCGCCACCATAATTGTCGGTATTGGCCAGGATGACGATATGTTCATACGGTAGGCCGGCCAGCACATCGTTCAGCAGCTTCAGCCTCAGGGTGGTCAGATAACGCGCGCTATAAAAAGTGTCGAACGAGGAGGACAAAGCCGTCTCTTTCCATTCCTTCTTTCCCGGAATGCTCACCCCACTCTCCCGGCTTTCGGGTGCCACCGCCGTAAAGTTCAAATGCCGGCGATTGCTGGCAAACGGCTCGTATTTCAGAATCTCATCGCATGCCTTCTGCGCATCAGCATAGAAGGTCTCCATCTCCTCGGCAGTATAGCCTTCCGCCACGACCACCACATCTATACACTCCTTGCTGTCGCCACCCCGGTGCAGGGAACGGTGGGGCGAGGGATGACTGGCAGAGACTGGGCGAATCAGAATATCGTCGACCTTCACGAGATGGCTGAAAGTGGCCGCCTCGCGACTGCGTGTGTCATAGAGCGTCACCTCCACCAGGGCATCGCGCCGGGGCATAGGAAGCTGGAACACGTTCTCGAACGATTTCGTCAGCCTCACGGCCTCCTCTGTGGTCAGCCATTCCTGGAAGAGCGTACTGAAGGATGTTCTGTAGATTACGCTACGGCTCTCGGCATCCCTCATCGTGATGGTACCGTTGCCACGGAGCACGAGGGTGTCGAGATTGTGGCGTCTTCCGTACCATCCCTCGGAACTTCGCAACTCATCAAGGGCAATGACCTGCTGCCGGGCATTTCCCGAAAAAATGTAGTCCACGCGCAAAGTGGAGTCCTGGAACCAAGTGGAGAAGTCCATCGGATGTTGCCTGCCGGAAGCGAAACCTTGCAGGCTCCACATCGCTATGGCGAAGAAAAGGAAAGAAAAGTATTTTTTCATGTGGTAAATTCGCAATTTGCAATGTCTTAATAGATGTTTTGTACGACCAAGAGTCGTAATCCAGTCCGCGAAGTTACGTTTTTTTTCCCATTTGCCATAAATTTGCCGAAAGAATTTGTAATTTTGCAAGGTTTTTCTTCCCAACCTTGACTATTTGGGGCGATAACTCCACATTCTTTTGAATGTACTTTTCCTCATTCTCCTGCTTTTTCACCTCTTTCAAGAATATGCTTCTCCTATTAGCCGATAGCGGTTCTACAAAGACGGAATGGGCCTTAGCCGACACTTCCGCCCCTGCCACTCCCCTTCCGGCCCGTTTCCTCACCTCTGGGCTGAATCCCTGTCTGATGTCCGATGCTGATATCTCCAGCATCCTGACATCGGAAGTGGTGCCCCAGTTGCAGGGCCACGACATCCATGGACTACGATTCTATGGTGCCGGTTGCCGCCCCGACCAAATCCCTCGCATGAAGCATCTGCTGGGTGCTGCCCTTGGCATTTCCTCTGTCGATGTCTGGAGCGATCTGCTGGGTGCTGCCCATGCCCTCTGCCGACACTCTTCCGGCATTGTCGCCATTCTCGGCACGGGAAGCGGCAGTGCGCTCTACGACGGCCAGACCTTCGTGGACCAGACGCCCAGCCTGGGCTATGTGCTGGGCGATGAAGGAAGTGGGGCCGTTCTGGGACGCGAACTGCTATCGGACGTTTTCAAGCAGCAGTTGCCACAGCATATCCTTGCGGCCTTTCATGCGGAATATGGCCTGTCGGTGGGCGAAGTCATCGAGCAGGTGTACCGCCTACCGGCCCCCAACCGCTATCTGGCCCACTTCGCCCATTTCCTCTCCCGGCATCGTGAGGATGCTGCCATCCGTGAGTTTCTCATCCGCCATTTCCGTCTGTTTTTCTCGCGCAACGTGAAGAATTATGGCCAGCCGGCACTTCCCGTGCATTTCGTGGGCAGCATAGCGGCTGTATTCGAGGAGGAAGTGCGTGCCAGCGCAGTCCTTGAGGGCTTCAGCGTGGGAACGATTCTCCGTACCCCCCTCGACGGCCTCATCGACTTTTACAGGACTTCACAAGGACAACCTAGAGGCGTAACACGCTGAAACAGATAGACATGACACGCTGAAGAAAAAAGAGGTGTAGCCAAATATTCATGACGACAACTTGACCAACAAACATCGTAAACCAAACCACAATGCAAAAACAAACTGAAGCCATCCATACCCGCTATCAGCAACGGGACGCCTATGGAGCATTAAGTATGCCGGTGTACCATTGTGCCGCATACGAGTTTGACAACGTCCACGATATGGTAGAATCCTTCTGTGGACGCTCTGATATGCCCGACTATTCACGCGTGACGAACCCCACCGTCACTTACTTCGAGCGCAAGGTGAAGGCGCTGACGGGTGCCACGGATGTTGTGGCATTCAGTTCCGGCATGGCAGCCATCTCCAATGCCCTCCTCTGCGTGGCCGGCCAGGGCAAGAATATCCTGACCTCGCGCCATCTCTTCGGCAACACCTTCGCCCTCATCAGCCGGAGCCTTGCGCGCTTTGGCGTGGAGGCACGATGCTGCGATCTCACCAATCTTCAGGAAGTGGAAAGCCTGCTGGACACGAACACCTGCTGCCTGTTTATGGAAATCATGACCAATCCTCAGATGGAGGTGGCCGACATCCCTGCTCTGGCGGCTCTGGCCCACGCCCGGCATATTCCCCTCATAGCCGACACCACGATGATTCCCTTCACGGAATTCAGCGCGAAGGCTCTGGGTGTGGACGTGGAAGTGGTGAGCAGCACGAAATATCTCTCTGGAGGTGCCACTTCCATCGGAGGCCTCGTCGTCGATTATGGATGGAGCGAAACTTTCACGCGGAATATGCGTCAGGAGATGCTGATGAATTTCGGTGCCTACATGACTCCCCACGTGGCCTACATGCAGACTTTAGGCCTGGAGACTCTTCATGCCCGCTATGCCGTTCAGGCCGCCGGGGCTCTCCAACTGGCCACAGCCCTGCAGGAAGTTCCGGGAATTGTCGGCGTGCGCTATCCGGGCTTGCCCACCGACCCTTACCACGACATCTTCACGCGGCAGTTTGGCCAGCGTGGCGGAGCGATGATCACCATCGACCTTGCCAGCCGCGAGGCCTGCTTCTCCTTCATCAATCGTCTGCAACTCATCAAGCGTGCCACCAATCTTTTCGACAACCGCACCCTTGCCATCCATCCTGCCAGCACCATCTTCGGACCGTTCACCGACGAGCAACGCCGGGAAATGGATGTCTTCGACACCACCATCCGCCTCTCCATAGGCCTGGAAGCCGTGGACGACCTTTTGGCCGACATCCGTCATGCACTTTCCTGACCTCTCCCCCCCAACCCTAACAGTTCCCACCGACACACACACCTATGACCTACGATTTTGACCAAATCATCGACCGCTCCGGCACGGGCGCGCTGAAGCTGGAAGTGCTTCAGGAGCGTTACGGCGATGCCAACCTGCTGCCCTTGTGGGTGGCCGATATGGATTTTGCTACTCCTCCCTTCATCACCGATGCCCTCCGCCAACGCCTGGAGCATTCCCTCTTCGGCTATACCGTAGAGCCCTGCGACTATTGGCCTGCCGTCATCGACTGGATTGACCGCCATCATGGCTGGCGGCCGGAACGGGAATGGCTGACGTATATCCCCGGCATCGTCAAGGGTATCGGCATGGCCATCAACGTCTTTGTCAAGCCCGATGAGAAAGTCATCATCCAGCCTCCTGTCTACCATCCCTTCCGCCTTACACCGCAGGGCAACCATCGCGAGGTGGTCTACAATCCCTTGCGTGAGGCAAACGGCACCTACGAGATGGATTTCGACCATCTGGAGCAGGTGGCGGATGAAAAGTGCCGCATGCTGATCCTCTCCAATCCCCACAACCCCGCAGGAGTGGTATGGGACCGCCCCACGCTGGAACGTCTGGCCGACTTCTGCCATCGCCGGGGCATCATCGTCATCAGCGATGAAATCCATTGCGATATGGCCTTGTGGGACAACCGCCATCTTCCATTTGCCTCCGTCTCCGATGCCGCCCGCGCCTGCAGCATCACCTTCGGTGCCCCCTCGAAGACGTTCAACATAGCCGGCATCGTCAGTTCATATGCCATAGTGCCCGATGCCGGCCTGCGCTCCACCTTCTTTTCGTGGCTGCTTGCCAACGAGTTCAACGAGCCCACCATCTTTGCCCCCATCGCCACCATTGCCGCCTTCCGCGAGGGAGAGGAATGGAGACAGCAGATGCTGCGCTATGTAGAAGGGAACTATGAGTTTCTGCGCTCCTTCTGCGAACGCGCGATGCCGCAAGTGAAGCCTTGGCGTCCGCAGGCCTCCTTCCTCGTATGGCTCGACTGCCGCGAACTGGGACTCGACCACGACGAACTGGTTGGCCTTTTCGTCGGAAAGGCTCATCTTGCACTGAACGACGGGGAGATGTTCGGCCAGGGTGGCGAGGGCTTTATGCGCATGAATATCGCCACCCCACGTGCGGTGTTGCAGCAGGCCCTGCAGCAGCTGCAGAAGGCCATGGTCTGATGGAAATGCCGGGAATTTCCCGACTGTCAGACCAACCCCACAACCCCACCTCATAACAGAGGGCGGATGCTGGTTCAGCAGCATCCGCCCTCTGTTATATCATGCTGACATCAATAGTTCTCGGCATGGATTTCGAAGTATGCTCTGGCGTGTGCGCAGGTGGGGCAAATCTCGGGAGCCTCCGTGCCCACCACGATGTGTCCGCAGTTGCGGCATTCCCACACCTTCACCTCGCTCTTGGCAAACACCTCAGCCATCTTCACGTTGTTCAGCAGGGCGCGATAACGCTCCTCGTGATGACGCTCCACGGCAGCCACAAGGCGGAATTTCTCGGCGAGCTCATGGAAACCTTCCTCATCGGCAGTCTTGGCAAAGCCATCATACATGTCTGTCCACTCGTAGTTCTCGCCTTCAGCGGCAGCCTGCAGATTCTCTGCGGTGTCGCCAATGCCGTTCAGTTCCTTGAACCACATCTTGGCATGTTCCTTCTCGTTGTCGGCAGTCTTGAGGAAGAGAGCGGCAATCTGCTCAAAGCCTTCTTTCTTGGCCTTGGAGGCAAAATAGGTATATTTGTTACGTGCCTGTGATTCTCCAGCAAAAGCTGCTTCAAGATTTTTCTCGGTCTGCGTACCGGCATACTTGGTTTTCATAATGTGTTTTGTTGTTTTGGGGTTGTTTGTTTTGGGATTTTTGGATTTCATCCGACCTTTTCTCGCCATGGCAGAACTCTATCATGTTTGGCTCTGCTCATCGGGCTTCACGAAAAGAGCCGTTTTACGGTGTGCAAATTTAGTCTAAGATTTCAAAACGTGCAAGTCCATCCCGCTTTTTTTCATATAATCTTGTCATAGTTGTCCCCCACAACGGGTGTAAACTGTCATTTGCACGGCTATAGCACGCCCCTTTTCTGCTGATTGTCCACCGGCTACACGTCGGTCGCAAAACTGCATGACTTGCGGTACTCCGAAATGCTCATGCCTGTGCGCTTTCGGAAATACCGGCACATATAGGAGGTGTCGGGGAAATGCAGGCGGATGGCCATTTGTCCGGCTGTCAAGGTGGTATGCCGAATCATATATTTTATCTCGGCTACTACAAGACGGTCGATGGCCTCCTTCGGCGATTCCTTGCACACTTGCCTCACGATTATTGCAAGATAGTTGGAGGGTGATACACAGGCGGTCGGCATAGAACTTCATGGCGCGGCATTCCGTGAAATGGTCGAGCACGAGGTTGTAGAATTTCATGCAGAGCTGCTCGGGGCGCTGCAGTTCACGTTCGACACGCATGCTGCCATGCTGCTGCTGCCAGAGATTGAAGAGCACGAGATAAATGTTATGAAGGATGTTTTCGATGATTTTCTCCTGCCCCTGAAAGCCGGCATATTCCCGATAGGCATGGTCGAGCAGTCCTGTCCAGAGTTTCAGGTCGTCGCCTCCATCGACCACGGTTTGCAGAAACAGGCAATCGTAGAGGGCATTGGGCACACCATACAGCGTGGTTTCGGCAAACTCACGATCCATCAGGCAATAGAACATGGAGAAATCCTCGGAACGGGAAGTGAACATCGGAAACATATCGGGCGAAACAATCATCGTCCCACCTTTCCTGACCGTATAGCGCTCACATTGTATGAGCAGCTGCGCCTCACCCTTTGAGGGGTGTTCTATAAATTAGTATATAATCTTTTTTTCAAAGGGTGTCTGCTTGGTCGCTTTTCCACCTCTCGCACAGTATCTTTTTGCTTTTCAATCACTTACATAGCACGCTATGCTCGTGTTTGAAAAACAAAAACCTACTGCACGATAGGTAAAAAATCGCCTCAAGCTAATTTATAGAACACCCCTTGAGCAATACATCTGCAGATAAGCGGGCAGATGGCTCTCCCACCAACTCGTAAAATCTTCCATGGACGATTCTCCGATAGCATATTTCTTGTCCATAAGATGTGTATTTTTATGATTTGCGACTGCAAATATACTGAAAATACGCCTACAAAAGACGGGCTCTTATAAAAAGTACCCGTTTCGGCATAATAATGAAATCAGAATTGCCCGGGAATCGGCCTACCTTTGCACCCGCAAAAAAAACATTCACAAAAATGATCATGAAAAGACTACGCAAAGTAAAACCCCACGGGGCAGGACATCCCATCTTGCCCGGACATCATCGCAGAACCTGGGCACCAGCCCCCCCTACACATCATTTGGGCTGTGCAGCTTGCCGCCCTGCTGCTTGCAGGATGCGGCGCACCTCCGGCACAGGAGAAGCAGACGGAATATGCCGTATTGAAGGTGGAGAGGCAGGATGTGGCCTGTCTTGACAAATATCCTGCCACCATACGTGGTTGCCAGGATGTGGAAATCTATCCTCAGGTGAGCGGACGCATCATGCAGATTTGCGTCAAGGAGGGCGAGCACGTGAGGCGTGGGCAGAGGCTCTTCGTCATCGACCAGGTGCCCTATCGTGCCGCCTTGCAGCATGCTCTGGCGAATGAGAGTGCTGCCAAGGCTGCCGTGGCTACGGCCCGCCTGAACTATGAAGGCAAGAGCGAACTGCACGACCAGCAAGTGACATCGCTCTTTGAATTGAAGAAGGCAGAAAATGCCATGCTCTCCGCACAGGCGGCTTTGGAGCAGGCACAGGCGCAGGTGGAGGAAGCACGGAACAATCTCTCATACACCACGCTCACGAGTCCTTGCGATGGCGTAACGGGCACCCTGCCCTATCGCATGGGCGCGCTGCTGCATTCCTCCGTCAGCATGCCCTTGACCACGATTTCCGACAACCGGGAGATGTGGGTATACTTCTCCATCCCGGAAAGCCTGATGATAGCATGGTGTCGAAAACACGGTTCTGCCGACGCTGTCGTGAAGGCTTTGCCCGAAGCCTGCCTCTCCCTCAACGACGGTACGGAATATCAGCATACGGGCAGGGTGGAGAGCATCAGCGGAGTGCTCGACGGCCAGACGGGAAGCATCTCGCTGAAGGCTGTCTTTCCCAATCCCGAGGGACTCCTCCATAGTGGCGGAGCGGGTAATGTGGCGTTGAAATCAGGAAAAAGCGGAGTAATCGCCATTCCGCAGTCCGCCACCTACGAGCCCCAGGACAAGGTTTTCGTCTACAAGCTGCTGCATGGCAAGGCTGTGGCTACACGTGTGGAGGTGAAGGCTGTCAGTGAGCAACGCATAAATATCGTGGAGAAAGGTCTGGAGCCCGGCGATATCATCATTGCCGAGGGAGTGAGTATGCTGAAGGACGGCATGCCTGTCAAAACGACAACGAAATAAAGGACTATGAACGTAAAGATATTCATCGAACGCCCTGTATTGTCGATAGTCATTTCAGTGGCGATTCTCATATTGGGCTGCATCGCCCTCACCCAGTTGTCCGTGGAGCAGTTTCCGAACGTTACATTGCCCGCACTTCGGAGATTCAGAAACTGGTGGAGGAGAAGATCGACAGCATTCCCGAGATTGAGTTCTACAGCAAGACGGCAGGTTATGGACTTATCGGTGGTGCCGGACCTTCGAGCGGCATGCTCATCGTCAAACTGAAGCATTTGTCGGAGCGCCGAGACGAGGGCTGTTCGGTTCAGCCTGTTGTGGACAAGATAAACGCCATCGGTCGTGAGATTCCCGATGTGACCATCTTCGCCATGAATCCCCCGCTCATCGACGGATATGGGGTGAGCAACGGTTTTGAAATCAACCTCCAGGCCCAGGCGGGAGGCAGTGTGGACAGCCTGTTTGCCGTAGGTCAGCGACTTATAGCCGCCTTGCAGGAACGACCGGAGATTTCCGCAGCCTATTCCACTTTCAACGTGAATTTCCCTCAGTATTCCGTTGAGGTAATGCGAGCGTGCCGGAACGACTGCCGATGCTGTGCTCTCCACCTTGGCAGGTTATTATAGTGGGGCCTACGTCAGCAAATTCAACCGCTTCTCCAAATTCTATCGTGTGATGCTGCAGTCCGACCCTGAGTATCGTGTATCTCCCGAGTCGCTCGACCGCATCTTCACCCGCACCTCTTCGGGTATGGCTCCGCTCAGCCAGTTTGTGAAGATAGAGAAGTCGTACGGTCCCGAGTCGGTCAGCCGATTCAATCTGTATTATTGCTGTCCGGTAAAACTCAAAAGTGCCAGATAACCCTGTCCGAAGCCCA
>CAMGOT010000007.1 GCA_946060685.1 uncultured Bacteroidales bacterium
ATATGTGTATAAAGGTGGGTTCTATAAAAATTCCCACCGTTAAAAGGATTAATAATTATGGATTAACGTTTTGCCATCTGTTGGGTCCCTTTCGGCCCTGATTGTAAGTTAAATCGGTTACGTAGCCCGCTACGCTCCCTCTTTGACTTACAATCAGACCTCGAAAACAACTCCAAAATCTGACAAAGCGAATTTATAGAACCCACCTAAAATGTTTTTGACGCGGAATCAACGGAGTTCAGCACCCAGTTGTTTCTCCACAGAGGCGATGATCTTCTTCATGATGGCATCGGTCTGCTTGTCGTTCATCGTCTTGCTCTCATCCTGCATGGTCACGGCAAAGGCATAGCTCTTCTTTCCAGCAGGCAGGTTCTTGCCCTCATAGACATCAAAGAGCTCCACACGCTTGATGAGTTTCTTGTCGGCCGCGAAAGCGATGCGCTCAATCTCGGCAAATGTCACACCGACATCGACGAGAACAGCCAGGTCGCGGCGTACGGCGGGGAACTTGGGCAACTCGCGGAATGTCACTTCCTTCTTCGGCAGTTTCTTCATGAGAAGCGTCCAGTTCATGTCGGCAAAGAACACATCGCCGTCAATATCGCACGCTGCCGTCAAGGCCTTGCTCACCAGTCCAAGTTCGAGATATAGTTTGCCGTTGCGATCGGTCACGGCAAGACTCTTGGCAAAGATGTCGTTGCAGCCTTCGGCCACAAGCAGGCCGCCCAAACTGATGCCCAGACGCTGGAGTACGGCCATGGCGTAGGCCTTCAGTTCATAAACGCTTGATGCCTCGTCGACATGTGCCCAACTACCCTCCACGCGGTTGCCGTGCAGCCAAAGTCCAAGATGCAGTTCCTCGCTATAGCCTGCCAGAACTTTTGCCGGGACAGCCTTGATTTCCTCGGCTGTAAGCCCTTCCTGCACCTGGGCCTTGCGGGCTGCATCAAAATGATAGCAGTTGCCAAACTCGAAAAAGCGGAGGTTGCCGTTCTTCCGGTTGGCATTGTGGGCTATGCTCTCCAAGCCGCCGAAAAGAAGCGTCTGACGCATCACGTTGAGGTCGCTTGACAGCGGGTTGATCAGGCGGACCAGATGCTCAGGGGCATAGGTCTTGAGATAAGTATAGTAGGCCTCGCGGGTGAGGGAATTGTTCAGAATCTCGTTGAAACCCTGACCCACCAGTTGCTCGCTCACAAGTGTCTGGAGCTTATAGCTGCGGTCGGTATCGCCCTTTACCGTCAGGCTCGACTTGAGTGCGGTGGGAATCTCCACATTGTTGTAGCCATAGATACGCAGGATATCCTCCACCACATCGCAAGGACGCTGCACGTCCACACGATAGGCGGGCACTTCCAGATGCAAGCCTTCGGGAGTCTCGCGCGTGATATTCATGTTGAGAGCGGTGCAGATGGTGCGGATGACTTCGGGCTCGATGTCCTTGCCCACCAAGTCATGCACATAGCGGTAGTCAAGGTCGACATCGAACTTCTTGACCAGTCCCGGGGCCTCTACATCCACAATTTCCATAGCTATCTCTCCTCCTGCCAGTTCCTTGGCCATCATCGCAGCCTGCTTGAGGGCATAAAGTTGTCCGTCGGGGTCCACCCCACGCTCAAAGCGGAAACTGGCATCGGTGTTCAGGCCATGGCGACGTGCGCTCTTGCGAATCCATGTGGGATGGAACAGCGCGCTCTCAAACACTACATCGCAAGTAGTCTCATAGGTACCGCTGCCCTTGCCTCCAAGCACTCCTGCTATACACATGGGTTCTTCGGCATTACAGATGCAAAGGTCGCGCTCGCTCAGTTTGCGCTCCGTACCGTCGAGGGTTTCAAACGGAGTACCTTCCGGCATTGTCTTCACCCGGATTTCACCGCCTTTCACCATATCGGCATCAAAGCAATGGAGGGGCTGGCCATAGGCCATCATCACATAGTTCGTAATATCCACGATATTGTTGATGGGACGCAGACCGATTGTGGCAAGACGCTCCTGCAGCCATTTCGGACTTTCTGCCACCTTGCATCCTTTCACGCTCACGGCGCAATATCTGGGGCAGGCCTCAGGCTGCTCCACGCTCACGCGGATAGGCAGGGCATGGCTGTCGACGGCAAAGCTTTCCGTTCCGGGACGATGCAGGGACGTTGTCTGACCGTTGCGCACGAGATAGGCATAAAGGTCGCGTGCCACTCCCCAATGCGAGCAGGCATCAGCACGGTTGGGGGTGATGTCGACCTCCACCAGATAATCGCTCTCTAATCCAAAATAAGTGGCAGCGGGCAATCCCACGGGAGTGTCTTCAGGAAGCACCATGATGCCGTCGTGGCTGTGTCCAACGCCAATTTCATCCTCGGCACAAATCATGCCGTTGCTTTCCACGCCACGCAGTTTTGATTTCTTGATGGTAAATTCCTTGTCGCCGTCGTAGAGCTTCGTACCGAGAGTGGCAACGATGACTTTCTGCCCTGCAGCCACATTCGGGGCTCCACAGACAATCTGCACAGGAGCGTCGCCGCCAAGATTCACGGTGGTGATGTGCATATGGTCGGAGTCGGGATGCGGATCGCACGTCAGAACGTGTCCTACCACAAGCCCCTTTAAGCCTCCGCGGATGGTCTGCACTTCCTCCACGCTGCCCACCTCCAGGCCGATGGAGGTCAGGGCTTCTGCCAATTCTTCGGCTGTCATGTCGAAATCGACATATTCTTTCAGCCACTTATAGGAGATATTCATGTGTTGATGAATTGTATGTTTATTGTGGATTAAGGTGGGTTCTATTCATTCCCACCGCTATTTTGTTGTTCATCGGGGCTTTCCGTTTTTTTCATCTTACAGCTTATTATCGGTTGCCGGGATAGCCTGAATGAATTCAGCCTCTCCCCTCGCTACTCCAGCGCTTGGATTCGATAATAATTCTGAAATCTGCCAAAGCGGATGAATAGCACCCACCTTAAACGTTTTCAGCGTTTTCCGTCCACCAAAAACGGCGCAAAATTAACAAATCTTTTCTGAAACGTAAGCGACAAGGCGTGAAAAAAGCAAGAAAAAATCCTCAAAGCATCGGTTCTTACATCTGTATTGCCCAAATTATTCGTCTGCATCGCCCCAATGGCACTCGTCAGAACAGGTGCAAACCATGCCGGGACAAGGGCATGAAACGTCCATTGCCGAAGCCTGCAAACATTAGACGCACAGCCGCATTCCGCACGTCCATTTCAACGTCCAATCGCAAATCCCGCCCTTCATCCCACCCCTTGCCATCAGAATACGGAATCTGACTCGAAGAGAAAAGTCCTCGCAAATTATCAGCAGAAATGACGATTTTACCCCACTATTCCTTTCTCTCTGCCGTTTTTACGAACTGGCATTGCGCAGGAATGCACAAAAATCTTTAATTTCGCGCCAAATTCTGCATTACAACAAACTGCATTTCAAAAATCCGCATGACAAATAGTATATGGACCACAATCAGCAGTTTGTGATGCCTTAACAGCGGTCCGCACACTTACTGCGGGACATCAGGACTTCCAATTTGTTTGCCTGCACCTCCCGCCATTTCACCCTACACCACCATCCATATGCCACATCCTACTTTCCGCTCCCGCATATTGGCCATGGCACTTTGCTGCCTTGCCCTTATCCTGTCAGCTTTTTCTCCAGCCCTGGCACAAAAGGAGGCCAGGGTAGCCATCGTCCTCCCGTTCAAGGCCACGGGTGAGGAGGGTCGGCGCAGCCTGGACTTCTACCGGGGGTTCCTGCTGGCTGCTGACCATCTGAAGAGCCAGGGCATTTCCGCCCGCATCACCGCTCTCGACGAAGGCCAGGAGAGTGCCTATATCGAGCCGGCCCTCAATGCCGCCGCTCCTTCCGCTGATGCCCTTGTAGGCTTCGCTTTCCATTCGCATGCCCTGGAAGCTGCAAAGTTCGGACTGAGCCACGAAATGCCGGTGGTGTTCCCCTTAGCCCAAAGCATCAAGACTGGGATGGAAACCAATGCCTATGCGGCTTTCCTCGTGCCCGACGACGAGGCTTGGGCACAAGGTATCAGCCAAATGCTGACGGGAGCACTGGGACGCACTCAGGTACTGGTGCTGCAAAGCGAGACTACGGAGATGAGCCAACGCACACAGCGACTCACGGAACTCCTCGACAAGAGCGGAGCAAAGGTGAAAGTGCTGCCCATCAGTGCCACGCCCTACAATATTGCCGATGCCCTGAGTTCCAAACGCATGAACCTTGTGGTCACCGCTGCCACGGAGAAGGACATTCTCAGAAATGTCGCCCAGAAACTGCGGTCGGTGGGTCAGGCCAACCCTAAGAAAACGCTGGCAGTCGTGGGGCATCCGGCATGGTATGACTATTACAAGACGGGCGAACTGAAATGGGAGGATGTGGAGGTGTACATCCCTGTCATGAATTTCTACAACATCGCTTCGGAACAGACAAAAACGCTCATGGAGCAATACTCCTATTGGTTTCGCACCAAGCCTGCCGATACCATCCCTCACAGTTTCCTTTTGGGCTATGATGCGGGAATGCACATCATAGCCCGGCTGGCAGAGGAAGGCCGCGGATTCCTGAAAGATGAAAAAAAATACGGCGGCCTGTACACCGACATCATCCTCAAGCAGTCGCACAAATCATCATGCCGCTCCAACCATGCTGTGCGCTTGCTGAACATCAAGGCTTCCGGGGCTATCGACCTCCTTGCATTCTGAATCCTCATTTTAATGAGGAATGATTTCTATAGGAAATGATTCCAATGGAGAATGAGGATTTGGCCTTCCGGCTATAGTTTCATGGCCAAGGAAAACACTCGCCTAACGCTTAATCGAATCCCCCCATAAAAACGACTATGACCATATCCCGACATCTCTTCTCCCTGTGCTTGCTGACAGCCATCATTCCCGCAACGGCACAGGTGGGCGACCAGCTCCACGAATTCAGTCTGGGCGTGAATGGGGGCGTGAACCTCAGCCAGATTGCCTTCACCCCGAAAGTCAACCAAAAATATCTCGTCTCTCCCACCGCAGGCTTGACCCTGCGCTACACCAGCGAACGCTATTTCGGCATCTACTGCGCTTTTCAGGCGGAAGTGAACTTCAACCGCACGGGATGGAAGGAAGACATCTTCTCGCAGAACAACGAGAAACTGGACGACACCTACGAGCGGCAACTCACCTATATCTCCGTGCCCATTCTCGCCAACCTTGGACTGGGAAACAAGGACCGGGGGGTGAAAGGCTATTTCGTGGCAGGACCGCAGGTGAGCCTGCTGCTGAGCGACAAGGAGCAACGTTCGGCCACATGGACCACCCTCCGCGATGGCACCCCCAACCGTATCAACAACGTCGTCGAACAGTATGGCAGGAAAGTGGAGAACAAATTCGAATATGGCATAACGGCCGGACTGGGATGTGAGTTTTCCTCAAAAGCCGGACATTTCATGGTAGAGGGTCGATACTATATGGGGCTTTCAAATCTCTATGGCAATGCCAAGACGGATCCTTTCGCTCAAAGCGGACAGCGAACCATCGTGGCAAAAATCACCTATCTCTTTGACATATTCAAAAGATAGCGCACAGGTTCCGGCCAAACAGGCGGCACGTTTCGGCCATACAGCCACAGCATTTCGGCCAAACACCCGGTGCCTCTCTCTCCTTGAAGAATTTCCTCTCCTCATAAACACTTCACCAACTCCCCTTGAATAAAGTCCGACAGATTATACAGGTAACCGTTTGCGTGGTGCTCGGCATCTACGCAGCCCTTATCTTTGCCATCGGGCACCCGAAGGTGCAGGGTATGCTTGCCACAATGGCCGAGCAGCAGTTGGGCGAGATGCTGCACACGGAAGTGAACATCAGACGAGTGGAACTGGGACTTTTCAATGCTGTCGAACTCCACGACGTGGTGCTCTACGACCAGGCCCGGAAGACCATTCTGAAAAGCAAGCTGATTTATGGAAAAATACGTCTTACACCCTTGTTCCACGGAAAGGTGTTCCTCAGAAACATCGTTGTGCTTGATGCCGACATCAGCCTCTACCGGCAAAGAACAGACGGGCCGCTGAACATACAATTCATCATCGATGCTTTCAAGACGGAGAAGAAAGAGAAAAGTCGTCTTGACCTGACCGTCAATTCCCTGATATTCCGTCGTTGCCAACTGGCATTCGACAAGCACTATGCTGCCGAAGCCGACAGCGGACGCTTCGACCCTAACCATATCCGAGTCCGTGACCTCGACGTCAATCTTTCGCTGAAGGAACTTTCCCCCGACAGTCTAAACCTTCGCGTTAGAAATCTGGCATTCACCGAACGCTCAGGCCTCAGACTCGATGAACTCAGGCTGCATCTTTCAGCCAACCGCAAAAAGGCCGTGCTCCGCGACTTCATGCTACGCACTCCTCGCTCGCATATCCGGCAAGACCATCTGACGGCCGCATACGATGCAAGGGATTTCGCCACGCTGAGAAAGACTTTCCGACTGAACGGCGAACTTAACGATGTGCTACTCGCCGTAAAGGATGCAGCACCCTTTCTGCCCCAACTAAAAGAAATGGCCACCACTCTGCGCATCAACGGAAAGGTGAGCCTCGACCATCAACGGCTGGAAATCGACCACCTCCTTATGCACAACGAAGTGGAGAATGCCCTCAACCTTGATGCCGACCTCCATATCGACAAGGGCGGAGAAGGCATGGCTGCATGGATCAACACCCGAAGGCTGCATATTGCACCTGCCCTTACAGCCAATGTCTTCGAGACTTTCCTTCACCAGCCGCTGCCTCCTGCTCTCGCGGCTTTGGGCAACATCGATTTTCAGGGTAAGGCTTCCTGCCACACCACGGGAAAGGGGGAGGCAAAGCAAGCGGCTACCATCGTAAGAGGAAACCTGACTACTGCTGCTGGAAGCATCGGCACACAAATCACCATGGAAGGCTGCAACCTTTCGGCCAAACTGTCGACCAAGGATTTCCAGACAGGATTGCTGCATGGCCACCGTCTTGTCCCCTCTTCCACATCATTGGAACTCACCGCACATGCCCGTTTGGGGAAGGACAACTCCCTCGCGGCTGCGGATGCCCGACTTCGTTTGCCGGAAATGACGATTCAAGGAGTGGCATACCATGACATCTCTGCCCAGATAGACTATGCCTCCCGTCAGCTCAACGCTCATCTGGAAAGCGACAATCCGGGAGCAGGTCTCAGCATTGCGCTCACCACACAACTGAATGCGGCAAAACCGATGGGAAGAATGCCGGAAGCCCTGACGCTGAAGATGGATGTGCGCGAACTCAATCCAAGCCGTCTGCACCTGACGGACCGCTTCAACCATGGCACGTTTGCCTTCTCTGCACAGGCTGAAGCGAAATCCATGGCATCCCTCGATGACTTTCAGGCACAACTCCTTTTGGAACATTTCAGTCTGAACGGCGACTTGCCGAACGAGGAGGCCTACGAATGCCAGACGATGAATCTGCAAGCTCAGCCCAGTGGAAAGGGGCACCACCTGACCTTGCGGTCAGATTTTGCCGACCTGGAATACGAAGGGCCGCTGAAAGTCAGCCAGTTGCGCGAACTGGCCATCATGGCTTTGAAGAATACTCAGCCTGCCGATTCCATGTCTACAGCCTCAAATGCTGAGGCTACAGCAGCATCATTCGCCTTGGCAATAAAGGACACGGAGGTGTTGCGACGTATGGCAGGCATCAACATCAGTCAGGAGGGCACCATCCAGGCTAACGGGAGCATTGGAAAGGAGGGCAAGGATTTCGCCCTATCATTCATCGCACCAAAAGTCAGTTTCGGTAAATTCGCCCTCGAACAAATTTCCTTCTTCACGCAAAACAACCGCCAGGGCTTCACCATGCTCGGAAAATGCAGGAAACTCGGAAAGCAGTCAAAACTGATTGCGGAACTGAGCATGAAGCGCAACGAAGACGGGCGTATACAGACCGACATAGAATGGATGGAAGCCATACACCGCAAATTCTACGGACATGTGTGTGCAGCCACCCGCTTCAACGTGAAAGAAGCCGAGCCTCAGAGTGGCAGCAGAAGGAAGTTCAGCATAAACACGGAATTCATGCCGACCACGATGTGCCTGAACGACAGCGTATGGAATTTTGAACACAGCTGGGTGGATTTTGAAGATGCCGTCGTCAGCATCAGGAACTTCGGGCTGCGAAACGGGCAGCAGCATTTGCTGGTCAACGGAAACTACGACCGGAAGTCCACAGCCCCCATCGTCATCGACCTCAAGAATGTCGACTTGGAATATATCCTCGCCATAGCCCGCCTGGATGTCGTGGAATTTGCCGGGCATGCCTCTGGGCGTGCGCTCGTCCGCCAGCTGGAAGACGGCAGTCCATGGGCGAGTGCCACGGTCAACGTGCCCGACCTTCATTTTAACCATGCGCCCTTGGGCAATGGCAATATCACCATCGGATGGGACCACGCTCTGCGCGACATCACCATTGATGCCGACATACGCGAGGCCGGACAGGGTTTTACCATTGTTAAGGGCTATGTCGACCCCGTGAACCGCGACCTCGACCTGCACACCGAAAGTCTGAACACGCAACTGGGATTCATCAACAAATACACGGAGGGCATATTTGCCGGCATCAGCGGACGCGCCACAGGGCATTGCCGCATCCATGGCGGATTCAAGACCATCAACTTTGAGGGGAAGGAGCGGGGAAGCGTTGTGGCCACTATACCCGTCACGGGAGTCACCTACAGGGTGGAAAATGCAGAAATCGACATCCTTCCTGAAGCCTTCGTGTTTACCAAAGCCACACTTCGCGATATGGAAAACGGCTCAGGAAGCATCACCGGACGTCTGGAGCACCAGCATATCAAGAACATGTGCTACGACTTCAAAGTGGCAGGCGAGAACCTCCGGCTCTATGACAAGCCGCGTGAACTTGACATGCCTTTCTATGCTACCGCCAAAGGTTCGGGCAATGTGCATTTGTTTGGTAGCCCGGGAAAGATGAATGCTGACATGAACATCCGCACCATAGCGGGCAGCGAACTGACCTATATCCTCGACTCGCCGGATGCCGACGTGTCCCAGTTGCTGAGCATTCGTCCGGCTGAAGGAGAGCAGGAACAAGCCTTCAGCATGCAGAACGACAAGGGAAACGTTGCTGCCGTACAGCAAGATAACGGCAAAACCGACATCGACCTCTTCTTCAGCGTGGACGTTGACCCTCAATCCTGCCTGCACCTTATCACGGACGACAAGAGCGGAGATGCCATCACCGTCTACGGCCAAGGCCCTATCCAGGCCAATTACCACAACAAAAGCGGCTTCAAGATGTTTGGAACCTACAACATCGAACGCGGAACGTACGGTCTGAACATCCCCATGCTGGCACAGCGGAAAAAATTCGACATCCTCCCCGACGGCCAAGTGAATTTCTATGGCGACCCCACAACTGCCGAGGTGAAGGTGAAGGCACGCTATGTAGTGAACTCGGCTTCGCTGGCCGACCTGAATATCGGAACCGGATTTGCCAACAACACCACACGGGTGGATTGTCTTGTCAATATCTATGGCGAGGTGGCGAACATGCAGTTTGACTTGGATTTCGACCTTCCCAATGTGTCGGAAGACGAAAAGCAGATGGTGCGAAATCTCATCGCTTCCGATGAAGAGCGCACGATGCAGGTGCTGTATCTTCTGGGCGTAGGGCGTTTTTATGCCTACAATCTCAGTACCACGGAGGCTGGTCCATCGCAATCCACCCTTATGGTCAATTCCCTCCTCTCCTCTACCCTTTCCTCACAATTGAACAGCATCATCTCAAATGCCATCGGCTCAAGCAATTGGACCTTCGGCACAAACATCTCCACCGGACAGATGGGATGGAACGATACAGAGGTGGAGGGCCTCGTCTCCAGCCGTCTGCTCAACAACCGCTTGCTCATCAACGGCAACTTCGGCTATTCAAACCGTCAGGCTGCCACCACGAACTTCGTGGGCGATTTCGACATGCAATATCTCATCACTCCTCAAGGCACAGTCAGCGTGAGAGCCTACTCCGAGACCAACGACCGCTACTTCACCAAATCCACCCTGACCACACAGGGGGTAGGCCTGCAGCTCAAACGCGACTTCACGAGGTTTAAGGACCTCTTCACCATCAGAAAAAGAAAAAAGAACAAATAGGGGGACGACGCTCTAAGATTAGCTTGAAGCACCAAAATCATAGAGTCAAATCCAGGCCACTAAGCCGACACCCTTTTGAACGATACACACACATATGGGGTGTTCTATAAATTAGCTTGAGGCGATTTTTTTCTGTCGTGCAGTAGGTTTTTGTTTTTCAAGCACGCGCATAGCGGGCTATGTAAGTGCTTGAAAAGCAAAAAGATACTGTGCGAGAGATGGAAAAGCGACCAAGCGACGCCAAGCCGAGAGCCATCAAGCGAGCTTGAATGGCCGAGGCGCGAAGGAGCAAGGCGAAGCCAAGCAGACACCACTTGAATAAAATATCATTTACTAATTTATAGAACACCCCATATATATATTTATCCGTTAAACGCAAGCTCGATGACTTTGAGCTAACAGGAAAAACAAACCTATACTACTGTATCGCCGACAAGGTTATTAACCTTACAGCCGTAAGGTTATTAATCTTAAAGCCGCAAGGTTAATAACCTTATCGGCAATGAAGTGAACATACATCGACAGCGCAGCAAAATAATGTGGCGTTATCTGACAAATCTTGATTCCCTCAGCATTCATCGAACTCACGTTTTTATTTATAGCACATCCCTAAACAGAATCATGCACGCAGAAATAGCACGTCGGCGAACCTTCGCCATCATCTCACACCCCGATGCGGGAAAAACAACCCTGACCGAAAAACTCCTGCTCTTCGGAGGACAAATTCAAGTGGCAGGTGCCGTCAAAAGCAATAAAATAAAGAAAACTGCCACCTCCGACTGGATGGAAATCGAGAAGCAACGCGGAATCTCCGTCACCACCTCCGTCATGGAATTTGATTATCTTCCCAATGGGGCAGAACCCTCCGCACAGCCGTACAAAGTGAATATTCTTGACACTCCAGGACACCAGGACTTCGCGGAGGACACTTTCCGAACACTCACGGCTGTGGACAGCGTGATTATCGTTGTAGATGGGGCTAAGGGCGTGGAGACGCAGACCCGAAAACTGATGACGGTGTGCCGTATGCGCAAGACTCCTGTCATTATCTTCATCAACAAAATGGACCGTGAAGGCAAGGACCCCTTTGACCTGCTCGACGAACTGGAGGAGGAGTTGCAAATCAGCGTGCGACCGCTCTCATGGCCCATCGGGCAGGGAGCGCGATTCAAAGGCGTATATAATATATATGAGCAGCAACTCAATCTCTTCACTCCCGACAAGCAGAAGGTGACGGAGAAAGTGAGCGTAGATATCAATGCCCCAGGAGAACTGGAAGCCAACGTTGGCGAAGACCATGCTACCCACCTGCGCGATGACCTTGAACTGGTGGACGGAGTGTACCCGGAATTTAATGTCGATGATTATCTGAACGCCGACATTGCTCCCGTATTCTTCGGATCTGCATTGAACAATTTCGGTGTAAAAGAACTTCTGGACTGCTTCGTGAAAATTGCACCCTCACCCCGCACCACTTTGGCCGAAGAGCGTACCGTCAATCCCGAGGAAAGCAAGTTCAGCGGATTCATCTTTAAAATTACTGCAAATATCGACCCGAACCACCGTTCCTGCATTGCATTCTGCAAAGTCTGCTCCGGACGCTTCACCCGCAATACCCCTTACCTTCAGGTACGCACGGGAAAGACCTTGCGTTTCTCCTCCCCCACCCAATTCATGGCACAGCGCAAGGAGACCATCGATGAGGCATGGCCGGGCGATATTGTCGGACTGCCCGACAGCGGAGGAACGTTCAAGATTGGCGACACGCTCACCGAAGGCGAAATCATGCACTTCAGAGGACTCCCGTCCTTCTCACCGGAAATGTTCAAGTACATCGAGAATGCCGACCCCATGAAGACCAAACAACTGCAAAAAGGCATCGACCAGCTGATGGACGAAGGTGTAGCACAGCTGTTCGTCAACCAGTTCAATGGAAGAAAAATCATCGGTACTGTCGGACAACTGCAGTTTGAGGTCATTCAATATCGACTGGAAAATGAATACAACGCCCGCTGCCGCTGGGAGCCCATCAGCCTCTACAAAGCCTGCTGGATAGAGTGCCAGCCTGGATTTGAGGCTGAGCTGGAGAACTTCAAAAAACGCAAATACCAGTATATGGCCAAGGATCGTGATGGCCGCGATGTCTTCCTTGCCGACTCGGGCTATGTGCTCAGTATGGCACAGCAGGACTTCGAACACATCCGATTCCATTTTACGAGCGAATTTTAAGCAATAGCATGCTCTTTGCTACTTGCTATTATCAAAAACACCAGATATCCAGCATTCTTTCTTAAAAAAACACTTTATTGCTTGCGGGAATGAGAATCTCGCCGTACCTTTGCATCGCAATTCAGCACTCACGGTACCTTGGATGAGTGGCTTAGTCAACGGTCTGCAAAACCGTCAACGGCGGTTCGAATCCGCCAGGTACCTCGCAAAAGGAGCGGTTCCTCGCAAGAAGGGCTGCTCCTTTGTGTTTTACTTTCCCCCCGGGGGGACATTCTCCCCAGATTCGCCACTACTGGCACACAAACCATCCCATCATGAACCATTCCGAATATAACACTCCGCTCCATCCCGACAGCGCTTCGACTGCCGATGTTGAGCCCCAGGGCTTCGATGCCTGCATTTCTGCCACCGATGTCAACCAGCAGAATCCCGATACCGAAGCACGGGAAGAGACAGGACATAGGGAAGAAGAAAGCGAATCCGAAAAGGAAGCTCTTGTACTGAGATCGGAGGGACTCGTCAAGCGCTACGGCAAACGAACAGTCGTGAACAATGTCTCCTTCAACGTCAGACAGGGGGAAATCGTAGGACTGTTGGGGCCGAACGGCGCTGGAAAGACCACATCTTTCTATATGACTACCGGACTCGTAGTGCCCAATGGCGGACGCATCTTTCTCGGCAACCAGGAAATCACAAAATATCCCGTCTACAGGCGTGCAAAAGCTGGTATCGGATATCTTGCACAGGAGGCAAGCGTATTTCGGAAAATGAGTGTGGAGGACAATATCTCATCCGTACTTGAGATGACGGGAAAAACTAAGGATGAACAGCATGAAATGCTGGAGCGCCTCATCAATGAGTTTCGTCTGCAGAAAGTGAGAAAAAACATGGGCGACCAACTTTCGGGAGGCGAACGACGACGTACGGAGATTGCCCGCTGTCTGGCTATCGACCCGAAATTCATCATGCTCGACGAGCCTTTTGCCGGAGTCGACCCCATTGCCGTTGAGGATATACAGTTTATCGTATGGAAACTGAAATCTATGGGTATAGGCATCCTCATCACCGACCACAACGTGGAAGAGACCCTCTGCATCACCGACCGTGCCTACTTGCTCTTCGAAGGAAAAATCCTGTTTCACGGCACACCCGATGAACTTGCTGCCAACCAAGTGGTGCGCGACCGCTATCTGACCAATTCTTTCAAACTTCGCAAGAAGGATTTCTCTGCCCTGGCGGCACAACGCACCAACTAACTCTCGGCTTTCAAGCCCCTGGATATTCCTCCGGTTTCCAGCACACCAAGTATTCACCTAATACCCCCAATATCATGTCCCTTCTCCTTTCTCTCTGTATGTTTTCCGCCATGCAGGCCGACACTCTCAGCGTAGGCCACGCCTGCATCGAGGGGCCACACCTCCTGCAAAAGACATGGCTGACAGACACCACCACCCTTTCCGGCTCGAAATATGATGCCGCAGAAATTCTGAAGAACAATGCCACTCTGGCACTCCGACCATCATCGGCCTCTGCCAAAAGCCTCCATCAGGGCGAAACTGTCGGATGTGCTGCTGCCGACTCCACGGCTTCTCTCACTACACTACGTTTTGACATCGACACCCGCCGCTTCACAAAGTGCCGCATAGATGCGGCCGCCTTGAAGAAAAATGCTGTATACCTGGATGGTAAAGAAGTCAAGGACGAACTGCGACTGATTCCCGGACGCCATGAGATAACGATTCTCGACTATGTTCCTTCAGGAGCGGCACCCGATACCTTCGCCCTTAAAATCACAGGCGAGGACCTTAGCCATATCACCATCAATCCCACTACTCCGCGCTTTTACGACCTCGACATCAACGCCCATGGTCCAAGATATGGCGGTGTGGAACTGTCGCCTTCCGGACGTTATGGCATCACGCATTATCAGAATGTACTTCGGGGAGGAGAGTCCATCTGGACCACCCAATTGACTGACCTCACAACAGGGCGCGTCATCTACACGGGCGACTACCGGCGTTTTCAATGGTTCCGCAATCGTGATGCCGTCTATTTCACCCGAAAAGGCAGCAACGGACTGGAACTCATCTCGCTTGACCTGGCTACCATGGCAGAGACTACACTCGCCACAGCCTTGCCCGACGGAAATTTCCGCATGAGCCCCGACGAGACCTTCGTCATCATTTCACGCCCCAATGAAGGTCCCAAGCCCAAGGGTGCTTTAAAAAGCCTCTACGACTCCGACGACCGTATGCCTGGATGGCGCGACCGTACAGACCCCTTCATCCTCAACCTCAATACGGGTGTACTCCAGCGCATCACCTTCGGACGTGAGAGCTGCTTTGTACGCGACATTGCACCGGACGGCTCTCGACTTCTCATGAGTACCGCCCATCACGATGCTACACGCCTGCCCATGGATCGTACCGATATCATGGAATATGACGTCAAGACGGGTACTACTACCGTGCTGCTGAAGGATGCGGAATGGATTCAAGATGCCCAGTATGCCCCCGACGGCAGGAATATCCTATTCAGCGCCACAGGAGCTGCCTTTGACGGTGTGGGGTCAGAAGTCTGCGAAGGCCAACACCCGATGAGCTATCAGATTACCCTCTTCCTCTATGATGTAGAAAAAGGAGAGGCACGGCATCTGCTGCCAGGAGGCTTCAAGCCCTCGGTCGGCAAAGTGATGGTCAACACCTCCGACGGCCTGCTCTATCTCACATGCGAGGACGGCTATGACCGTACACTCTGGATGCTGAATCCTCTGACCCTGGAGCGCAGACGCTTTGACCTGCCGGTCAGCTATCTGCTCTCCGTGGCGATTGCCAACACTCGCTCCCCCCGCTGCATCTTCTCCGGACAGACAGGCACAAAGTGTGTGGCGGCCTATTCCACGATTCTCAACCCTAAGCTCAAGCCTTACGAGGACCGCTCCACCTATGGCACAGCCATCGTGCGTGGAGAGACCATTGCCGTCACGGAAAAGGCTGTGCGTCCTGACTGCCAACCTCATGGCAACCTCCTGTGGGAAACACTCTATCCCGACCTCCAAGTTCCCTCCTGCACGGAATGGTCATTCCAGGCTTCAAGAGGCGACAGGGTAAAGGGATTCTTCTTCCTGCCACCAGACTTCAAGGAAGATGCCCACTATCCAATGATTGTCTACTACTATGGAGGCTGCTCTCCCACTTCCCGCCTCCAGCGCTATGCCTATCCTCTTGCAGCCATCTCCAGCATGGGCTATGTGGTACTGGTGCTGGAACCTTCAGGAGCATCCGGCTTCGGACAGGAGTTTGCAGCACGCCATGTGGGAACTTGGGGCGATGAAAGCAGCGATGACATCATCGAAGGCGTAAAGCGCTTCTGCCAGGAGCATCCCTACGTGGATGCCTCTAAAGTGGGATGTATGGGAGCCAGCTATGGCGGATTCATGACTCAATATCTCCAGACCCGTACCGATATCTTTGCGGCTGCCGTCAGCCATGCAGGTATCTCGAACATTGCCTCCTATTGGGGTGGCGGCTACTGGGGCTACAGTTATGGCGAGGTGGCAGAATACGGACAGTTCCCCTGGAATAATCCCAAACTCTTCACGGAGCACTCACCCCTCTTCAACGCCGACAAGATTCATACGCCCATCCTGCTACTGCATGGTACTACCGATACCAATGTACCCACCAACGAGAGCCAGCAGCTCTTCACGGCATTGAAAATGCTCGGACGCGAGGTCTCCTACATTCAGGTGGACGGTGAGGACCACATCATTAACGACTACAATAAACGCCAGCAATGGATGGAAGCCATCCTGGCATGGTTTGCCAAGCATCTGCAATGCGATTCCAAATGGTGGGATGACTTAGGCTATTGATCACATCCTGCATCTTTTGCCTTCGGCAGCCTGAGTCGGCAACACTCTTTTCCCTTTCTGCATCCCCCTGACCCATCAAGACAAGAGGCGGAGCTGCCCATATGGCACTCCGCCTCTTGCTGTATAATTTTCCCGTCTATTCGCTGCCCTGTCAGCAAAGAAGAGAGAGGCTAACGCCCCTTGTACATATCCTCGTAGTAGCGCTGGTAATCGCCGGAAGTGACATTGTCCATCCAAGCCTCATGGTCGAGATACCATCTCACGGTCTTCTCGATTCCCTCCTCAAACTGAAGGCTGGGTTCCCATCCCAATTCCGCCTGCAGTTTGCGGCTGTCGATGGCATAACGCATATCATGGCCTAAACGGTCGGTGACATACGTTATGAGATTCATGTCCTCATCCTCCGTACGTCCGAGCAGACGGTCGACCGTGCGAATCAAGGTCCTTACAATATCAATGTTCTTCCACTCGTTGAATCCACCGATATTGTAGGTCTCTGCCACCTTTCCACGATGGAAGATGACATCAATGGCACGGGCATGGTCCTCCACGAACAACCAGTCGCGCACATTCTCCCCCTTCCCATACACGGGCAAAGGCTTCCTGTGACGGATGTTGTTGATGAACAGGGGAATGAGTTTCTCCGGGAACTGATAGGGCCCATAATTGTTGGAGCAGTTGGTCACGATGGTGGGCATACCGTACGTGTCGTGGTAAGCCCTCACAAAATGGTCGCTCGATGCCTTTGACGCGCTATAGGGCGAATGCGGATTATACTTGGTGCTCTCCAGGAAGAACTCCTCGCCGTATGCCTCATGATGGTCGGACGATGCCCTAGTGCTGAAAGGCGGTTTCACACCCTCAGGATGCGTCAGGTCAAGTGCGCCATACACTTCATCGGTGGAGATATGGTAGAACAGCTTGCCTTCAAACTTCTCCTGACGACTTTCCCAATAAAGTTTTGCACTCTGAAGAAGTGTCAGCGTGCCCATCACATTGGTTCGGGCAAACGTGAAGGGATCTTTGATACTGCGGTCGACATGGCTCTCGGCTGCAAGATGGATGATGCCATCGATATGCTCCTCTTCCATCAGGTGCATCACGCCTTCAAAGTCGCAGATGTCCATCTTGACAAAGCGATAGTTGGGCTTGTCTTCCACATCGCGGAGATTGGCAAGATTGCCGGCATATGTGAGTTTGTCGAGATTGACAATACGATATTCAGGGTATTTGTTGACAAACAGGCGTACCACATGGCTACCTATAAAGCCGGCACCGCCCGTAATCAGGATATTGCGCTTATACATATTTATATATATATATTGGTGAGAAATAATCTGGGGTATAAGGGGGCAGAAGATGATGCCTTGCCGTCAGCGACAAACCGGCTCGCCCATATTCTTCAGGCATGCTCTGAGCGAATCAACCCAATAGGGCACTTCCATGCCGAAAGTCGCCTTGAACTTTGTCTTGTCGAGCACACTGTATGCCGGACGCACAACGGGCGATGGATATTCCGACGAGTGGCAGGGACGAATCTTGCAGGAATCCTCGCCCACGATGCCGGCTATCATTTTGGTAAAGTCATACCAGGAGGTCACTCCCTCATTGCTGTAATGATACACTCCCGTATGCCCCTCAAACTGCCGTTTCGCCAGAATTCCCACAATGGCGGTTGCAAGGTCGTAAGCATATGTGGGAGTGCCGCACTGGTCGAACACCACTTTCAATTCATCCCGCGAACGCATCAGGCCCAGCATCGTCTTTACAAAGTTCCTTCCGAATTCTGAGTAAAGCCATGCCGTACGGAATATCAGAAACTTGCATCCTGCCGCCATGATGCGCTCTTCGCCATGAAGTTTGGTCAGTCCATAAACTCCTGTAGGAGTACCTTGCTGCTCCTCACGGCACGGCACATTATAAGGGTCGGCGCCAAACACATAGTCGGTAGAGACATGCACCAGCAGACCATCCACGTCCTTCATGGCACGTGCCAGATTCTCCGGCGCCACGGCATTGAGTTTCTCTGCCAATGCCTCGTTCGTCTCTGCGGCATCCACATTGGTAAATGCTGCACAGTTCACGATAGCCGTTATCCCATACTTCCGCACCATGGCGCGTACGGCCTCAAGGTCGGTGATGTCAAGAAAAAGTGTCTCCACCCCCTCTGCCTCATTGACATCAGTAAAGATGTAGGAGTCGTCCGAGTGCTGGCTCGCCAGCCGTATTTCATTGCCCAACTGTCCGTTGGCACCTGTCACAAGTATGTTCATGTCAATAGAGTTTGTCGTTGATGTCAAAGTCCCTTACGGCATCAGCCAGCCGTGCATGCTTCAGGTCCTTCTCCGAAAGAAGGGCATCTGCCACGGGTATGCGCCAGTCGATTCCCAGCGTCTCATCCTGAATGCTGATGCCGGCATCTGCTTCGGGATGGTAGAAATTGTCGCATTTATACTGGAACACGGCCGTATCGCTCAGCACGGCAAAACCGTGGGCAAAGCCTCGGGGCACGAAAAACTGCCGATGGTTCGCCTCCGACAGTTCCACAGCCACATGCTGTCCGAACGTGGCACTTCCGTGGCGTATGTCCACTGCCACATCGAGCACCGTGCCTTGCACCACCCTCACCAGTTTGCTCTGCGTATAGGGCATGCGCTGGTAGTGCAGGCCACGCATGACTCCATAGCTCGATTTCGACTCGTTATCCTGCACAAAGTGTATCGTATGCCCAAGTATTGGGGCTACTTTGGCATCAAATTCGCGCTGGGAGAACGATTCAAAGAAATAGCCTCTGGCATCCTCAAACACCTTGGGCTCCATGATGAGCACTCCCTCAAGATTTGTCGTGATGATTTCCATGATTCTCGTGTGTGGGGAATTTTAAAATGCTATGGCATCACGCCCAAAACGCTTCACATCCTCGATGACCTTGAGCAAATACTGCCCATACTGATTTTTGAGCATCGGCTGTGCCAGCTGCCTCATTCGCTCCTCGGTGATCCATCCTTTCCGGTAGGCTATACCTTCCAGGCATCCCACCTTCAGTCCCTGTCGCTTTTCGAGCACTTCAATATAGGTGGATGCCTCAGAAAGCGAATCGAACGTACCCGTGTCAAGCCATGCGAATCCACGTCCCAGCGTCTGCACCTTCAGCTCACCATCCTCCAGGAAGCGCTGGTTCACGGTGGTGATTTCATACTCGCCTCGTGCACTGGGCTCGATATGTGCAGCCACATCAAGTACCTTGTTGGGATAGAAATAGAGCCCCACTACGGCATAATTCGATTTGGGCTCCTTGGGCTTTTCTTCTATAGAAAGGCAGTTTCCCTTTCCATCAAATTCTGCCACACCATAGCGTTCCGGGTCATTCACCCAATAGCCGAACACGGTGGCCTTCTTCTCTTCCTCGGCCGTACGCAAGGCTTCCTGCAACATGTCGGCAAATCCCGCTCCTTGGAAGATGTTGTCGCCCAGCACAAGACATACACTGTCCTCGCCCACAAAATCGGCACCAATGGTGAAAGCCTGTGCCAAGCCGTCGGGAGAGGGCTGCTCGGCATACTCGAACTTCACACCATAGTCGCTTCCATCGCCCAGCAGACGCTTGAAACCGGGAAGGTCAAATGGAGTGGAGATGACCAGAATCTCCCGAATACCGGCCAGCATTAACACACTGATGGGATAATATATCATCGGCTTGTCGTAAATGGGCATAAGCTGCTTGCTGATTCCCTTTGTGATGGGGTAAAGGCGAGTGCCCGAACCTCCTGCTAATACGATACCTTTCATAAATCAGAGTAAGGGGTGTTCTATAAATTGGTAATTATCTTCTCATTCAAGGGGTGTCTGCACGGTCAGGCTATATTTTAGAACACCCCATATAAATTCTACTTGCAAAATTAGTCATTTCCTGCCAATTCAGGCAGATTATTCCATGTTTTATTGCATCCGTTTTGCATTTGATACGCAAAAAACGATATGAAAGCAAAAAAAACGACATTTTCTCTTGTCCATTCCAATAAAACGCCGTACCTTTGCACTCGCAAACACGCAAAAACACAGAGGGCAAACGGGTCGTTAGCTCAGTAGGTAGAGCAATACACTTTTAATGTATGGGTCTCGGGTTCGAGCCCCGAACGACTCACTTCCTCTTGCTTGATTCTGAAGATGGATTAAAAGAATCTTCTATCAAAGTAAGGAACGGTTTTTGCGCACAATAGCCGACAGGTAAACTCCTTTCCACACAATGGGATGAGATAATACCTGTCGGCTATTTTTGTCCCCTAAACTATTGCCATCATGAACTTTTCAAAAAAAACAACATTTTGAAATGATGCTCTTGTTGAAATGGCACTCTTTCCCCCCTACATGACAAGAGCGCATTTCAATTGTCAAGGCAAAAAAAGGTATAAATTCCCACCGTAAAAAGGCAAAAAAGGGCTGAAAAAAGTATCGTGGCCTCTCAGATAACGGGGCGCAAACCAAGTGCCCGAACAAAACAGAACATCATGACAGAATCCGACATACACACTCTGGAAGCCCTGGCACACTACACTCGTGGTGTGGTCACGCTGTGTTACATATTTTGGAGCTTTCTGCTCCGAAGATACAGGAAACGAAGCCGCATGATGAGACTTCTCTATGCAGCCTCAGTGCTGATATCCATTGGCTATGCAAAAGATATCCTGTTCACGTTCGACTCCCTGAAGTATTCTGCCTATCTGAACAGCCTGTCCCGCTTGACCGACATCGTTTATGTGCCAGTGCTTGCCGCCTTTTTCCTGGAAGTGGTGAGGCCGGGCAAGGTGACCAACAGGCAATTGGCGACGGCCATAGCCATCCAGTTTTCTTTCGTCCCTGCTTTCATCGTCTGGCCTTCGCAAATCGTGGAATGCGCGGCTGAGCTTGTGGCTTATTCCATCTCAGCTGCCACGGTGATTGGTCTGACCATATTTGCCGCGAGATACCGAAGGCTGATGTACGACAACTATTCCTATACCGAAAATATCGACGTGCAATGGGTCCTGTTCTCCTGCTATGCCTATTTTGGCACGAATGTCCTGTATTCGTTGTCGTTTAGGGAAACCACCTGGATCAGCGAAATCATTTTCAACCTGACCGGTGTGATTCTCTGGTCGGTGATATTCGTGTTCGCCAGGAGGCACCGGGTGCTGAAGATGTTTTTGGCACGCAAGGACAAGGCCAGGGAGGGGGATGCTCCCACCGAACCTGTCGATTCTCTCTGCCATCAGGGGAATCCCGAAGAAGAAAGTGCCAAAGACGACAATCCCGACAATCACACGGATGCCCAGAATGGTATCATCAGGCAGGAACGTGACAGAATTATTGCGCTACGGCTGCAGCAACTGATGGAAGAGCAGAAACTCTATCTCCTGCCGAAACTCAGCATCGTTGACCTTTCCGTAAAGATAGGCACCAACAAGACCTATCTCTCCGACTATCTGAACAACAGCCTTAACACCACGTTTCACGAGTATGTGAACCGGTTTCGCATAGAAGAGGCCTGCACCATGATGGACGCCATGACAAAGCCCCACAAGCGCACCATGGCCGACATTTCCATGAAGTGCGGTTTCAATTCCATTTCCTCATTCAACCGTCATTTCAGAAAGGTGAAGGGCGTAAGTCCAAGGGATTATATGCTGGAGCGATTAAGGGAAACGGAGGTCTCACAGGAAGCATAAGGCGGGTTCTACAAATTTCCACCGTCTTGTGTGTGGGGGAAGGGGCGTTTTGCCATCTTTTGGGTGCAGCCTCGGCCCTGATGGCAAGTAAATCCGGTCACGCAGTTCACTACGCTCCCTCTTTCACTTGCAATCAGGCCTCGAAAATGGCTCAAGAATCTGCCAAAGCGAATTTATAGAACCCACCGTAAGAAAAAACTGTCGGGGAATGCCCTGCCTGCCTCCCCTCCCCTTAACAAATATTCGGTCAAAACGGAAAAAATGTTGATTATTTCCGTTTTGACCGATAGTTTTTTAGAATTTGAACCATTTGTTTACAAATTTGTCTGTATTTTTGCATCGTCAGAACCTATGCTCATTAACCCCTTGCCCAAAGGTTTTTATGCAGACAAGAAAAACAATCGCACAAGGATGAATCGCTCGAAAACACTGCCGGCACAAACGACGCATCCTGCAGCATCCCACAGGATGCGGAAACGGCCATCAGCAACATCAGAATCGCCCTCAGTGCTCATCCGAGTACTGCGGACTTGACGGCAAAAACCACCACTGTATAAGGTCTCTATGGACTAAGCGGCAGGGTGATCATCAGCAAGCAACAACAGAAAAAAGGAATTAAAACAACAGAAAAAAGGAATTAATATGTGTATCAACAAAACGAAATGTACTGTCATTGCAATACTCGTGGCATTGCTGCATGCCATGCAGATACAGGCCGACACGGAAGTGTACGTAGGGAAATTGTGTTTCCGCTGTTTTGACGAGACGATGACTGCGGAACTGACAAGAAACCGGTTCTGCGAGAATCCTGTGAATATTGTCGTGCCAAAGACGGTGGAGGCCGACGGCAAAGTCTATACCGTGACAGCCATCGGCGACAACCCTTTTATCGTTCCCGTAGAAAGCGTGCAACTGCCACCCACCATCAAGCGGATAGGCAACAAAGCGTTCCCGTACTCAAAGTTGGAGGAAATAGTGCTCCCGGACAGCATAGAGACAATAGGCGAGGATGCCTTCGGCTATGGCGACGACATTCCTTGTCTCACAAGAGTCGTTTTCCCCAAAAAAGTGAAAAGACTGAAGATAGGGGACAGGGCATTTGAATGGTGTCCCATAGAGGAACTGACGCTGCCTGAGGGACTGACAGAACTTGGGAATTCATCATTTGCATACACCACAATCCGTACGCTGACCATTCCCTCATCTGTGAAGTCCATTCCGGACTTCTGTTTCTGCGCATGCGAAAACCTTGAGAGCGTCAATTTGCCGGAGGGAATAGAGTATATAGGAATATGTGCCTTTGCCAACACCCAATTGCAGCGTTTCGAGATTCCTTCTACCGTCAAGGAAATAGGTGCGGCTCCTTTCAGTGCAGCACCCATAAAGGAGATTTCGATTCCCGCAACTTTTACTCACTGGCCAAGACAGTTTCTGTACGGAACGGCTATCGAGAGCATCAATATCCCCGAGGGCGTAGTGGAAATAGGTGATGAGTGCTTCAAGTTCTGCTCCAATCTGAAGAGTATCACAATCCCTGCTTCTGCGAAGTTCGTAGGTACAGGCATAGCCTCCTTTTGCGATGCTCTCACCACGTTGACCGTCCCTTCAAGCCTTGAAGTGCTGACGGGAGACCCTCAGATTCCGCAAACCGCTCAAGTTGTCGTTGCGGGCAACGACAATAAGATAAGGCTGGAAGACGGGATGCTCATCAACGACAGGGGAGAAGACGGCTGCTGGCTGCTTACGGTGCCCGATGGCGCTATCACGGACGGAAAGTTCACCGTCCCCGATGGCATCAACGCATTGGGCAACAATGTGTTCTGCTCTCGGCCCCTCAAAGAACTTGCCAATGCTGAAGCCATCGAATATATAGGTTCGTCCGCTCTGGCAGAAACAAACATCACCGCCATCGACATGCCACGGCTCAAGGTTCTTGGCAAGGAGGCTTTCAGCGAATGCTATAGCCTTCGAAGCATCACTCTGCCTGAAGGATTGAAGGAAATTCCTTACTACTGCTTCTATAAATGCTATGCACTGGAATCTGTCAATCTTCCCGCCACGATAGAATCCATCGGTGCATGGGCATTCAACAGGTCAGCCATCAACCAGATTAACTTTCCTGAGGGATTGAAGGAAATAGGCAACGGTGCCTTCTCTTCCAGCGGCTTAGAGTATGCTGATGTGCCGTCGAGTTGTACCATTTTCCATTTCAACGGCAGCAAAGTCAGGACAGTCCGCCTCCATGAGGGATTGACCGCCATACCCAGCCATGCTTTCAACGGATGCAGCTCATTGGAAAGCATCAATTTGCCTTCAACGGTGAGAAGCATCGACGAACAGGCATTCGTAGCATGTAAAAACCTCCAGGAGATTACACTTCCCGAAGGCCTTACAACACTCGCTTTCGGAGCTTTCGCCCTCTCAGGACTCACCTCTGTTGTCGTGCCGGAGAGTGTCAGCGAGATTGGTGCCTGTGCGTTCCAGGAGTGTCCATTGACATTCTGCGACATTAAAAGCCCGCTGAAAGAAATTCCCGAAGCTATGTTCTACAAATGCGACCAACTGAAGCAAGTGGTATTGCCCAATACCGTGGAGCAACTGGGCATGTGGGCTTTCTGGGCCGACACAAGCCTGGAAGACCTCAACATACCTTCCTCCATTAAGGACATAGAATATGCTGCTATGGTATATTGCAATATCAGTCATCTCAGTCTGCCCGCTTCAGTGGAGCGGCTCGGGGAGTATTGCTTTGGCGGCATCCAAAGCGTGAGCGTTGACTTTTCACAGACAAGCCTCACAGAACTTCCCGACTACGCATTCGTCAAGTGTGAGAATCTCAGGCAGATAACGCTCCCCTCCACCCTCACCCGCCTCAGCGACAATTTCTCCGCTTCGCCGCAGATAGAACGGGTGGAATGCCGCTCTGCCAATCCACCCGTTGTCGAGGGAGAGACTTTCGACGAGAACGTGTTCAGCCAGGCAGCGCTCATCGTGCCCGAAGGCTGCGAGAATGATTATCGCACTGCCGAGGTGTGGAAGAAATTTGCCACCATCAGCACGCCCGCAGGATTGACTGCACCCACATGCACGGGCATGAAAGAAACCTCAAAGATATATGACCTGAGAGGCCTGGAGATGAAGACCGAGAAGGGCATATACATAAAAGGCGGAAAGGTGAGAATCAACAAGTAAGAAACAAAGGGACGGCCGCGTGAAGGAGATGACCACAAACATCACCGGAACCGGAACAAACAGCAACAGCAAATATTATGAAAATAAGAAAACAACTGGGAATCGGGAGCCTTCTCCTTGTACTATTGTCATGGGGAGGCCAATGTGCATGCCATGCAGCAGCGTCTGGTCCAACACTGGCAGAGGAAACAAATGTAGCCGCCGACAAACTCGTGAAGAAAGGCGTCGTGTATTATCGGCTGAACGATGCCGACAACACGGCTGCCATCGTAAAGGCACCGCCACAGTATGACTATGAAAAGTATGCGAACATCAGCGGAGGAATGCTGGACTTGTCGTCCAAGCCGGTTGTTGACGGCGTAACATACGACGTGACGGCAGTAGCCGATTCTGCCTTTTATGGCTGGAGGAAAATCACCAAGGTGAAGCTGCCTTCAACCCTCAAGCATATCGGAAAACTCGCATTCTGTTATACTACAATAAAGGAAATCAATTTGCCCGATGGACTGGAGACCATTGCCGACATGGCTTTTCACTTGTGTGACAGCCTCTCCGGTATCGTATTGCCTGAAAGTCTCGACAGTCTTGGTGCAGAAGCCTTCTCTTATGACAAAAACATAACGCAGATCAATATTCCGTCGGGATTAACGCACATCGGAAAATCTCCATTCAGGTCCACCTCAGTGGAAGAGGTGCCACTTCCTGAAAATATGGAGGAGATTCCGGAGGCCCTGTTTGACGGATGTTATAGCCTGAAATCCATACAGTTGCCCAAGAGCGTGAAGAGGATAGGCCGAAAGGCATTTTATCAAGCTGGCCTGAAAGCATTGGATTTGCATGAAGGCATTGAATATATTGGCGAGCTGGCATTCGGAGCCTGTCGTATGACGGAACTAAGAATTCCCTCAACGGTGAAGTTCATCGGAAAGCAGGCTTTCGAATTTTGTACAAGCCTTGAAACGGTGGAACTGTCGGAGGGAATCGAGGAACTCAGCGAGAAGATGTTCGAAGGTTGCAACAAACTCAGCCATATTACATTGCCAAACTCTCTGAAGAGTATACATACGGGAACTTTCATGAGATGCGAGTCATTGCTGAACTTCCAGATTCCCGCTTCCGTTACGGAAATCGAGGGAAATCCCTTTGCCAGACTTACCATGGAATCAATAACCATAGAAGAGGGCAACAATCATTTCATCATGAAGGATGGATACCTGTACACTGCCGACGGGAAAAAACTCATCTATGCTCCCACATCCACTTCCGGTGCATTCACTGTGCCTGAAGGTGTGGAAAACATAGCTCCATGTGCTTTCATGTACAGCAATGTCGAAACATGCAAATTGCCCAATGGACTTAGAGAAATAGGCCATGATGCCTTCAAGTCATGCGTATCACTCAGCGAAATCAATATCCCTGAGACCGTCCTGTCCATTGGTGAATCTGCCTTTAGCTTCTGCCGGTTGCTCGAGAGCATCGAACTGCCCAAGGGCTTCCATGAATTAAGCGCCTCCTGTTTTCTTTCCTGTAAGTCCTTGAAGGAAATCAAAAACACTGAAAGCATCATGGTCTATGGGCAAGGTGCATTACAGAGCACCGCTATCAGCGAATTTTCCATCCCCGAAGGAGTGGAGGTCATTCCTCCATATTTGTTCTATGCATGCAGAAATCTCAAGAACATCTCCTTGCCGTCATCAGTGAAAACCTTGGGTGAAGAATGCTTTTATGCCTGTGGATTTGAGGAGATAACGCTTCCGCAAGGATTAAAGGAAATCGGAAGGGGGGCTTTATCGGGTACACAAATCAAGTCGATGACCCTCCCCGGTGGACTGACGACTATTGGAGAACAAGCGTTCTGTGTTTGCAAGTCCCTGCAGAGTATCAATATGAAGGCATGCCAAATTGCAGACATTCCGAAGGAAGCCTTCAGGGAATGCATCTTGCTGAATGACGTTCAACTGCCCGAAAACCTTGAAAGAATCGGGGTAGAGGCATTCAAGGAATGCAGCGCACTTGCGGAAATCGAATTGCCGTCTGCACTGAAACATATCTCCAACTGGGCTTTTTCCTACTGCGAGGCTTTGACACAAATAGAACTGCCTGAGGGATTGGAGGATCTTGGACAATACGTGATCATCGGTAGTGGCGTCAAGGAACTCACTATTCCCAAGTCGGTGAAATATCTTTCAATAAAGTGTCTGTCGGAAGCGGAGGAACTGGAGACCTTGAAGATTCTGGCTCCGCTGGATGTCTTGCCCTATTCCTGCTGTGCATACAATACCAAGCTGAAGCATGTGGAATTGAACGATGCCATCAAGAGTTTCGGACCTTTTGCCCTCTACGATATAAATGACCTGGAGACGATAACGCTGCCTTCAGGCTTGGAAAACGTTGAATACCACGGCATTGCCAATTGTCCGGCACTGACGTCTATCGTATGTCCTGCAGTGGTGCCTCCAGCAGCAAAATATGAACCGTTTGATGAGTCGCTTTACACACAGGCAACGCTGAAGGTGCCTGAGCAAAGCGTGGAGGAATACAAAAGCGCCGAATACTGGAGAAATTTCCTGACAGTGGAAAACATTACTGCAGGACTGAATCCACCCACATGCAGCACTCCTTCCACCAGCAGCAGAATCTACGACCTGCGAGGCATGGTGAAGCAGGCTGAGCAAGGAATTTACATTAAAGACGGGAAAGTGAGAATCAAGAGCCGTCAATAACATCACTCCGACCATTTTAAGGCGATTCCTATAAGTTCGCCAAACCATAAACAAGTATCCTTCTGACGATGGAAATATACAGCACCCACCTTAACAGCAAAAACAAGGAAATGATCAGTGTTTGTCAGACAAACAGATCTTTTCCTTGTTTTTTTTCTTGCATTGTCGCCATTGGTATTCAGGTATAAATTCCCGCCGTAAAAAGATGCAGCGCACTTGAATTAAGACAGGATGCCCCATCGAAGGGCATCCTGTCTTTCCGAACAGAGCAGCCCGGGCTCTGCATGTCCAGCATGATTGCTGCGTCAACAAAAACAGTTTGCTTTTACGGCATGTGTCTATTGATTCTGTATGCCTAATGCCAAGTTTTCTACTGTTTCAGTTAATGAAAGAAAAAAGTGTCTGGTGAAATCAGGAAAAGACAAGACGCTAAAGGGCTGAAAAAAGTATCTAAACATACTTTGCCATTTATGTAAAGATAAATTGCCATTTATGTTTAGATACTTTGCCAAGTATGTTGAGACCCTGAAAAACGCATTGTCAGACAATACAACTATTTATGTAACATGCCATCAAAAATGAATAAGCAAGCGTAATACTTACGGCTTGTACAGGGCGAGCCCTCTTAGCCAGTCATATATATACTGGGTATATTCGGCATTGGTGGAGATGATATGCGCCTTGCCTGCGTCAGACTGATTGAAAGATGTCGTGCCGTCGGGAGAGATGGAGAGTATGCCCCTGCGTGTACAGTTGAAACAGTCCTCGCCAAGTATGGCGTGCACTATAAGTTCAGCATCCCACCAATATTGACCTACATCGCCTTTTGCCCATTCGTCATATCTGGAATAAACAAGATACATGGGATTGTCGGGCTGCCATGCATAGTCTGCCAGCACCTCGCTGTGGTTGGAGGGAAATTTCATCCCCTCTTCCAACGGCAGGAGGCACAAGTCGGTAGGCCAGTTCTCTAAGACCTTCTTCGCCAGGGGAATGTCGCCGGCAACATTGTATTCCACGGTAAGGAACTCCACCTGGTCTGATTCCGACGGATAGCGCATCAGCACTGGAGTGAAACATCCGCCCATAGCCTCCAGGCGTTTCACTTTCTTCATGACCAACTCATAGCCTGAAAGCGTCGAATATTCGTCGGGATCGGAGTCGAGCAACTGTCCAAGACTTGTGAATTTGCCGATACATATAATCACGACACTATAGTCTGCGGCACCGGCAAGCAGTTTGCGATATAACTTCCATGCAGGCAGGCGCTGGCTAAGAGGAATGCCTGTGGGGGTAAGAAGAGGAGTTCCGTCCTGACAGGTGGAATCCACAAGATTATAATAAGGTGCCACTTCGAACACCTCTTCCTCACCGTGAAGAATGCCTAATGGCGTGTCGTCTATCTTGTAGTAGTGCATGAACCTGTCAGCCAGGTCCCTTGCCTTATCCAGTTGCATACTTGCCATGACCCCGATGACATTGCACATTTTCTGCTGTTGCAAATAAAACAGGGCCTGAAAGGCAAGAATGTCGTCGGTGCAATTGCCCAGATCGGTGTCAAGAATCACTGTAGGTGGCTGCGGCTGCATATTCCTGTGCTCTTCCGCAACATCGCCATCGCCACACGATGCCATAACAATGCAGCATAAAAGTGCTGCTATCATGAGGCTTTTTCTTATCATATCTTTGTTCTTACAATTATGGGATGTTCTATAAATTAGCTTGAGACAATTTTCGAACTATCGCACAGTAGATTCCTATCCTTTAAACGCGCACAAAGATTGTGCAAGGTGAGCGCAGAGGCTGAGTTTACTCAGACTATGCCGAGCCGCAGCCAATCTTCGGCGAAGCCACAGCGGGCTATGTAAGTGTTTGAAGGATTGGAAGATACAAGCGAGAGGCTGAAAAGTGGCCAAGCATAATAACACTTTCTAAATGAATAAAAAACTAATTTATAGAACATCCCTTATTTCTATTTGTCTTGCAAAAATGCCTTGTTCACTTTCGCACGCAGTTCCTCTTTCAGCGATTCCGACGCGAACGATGCGCTGATGCTGTTCTCCAGCAGTTGCTTCACTTCGTCGGTGGTAAGATGGAAAGCGTTGTTGAGCAACTGGAACTCGCGGATGACATTGGTGGCTGACACGGCCATATTGTCCGAATTGACCGTAAACTTCACCTTCTTCTCCATGAACAGCGGGAAGGGATACAGTGATATACTTTGGAAAATGGCGGTATTGAGATTGCTTGTCGGGCAGCATTCCAATGTTATTCCCTCGTCGACAAGGCGTTGCATCAGTGATGCGTCTTCGGCAGACCTCACGCCATGACCTATGCGCCTGGCACCGTAGTCGAGGGCTACTTTCACGCTCTCAGGTCCGTCGGCCTCTCCCGCATGGATAGTGAATGGAACATTCTTTGCCTTTGCCAACTGGAAGAGGTCGGCAAAGGCGGACGTCGGGAAAAGTGCCTCAGCACCGGCAATGTCTATGGCGGAAACGCCCTTGTCAAGGTATTCGGCAGCAAGTCTTACGGTCTCCAGGTTTTCTTCATGGGTGTCGTCGCCACGCATACAGCAGAGAATGAGCGAGACAGGCAAGGCGGCCTCTTGCCTGCCCTTGATGGATGCCTCTATCACCTCGCGCTGGGTCAGTCCCTTCTGGCAATGCTTCTGTGGTGCAAAACGGATTTCCGCATAAATATATCCCATATCCTTCAACTCCTGAGCCAATATCTTTATGCTTTCGGTTATTCCCACAGAGGTCTGGAGCAGTTTGCCAGGGAAGTCGAATTTCTCCAGATACTCGTCAAGGTCCTTGCATCCTTCTTCCACTTGCAGTTGCTTGCGCAATTCCTCGTCGCTCATGTCGAGCGTGATGTCTTGCAGCCGGGCCAGTTTCCTTGCGGCCTGAATGGACATGGAGCCGTCGAGGTGCAGGTGCAGGTCTGTGTAGCAGCCTAACCTGGCCAGTTGCTCATTGGTGATATACTGCGGGGCATCACCAGTTGAGGGGGTGTCGTCGTCCGAACAGGATGTCACGACAAATCCCATGGTCACTGCTGCTATTGCAGCAAAAAACATGGCATAAAATCTTCTCACAAACAATTTCATTGTTCAATAAATCATTAATGGGTAAATATTAAAATACTTTGCAAATATAGAAAAAAAAATCCATATTCTGCAAACATAAATTGACTTTTCCACCGAGAAAAGTCAATTTTATGTTTGTTGACCAAAAGTTTTCTTTTTTGACCGATAAGTTTTACGGGTTAGGGGACAGGTTCCTGGTTCATTTATATCTTGAGAGCATTTAAGGAGAGTTCTATAAATGAGTAAATGATCTTTATTCAAAGGGTGCCTGCATGGCTTCGCCTTGCTCTGTCGCGACTCGGGAAAGCTCAAAAAGTTGACTTTCCCCTTAGGGGGGCATCGAGCCAAGCTCTACTTTTGCCCGTCATCAAAAGTCGCCAGTTATGTTTAGACAAATAGGCAAGTATGATTAGATACTTTTTTTGCCTTGACAATTGAAATGGCACTCTTGCCCCTACACGAAATGAGTGCATACCGCCCGATAAAAAGCAGACATCTCCTACACCCTGTTTCCGGTGTGTAGGAGATGTCTGCTTTCATTTAGTGTGGACCTGGAGGGGATTGAACCCTCGTCCAAACGGGGAAATCATACGCTTTCTACATGCTTAGTCCTCTATTGGAATTGTCGGGCAAAAGTCTGAGGCGAGAACATCCGCGACAGCTGCCGTATCCTCTAAAAATCTTCATCTGCGGCACGAGGCTGCCGCCGACTATCTCCGATATGCCGCACCACACTGGTCAAGAAGCCTCGGGGAAAACGGCTCTTGGGTGATGTCTCGTTCCCGCGCCTTGCACAGGAATAAAGCCAATCTACTATACTTCGATTAGGCAGCGAGAGCGTAAGAATTTTCGCCAGATAAATTGTCACAGGCCGTGATTATGGTGACCACCTGCAGGCTCACCGCATGCTTACGTACCATCTCGTCCCGCTGTCAAATCCAGTCAGGCCCG